>NZ_AP025286.1:2495634-2807588 GCF_036492245.1 Treponema bryantii | reverse complement strand
TGAGCCTGTAAGCAGCAGAGCAAGCCTTGATACTGTGCTCGAAATGTTTGAGCAGCAGCCGGATCTAACGGCGGTTCCAATTGAAAAAGATGATGCTGTAATAGGTGTTGTTGAACGAGATGCTCTTGAACGCAGCTCTGGTTCTGGTTTTAAACTATTTGGTTCAAAGACTTGTGGTGATTATGTAAAGGAATGTCCGTTTACCTTAAATTGTAGTGACTTTATTGAAAAGGTTGCGGCTAAGGTAAATGAAACTGCAATCAGTGTTGAAATCAAACATATTATTGTTCTCATAAATAACAGAAGCTTTTATGGCATTGTATCTATTGCCAAAATGAATGCAAAGCTTGAAGAACTTCGTGCTCAGGATCTTGAAAAGGCTGCCGCCATTCAGCAGAACATGCTTAAAAAGAATTCTGATACAAAGAAGTTTCCTTTTGATGTATGTATATGGAACAAAATGGCAAATGCTGTTGGTGGCGATTATTATATTGCTCAGGAGCTTTGTGAAGGCCGATATCTGATTGGAAGTTTTGATGTTTCTGGAAAGAATGTTTCTGCAGCTCTTTTGACAGTTACTCTCGGTTCGATTTTTTCTATGCTTGCAATGCAGGATTGTTCAAAGCTGAATGCGAGTCAGCTTGTTGTAATGCTGGATAACTTCTTAAAAGAAATTGTTCCGGTTGGTAATTTTATTACTGGCGCAATTTGTTGTGTAGATTATAAAGCAAAATCAGTAAACGTATTTAACTGTGGACATACAAATGTTTTTGCATATTTGAAAGATGAAGCAGGAAAAGGCCGTGTTGCTACTCTTGTTCCAACACTTCCTCCGTTTGGAATGGGCGCAGTTGCTGATGCAATTACAGGAGATAAGAAAGGTCCTTATAAGATGCCACTGAAAAACGGTCTTCAGATAGATTTGTATTCAGATGGTTTTACTGATATGCAGAGCGATGATGGTGAGCGTTATGATGAGGCTCGTACAAAGGCATTCTTTGGAGAACTGTTCAATACTGATGTTTATTCTGCAGAAAAGGCTATCGAAAAAGCTGTAACAGACTGGATTCAGCATTCACTGCTGCCAGATGATATTACAGTTATGAATATCAGATTCTAATAATTTTTTGTTTTAATCTTTACAAGCGGCTCTAAGCGTGGTAATATTCAGTATATGTTAAGAATTACAGGCCTACTTAAGAGCCGCTTCTTTTCCTTTTATTTCTTTTTCGCCTAAGGGCGAACTTCTCTATTTTTTTTGTGCAATGCGTTCCATTGAACAGTGCACGGTAACTAATCTTTTTACATTAAAAACAAAAATAAAAAACGTCATCCTGAACTCGTTTCAGGGCCTGTAAAAAAGATGCTGAAACATAGGGAGCGGCACTGCGTAGCAGGGCAAAAATAGTCCAGTGGACTATTTTTAGCGAGTCTCCGAGCAGCTATGCTGCGAAGGGTTCAGCATGACGTTGTTTTAGGAGAATTCTATGAATTTAAAATATTATCAGAAAGAATCAGAATGTATGCCACTTGAGGAGCTTCGTAAGCTTCAGGGCGAAAGACTGGCTAAAAATTTCCGCCATGTTTATGAGAATGTTGAATATTACAGAAAGCGCTGCGAGGAAGCAGGTGTAACTCCAGACGATATTAAGGGACTCGATGATCTTGATAAGATTCCGTTCACCTGTAAGGATGATCTCCGTGCAACTTACCCATATGGACTTTTCGCTGTTCCAATGAGCAAGGTTGTTCGTATTCACGCTTCATCTGGAACTACTGGTAAGCAGATTGTTGTAGGTTATACAAAAGAAGATCTCGACATTTGGGATGACTGTACTGCACGTCAGCTCGTAGCAATCGGCTGTGATGAAAATGATATTGCACAGAACGCTTACGGCTACGGACTTTTCACTGGTGGCTTTGGTGTTCATGGTGGTGCAACAAAACTTGGTATTCAGGTTATTCCAATTTCATCTGGTAACACACAGCGCCAGATTACTTTTATGCAGGATTTGAAATCTACAATTCTGTTCTGTACTCCAAGCTATGCTGCATACCTTGGCGAAACCCTTAAGGATATGGGACTCACTCCAGATGATATTCATCTTAAGGCTGGTATTTTTGGTGCTGAGCCTTGGACTGAAGAAATGCGCCGCGACATTGAAAAATCTCTCGGCCTTAAGGCTTATGATATTTACGGTCTTACTGAAGTTATGGGACCTGGCGTTGCTTATGAGTGTCAGGAACAGGCTGGTATGCACGTAAACGAAGACCACTTCATTATCGAAACTATTGATCCAAAAACTGGAAAGAGACTTCCAGATGGCGAGAAGGGTGAGCTTGTATTCACAGCAATCACAAAGCAGGCATTCCCATTGATGCGCTTCCGCACAAAGGATATCGGCGTTTTGAACCGTGCTCCTTGTGCCTGCGGTCGTACTTTCGTTCGTATGAGTAAGCCTATGGGACGTACTGATGATATGCTTATTATCCGTGGTGTAAACGTATTCCCAAGTCAGATTGAGGGTGTTCTCATGCAGAACGGTTACCCTGCAAACTACGAGATTCATGTTGGCCGCGTAAACAACACTGATACATTCGAAATTAAGGTTGAGATGACAGCCGAGAAGTTCAGCGACGTTGTTTCTGAAATCAATAAGCAGGAAAAACAGCTTGAGAGCGCACTCTTGAGTGTTCTTCAGATTAAGGCTAAGGTTACATTAGTGGCACCGAAGTCTATCGCAAGAAGTGAAGGTAAGGCTAAGCGTGTAATTGATACACGTAAGCTTCATGATTAACGGCGGGGCGTTGCGGGGTGTCCCCGCTAGAAGGGGTAGCGAGCAACGCAAGTGCGAGCGAGGGGAAGGCTTTCCCCTACATAAGGAGAATAAACTATGACTATTAACCAGATTTCAATTTTTATCGAAAACAGAAAGAATGCACTGTCGGAGCTTACTAACGTTCTGGCAACTCATAATATTAATATTCGTGCTATCAGCCTTGCAGATACTAACGACTTTGGAATTGCACGTATTATTGTAGAAAACGTAGAGCAGGTTATGGGGGCGCTTGAGCGTTCTCACTATATCGTAAAATCTACTCCGGTAATTGCCGTTGAGATTCCGGATGAGGCTGGAAGTTTGAATAAGATTCTTAAGATTCTTGCTGATAACGGACGCAACGTTGAATATATGTACGGCTTTACTGGACGTAAGTCTGGTTCGGCTTATATGATTATCCGTTGTACTGATGTTCCTGAAACTGAAAAGGTTTGTGATCAGAACGGTATCAGAATGATTGGTCAGGACGAACTGGCAAATATCTAAAAACGCTTAAGTTTTATTGCGTCGTTCGGGCAGATTTCGTGGCAGCAGAAGCAGTGCAGACATTTTTGTTTGTCGTTCAGCTGGGCGGAATCGTCCGGCCCATTCATTTTTATGAGGTGTGCGGGACAAATCTGTTCGCAGCGGCCGCATTTTTTACACTTGCGGGCATTAAAACGCGGTGTTTTTGTGAGAAGTGGAGTTGCAATAAGGTTGAGCCAGCGAGGCATCATTTTCTGCAGTGTTTCGCTTGGTTCTTTTACTATTTTGAAAGTTGTACAGCGGCAGGTGTCTTCTGAGGCTCCTGCTGTTTTTATTTCTTTTTCTGATTTGAGCCAGAGGCTGCGTTTTAGGGCATCTTCGAGATTTGCAATGAGATGAGGATTATAGCCTACGAGTTCCGAACATTTCCAGTCCAGGGCTAAAATATTGTCCGAGGCGGCGAGGAACCCGAGTTTTATCGGGGCTCCACCACCAGGTCCGCCGGGCCCTTCCATTCCCACTATTGCATCCATAATTGCATACTGAGGTTTTGCAGCAATATTGAGGTCTGTAAGAAAAGCTGCAAAATCAGCTTTGTTGGAGAAACGGTAGTGCTGTTCTGCTTTTTCAAGTCCTATCATCAGACCGAAAAGATTTTTCATTGCGCCGGTATAAGCCATAAGCTGATGGCTTTTTAGCTTTGCAACTGAAACTATAATATCGGCTTCAAGAAATTGTTTCGCAAAATTAAAGCTTTTTACTATTTTACCGTCTGGACAGGCTACTACGTCGGGTGTCTTAAAATCAGCCCATTCTCCGCCATTACTGACAACCTGATCGTACATGCCGGTAACCTTTGCAGCCATTGTAGAATTAGCGATAGCAGGGGATTCTCCGGCAATTACGCGGGCAGCGCCGAGATCTTTAAAAGCCCGGGCCACAGCACCAACTACAACCGGATGCGTACACACTGCAAGGTCCGGAGACTTTGGATAAAGAATATTCGGTTTAAGAAGAACTGTTTTGCCATGGACATCTGGAGGCGGAACAAGTTCAAACATCACATGAATACATTCGAGAACCTTATCAAAATCATATTCCGCGCATCTTTGCAGCGCCACCGTTGTGGTCATTTGTTAATTATAGGCTCATATTGTAAATAAAGACAAGATAAATCTCCTTTTGAATTATTGGGTGATTTATCTTGACATTATTGACAAAAATGTCAAAGAAATGTACTGTTTTATTATCTCATCTTATATGCTATACTAATTCATCTTTTTTATTTTTTGAGGTATTAAATGGCACAACGCAGAGTTGTTGTAACAGGATTGGGTTGCGTTTCTTCTGTTGGAAACGATGTAAAAACTGCATGGGAAAATGTAAAGAACGGAAAAAGTGGAATTACAAAAATCACACTTTTTGATGCTTCTAAACATCAGGTGCAGATTGCAGGTGAAGTTAAAGATTTTGATATAAATAATTATGGTGTAGACCGCAAACTGGCTCGCAAAATGAGCCGTATGAGCAAGTTCCTGCTTGGTGCAAGTATTGAAGCTGCTGCAGATGCCGGACTTACTGCTGATAATCTTAAAGATGAAAAAGCTGGTATTGTAACTGGCGTTGGTATTGGTCTTTCTGATGATTTGGAAACTGCTTATAAAAAATATCTGGATCCTGCAAGTGGTGTAGACCGCATTCCACCTTTAACAGCTCCTTTTGTTTTGAATAACGAAGCTTCTGCCGGTGTTGCAATGCACTTTCAGATTTACGGTCCTTCATGGACTTTGTCTACAGCTTGTGCTTCTGGAACTGATGCTCTTGGACTTTCACTTGATATGATTCGCAGCGGCCGTCTCGACGTTTGTTTTGCTGGCGGTGTTGATGCTAATATTACAGGTTTTAATATCGGCTGTTATCAGGCACTTTCTGCTTTGACAAGAAGTTTTAATGATGAGCCGGAAAAGGCAAGCCGTCCATTCGATAAGAACCGCAGCGGTTTTGTAATGGCTGAAGGTTCTGCTGTTTTGATTCTTGAAGAGTATGAGCACGCAAAGGCTCGCGGTGCTAAGATTTATGCTGAAGTTGCTGGTTACGGTGCAAGTTCAGATGCTTACCACATTACTGCTCCTCGTGAGGATGGAAGCGGTGGTGCTCTTGCCATGAAGCGTGCTTTTGAAGATGCCGGCATGAAGCCATCTGATATTCAGTACTACAATGCTCACGGAACTTCTACTTCTGCAAATGATACTGCAGAAACTTTGATGATTAAGAGTGTATTCGGAGAGGATGCAAAGAAACTCCACATCTCTTCTACTAAGAGTGAAATTGGGCACATGGTTGGTTCAGCTGGTTCTATTGAAGCAATTATGTGTATCAAGGCAATGGAAGATAATTTTGTTCCGCCGACAATCAACCTGGACGAGCCGGACTTAGAGCATGGCTGCGACCTGGACTACACACCAAACAAAGGCGTGTCTTGTGAAATCAATGCAACTGCCAGCTGTTCACTCGGCTTTGGCGGTCATAACGGATGTATTATATTAAAGAAGATATAGAGGTAAATTATGATAATCAAACCAATGGTTCGTTCTAACATGTGTCTTAACGCTCATCCTCTTGGATGCGCTAAGGAAGTTGAAAATCAGATTGCTTATGTAAAAGCACAGAAGGCTAAGCGCGGAACAAAGAGCTTGAAAGAGGGCGGAAACGGTCCTAAGTTCGTTCTTGTTTTGGGATGTTCTACAGGTTACGGACTTGCTTCACGCATCTCTGCAGCTTTCGAATACGGTGCAGATACTATCGGTGTTTCTTTTGAAAAGGCCGGAACAGAAACTAAGGGCGGTACACCAGGCTGGTACAACAACCTCGCATTCGACCGCGCTGCTAAGGCAGAAGGCTTGTTTACAGAGACTTTCTCTGCAGATGCTTTCAGTCACGAAACACGCAAAATGATTATTGATGAAGCAAAGAAGGCTGGAAAGAAGTTCGACCTTATCGTTTACAGTTTGGCTTCACCGGTGCGCAGCGACCCGGATAAGATTGACCCTAACAGCGAAACTGGTGCTCACGTACTTTATAAATCAGTTATCAAACCAATTGGTAAAACATACGCAGGTCTTGGAATTGATATTCTTACAGACACTCTTAAAGAGTCTGCTGCTGAACCTGCAAATGACGAAGAAATTGCAAACACTGTAAAAGTAATGGGTGGCGAAGACTGGCAGCTTTGGATTGACCAGCTTGCTGCCGCTGGTGTTCTTGCAGAAGGTTGCCGTACAGTTGCTTATTCGTACATCGGACCAGAGTTGAGCCACGCTATTTACCGCGATGGAACTATCGGACAGGCTAAAAAGCACCTTGAAGCTACTGCCCATGCTTTGAATGAGAAGCTTTCTAAGGAACTCGGTGGTGCTGCTTACGTTTCTGTAAACAAGGGACTCGTAACTCGTTCTTCTGCTGTTATCCCTATCATTTCACTTTACCTTTCTATCCTTTTCAAGGTTATGAAGGAAAAGGGAACTCACGAAGGTTGTATCGAGCAGATGGAACGCCTTTTTGCAGAACGCCTTTACACAGGTGAAAACAATGCTGCTGGCAAGGTTCCGGTTGATGAAGAAAACCGCATCCGCGTAGACGACTGGGAAATGCAGGCAGATGTTCAGGCCGAAGTTGATAAGCTGATGTCTAAGGTAAACAACGACAACATCAAAGAAATCTGTGACCTGGTTGGTTACAAGCATGATTTCTACGCAACAAACGGTTTTGATGTAGAAGGAATCGACTACACAGCTGATGTTGCCAGAATGGATCAGATTTAATGATTGACGCGTCATGCTGAACTTGTTTCGGGATGACGGTATTAAAAAACGCCGCAGTCGCGAGGAGCGATTGCGGCGTTTTGTTTTACATGGTCGGTGCTTTTTCCTACAACACTTTTTTCAAAGCTTCTTCGCCGCACCATTTTTTGATTTTTTCTTCAAGTTCTTTAATGCGGCGGTCGGCATCTTCTTTTGTGTAGAGCTTCATATTCAGAAGTCCTTTTTCATCATAGCAGGCAAGAAGGTCTTCCCGTTCAAGCTCGGCTGCACAGAAATCAACATAGTCCAGAATCAGCTTTTTTACTTCTGCAAAATCTGTGCGGGCAGCTTCATCAAGGCCTGTCTTTAATTCAGCGCAGATTTTGAAGGCATACAAATCTTTTACAAAGCCCTGACAATATGGTTTCATAGTCGGATCCTTGCAGACTGCAAAAATAATGTTCAATGCCCATTCACAATAGGCCGGAGTGCTTTCTGTTTTATTCCAGAAATAAGTTTCTGCAGAATATACGAACTCCTTGTTGAAAGGAAGACAAAGCGACTGCGAGTTATTATGCTGCGCCTTGAGCTGGGCTTCTATGCCGTTTTCAAAACCTTCAAGTTTTGCAAGAATACTTTCGCGCAGCATGTTTGAGTGTGCGCTCGGAAGCTTTGCAATATGTTCGCGGGCTTTTTCGTATTCCTTTCGTTGTATATAAAGCCAGGAAAGGGCAAAGTGAGTCTTTTCAACACAGTTGCTGTCCTTGCAGTATCTGATTACCTGAACTGATTTCTTCAGGGCTTCATCAAAATATTTATCAAAGGTTTCGTTCATACCCTTTTTGTATTCGCCGAAGTTTTCTATGTTACGGCTAAGATTTGCAACACTCTGCACAAAGTTCATATAGATTTCAAAGTTCAGAGGATTTGCCTCACATTCAGAAAGAAGATATTCGCAGGATTCCAGCGCACCCTTTCTTTTATCAATCTGACTGCGAAGTTCGCGGAATTTTTCATGCACCTTTGCTGCTGCAAGATCATCGTAATTTCCCTGCTCAAGTCCAAAAATCGCATCTGTTGAGATATTAAGGACTTTTGCAAGCGGAACAATCTGTGCTGTATCTGGCAATCCTGCGTCACTTTCCCATTTGCTGACCGCCTGAGATGTTACAAACAACTGTCCTGCCAGTTCTTCCTGAGTAAGACCAAGCTGCTTTCTGTAATATTTGATGTTGTTTCCAATTGAGTTTTTCATTTTTTTATCTCCTTAGGGGCACTTATCTTTTGAGTGCCTTTAATTCCGCGCGGTAATTGTATACTATCAGAAGATGGTGAAAAATCCTAACAATTTATTTTTGGAAAACTCTCAACGTAGAGTTGGATAATCAGTAAACATGCATGGAAATATTATTGTAACATTCCCCGTTTTTTGATAATATCTAAGAAAATTTATACGGAGTAACCAATGCTAACTGGTCGTCATTTAATTCAGCCGGATGATCTTTCGGTTTCTGAAATCGAAGAAATTTGTTCTTTGGCTGAACAGATTATTGTTGATCCTAAATCATTTCAAGACGTGTGTCGCGGGAAAATTCTTGCGACACTTTTTTTTGAGCCGAGTACTAGAACCCGACTTTCTTTCGAAGCTGCTATGCTTAGACTTGGCGGTTCAGTTGAAGGCTTTTCTGATGCCGACAATACTTCGACAGTAAAGGGAGAAACTCTTGCCGACACAATCCGCGTAGTTTCAAGCTATGCCGATGTAATTGCAATGCGTACTCCAAAAGAGGGTGCAGCGCTGCTTGCAAGCAAGTATTCTGCATGCCCGATTATCAATGCCGGGGACGGTGGACACTATCACCCGACACAAACCCTTACCGACCTTGTAACAATCCGTCAGTTGCTTGGTGGCCTTGAAAATCATACAGTCGGCTTCTGCGGCGACCTTAAGTTTGGACGTACAGTTCACTCACTTGCCGAAGCACTCCGTCACTTTAAGGGAAATAAATACATCTTCATCAGTCCAAAGGAGCTCAGCGTTCCGGACTATCTGATTACAAACGTTCTTGAGCCGGCCGGCGTTCAGTATGAAATTGTTGAGAGCCTCGACGCCGTAATCGACCAGCTCGACGTGCTTTACATGACCCGCGTTCAAAAGGAGCGCTTCTTCAACGAACAGGATTATATCCGTCTTAAGGACAGCTACATTCTTGATTCAGAGAAAATGAAGCTTGCACGCAAGAATATGATCGTTCTTCATCCACTTCCTCGCGTAAACGAAATTACACCAGAAGTTGATAACGACCCACGCGCCGCTTACTTTAAGCAGGTTAAGTACGGTATGTACGCAAGAATGGCTTTGATTGCGAAGATAACTGGAGCTATTGATTAAGGAGGAGGGGAAAATGTTGAACGTAAATACAATTAAAAACGGACTTGTTATAGATCACATTCATGCCGGTTCTGGCTGGGAAATCTACCAGTGGCTCGGACTCGATAAAGCTCCTTTTACATCCTGCCTCATTCAGAATGTTTCTTCTGAAAAGTCTGGCAAAAAGGATATCATCAAAATCGATAATATTATCAATATTGATTATTCAGTGCTCGGTTTTATTGATCCGGATATCTGCGTAAACGTAATTGAAAACGAAAAAATCGTACGCAAAATCAACATGGAACTTCCAAGTCGTGTACAGGGTGTTTTCAAATGCAAGAATCCACGCTGTATTACACAGACTGAGCATTATGTAAAACCAACTTTTATTCTTACAGATAAATCAAAAGGTGTTTACCGCTGCGAATATTGCGATACATTATATTTGGCTGGTGGCAAGAATAAATAAGGAAAAAATATGAGCAGAGTAGTTTTAATTTATAATGCGCGTCTTCTGGACGAAAGTATGGACACTCCAGGTGCTGTTCTTGTAATGGACGGAAAGATTCGTTCTGTATTTCAGGGCTATTACACCAATTCAGAGACTCTCGAAAAAATGGCACACTCAGTACTTGCCGAAGACGGAGTTGATGAAAAGACTTCAATCGAACTCCATAATGCGCATGGACTTACTCTGACTCCTGCTTTTATTGATATGCATGTACATCTGCGTTATCCGGGACAAACTCAGAAAGAGGATTTGACCTCCGGACTTCACGCAGCTGCTGCTGGTGGTTACGGTACCATCGTTGCAATGCCAAATACAAATCCTGTTGTTTCTTCTATTGAAATGGCAATGAAGATTGAGCGGGAAGCTGCAGCAATCGGGCTTACACATCTTTTTCAGACAGTAAGTCTTACAAAGAATTTTGGAGGCACAGATACTTCTCATCTTGATTTTGTAGAAAAACAATATGTTCCGGTAATTACCGAAGATGGCCGTGATGTTCCAACTTCTGGTGTTATGCTTGAAGCAATGACTAAGGCTGGTGAAAAAGGTCTGATTGTAAGCTGTCACAGTGAAGATATGACTCTCGGTCCACTGGCAAAACCATTCCGTGCAGAAGCTCTTGAAATTATGAAGGGCGTTGGTCTTTCTGCATGGGGAACCGGCGATGAAGATTTTGATGCTGATGACGAAGCAAATGCTGAAGCTTTGGACCGCATTGATTTAGCTTTGACTAAAGCAAACGAAATCCTTGCCCTTGCTGAAGATGTAGCAACAGTTCGTAACATCATGCTTGCAAAAGAGGCTGACTGCCATGTTCATATTGCTCACGTAAGTACTGCAGTTTCTATCAATGCAGTTCGTGAAGCAAAGAATGAACTTTATGATGAAGAAATGGATTATAACGCAGACGAAGCAGATGCTGCATATCAGGCATTTGAAGACGGCGAAAAGTTTGCTCCAACTACAAGAACCGAAAAAGGCTTTTCTGTTTCCTGTGAAGTAACACCACATCATCTTGCTCTTTGTGGAACAGATGAACCATATATCAGAGCTCTTGTAAATCCACCATTGCGCAGCGAGGATGACCGCGTTGCTGTACTTGAAGCACTCCGCGATGGAACTGTTGATGTAATTTCTACTGATCATGCTCCTCATACGCTGGATGATAAAGCTGCAGGTGCTCCTGGTTTCACTGGTCTTGAAACTGCTTACGGCGTATGTAACAGCGTTCTCGTAAAAGACAATCAGTTTAATCCACGCCGCTTAAGTCAGTTGATGTCGGCTGCTCCGGCTCGTCTGCTTGGACTTCATAAGGGACTTTTGAGAGCCGGCTACGATGCAGACCTCACAATTGTAGATCCGGATGAAGAATGGACAGTAGACAGTTCTAAATTCTACAGTAAAGGAAAGGCAACTCCATTTGAAGGCCGTACACTTACTGGTAAGGTAAAATATCTCTTTATAGATGGCCGACTGGTGTTTGAAAGTTAATCTTTGCTTTTTTAATTTCAATATGTAACAAATTGCTATGCATCAGGTGTTATAATAGTAAATAGCTATTAAAAAAGGTGCACAACATGATTGTTTTTTTACTGTTACTTATTGTTGAACTGGTTCTCTTTTTTCTTGTAAAGAAAAGTCTGAAAAAAAAGAATGTTAAAAAGAGTTGTCGGGTTCTTTTTGTTTTTTCTTTTATAATAATATTTATTCTGACTATTTTCTTTGCAATTTTTCCACCTGCAAAACAAATTTCTGTAACAGGAAAATATCAGTTTTCCTCGACTGATTATTGGGTAACTGAAAATCAGGTTGATCCATATTTGAATGATGGAAGTCTGCGTCAGCTTCAGGTTAGAAAATGGCAGCCTCTTGAATGCAGTGAAAATCATCCTGTTGTAATTGCGACTCATGGTTCAGGCGGAACTGTGGATAATAACGGTACATTTTATAAAGAACTCGCCAGTCATGGATATACAGTACTTGCTGTTGTGCATCCGGGCCAGGCTTCCAGCATGGTTTATGAAGATGGAAGAAAAACGGGTTTGAGTAAAGAGTTTCTAAAACAGTCATCTTCAATTGACCCGGATAAAGACTGGAAAACTACATATAAAGTCTTTTCAGAATGGATGAGAATCAGAAAAGCAGATTTGAATGCAGTTATGGATGACTACATGGAAAAGAATGGTCCTGTTAATTTTATTATGTTCGGCCATTCTCTTGGTGGTTCTGCAGCATATGCTATGGCTCGTTCAAGAACTGATGTTATTGGGGCTATTGCACTTGAGTCTCCTTTTATGGCAGATGTTTATGAAAACTCGGAAGGTGAAATTGTTTTTGATGACAGCGATTATACTGTTCCTCTTTTGAATGTATATTCTGATTCAAGTTATCCGATTTTGAAGCAAAGAAAAGATTACAAAAATAATGCAAAGTTCTTAGAAAGCAATAATCCTTTGTATACAAATATTTATTATGAAGGGACTGTTCACATGGGGCTTTGCGATATTTCTTTGATTTCTCCAGTTTTGACAACACTGCTCAGTGGCAAACGCCAGAAAGTTAATGCATACGAGCACATTCAAAAAATGAATGCAGATTGTTTAAATTGGATTCAGATGATAGAATAAAAAATGAAAAAGTTACAGCTTTGAATGCCGACGGCCGGTCTGGACTGGAGCGGTATATTGAGCGCACATCTGGACGGATAGAGGGGTGAAAGATTGAAAGTTGAAGAGTTTTGGAATGCTGTGATTCTTCAGAACAGAGAAAAACTTCCATCTTTTTTTACAGATGATGCGGTTATCAGATGGCATTGTACTAATGAGCAGTTTTCTGTTTTGGAATATGTTCGGGTGAATTGTGATTATCCTGGAAAATGGAAAGGTGAAATTGAACGTATTGAAAAAGCAGGCGAGACAATAATTCTTGCAGGTCATGTTGTTTCTGCTGATGATGGATCTTCTTTTCATGTAGTGAGTTTTATAAAATTGAAAAATGATAAAATTGCAGAGTTAGATGAATACTGGGCTGATGACGGCGAACCTCCGGAGTGGAGAAGGGGTTTTTAAGGGGAGACCCCTTTGTCGATAAGAGCGGGGGAAGGCTTCCCCCTCCTTTTTTTGTCTTCATTTTTACTTCAAAACTTTAATAAAAATTAACGAAATTCGGGCTGAATTTGGGTTTTACTACTTTTCATAGAAACGCGGTTTGTGGTATATTTATACCTTGGAAATGCATAATTATGCAGAATGATGTCTAAATGCAGATTTTGTGTTTGCCGAGGAGTAAATAGAAATGAAAAATGCTTACGTAAACCGTGTATGGGAAGAAGTAAAAGCAAAGAACGCTAACGAACCTGAATTCCTTCAGGCAGTTGAGGAAGTTTTGACAACTCTCGATCCAGTAGTTGCAAAAATGCCAGAGCTTGAGCCAAACGCAATTCTCGAAAGACTTGTAGAGCCAGAGCGCGTTATTCAGTTCAGAGTACCTTGGATGGACGACAAAGGTAAGTATCACGTAAACCGTGGATTCCGCGTACAGTACAACAGTGCAATTGGACCTTACAAAGGAGGTCTCCGCTTCTCTAAGGAAGTAAACCTTTCTGTACTTAAGTTCCTTGGATTTGAACAGGTTCTTAAGAACTCTCTTACAACTCTCCCAATGGGTGGTGGAAAGGGTGGTTCTGACTTCGATCCACATGGAAAATCAGATAAAGAAGTTATGCGTTTCTGTCAGTCTTTCATGACTGAGCTTTATCGCCACATTGGTGCTGATACAGACGTTCCAGCTGGTGATAAGAACGTTGGTGGTCGCGAAATTGGTTACCTCTTTGGTCAGTACAAGAGAATCCGCGACGAGTACACTGGAGTTCTCACAGGTAAGGGACTTTCATTCGGTGGTTCTTTGATTCGTACAGAAGCTACAGGTTATGGTCTTATCTACTTTGCTCAGGAAATGCTCAAGAAAGTTGGCGACAACTTCGAAGGAAAAGTATGTTCAGTTTCAGGTTCAGGAAACGTTGCTCAGTACGCTGCTGAAAAGCTTATTCAACTTGGTGCTAAGGTTGTTACACTTTCTGATTCTGACGGATATATCTATGATGAAGAAGGTATTACACAGAAGAAACTTGACTGGGTTAAGAAGCTCAAGGGTGAAAAACGCGGTCGTATTTCTGAATATGTTAAGAAGTTCCCTAACGCTAAGTACTATGCTGGAAAGAAGGTATGGGAAGTTAAGGTTGACTGTGCATTCCCATGTGCTACTCAGAACGAACTTCTTGGTGAAGATGCAGAAAAGCTCTTGAAGAACGGTGTAAAGCTTGTTGCTGAAGGTGCTAACATGCCATCTAACATCGATGCTGTAAACAAGTTCCTCGCTGCTAAGATTCTTTACGCTCCAGGAAAGGCTTCTAACGCTGGTGGTGTTGCTACATCTGGTCTCGAAATGTCTCAGAACAGCGAACGCCTCGCTTGGTCTGCTGAAGAAGTTGACGAGAAGCTCCACAACATCATGATTAACATCCACAACAACGCTTACGATACAGCTGTTAAGTTTGGTGCTAAGGAAGGCAACTGGGTTAACTACGTTGCTGGCGCTAATATTGCTGGTTTCGTTAAGGTTGCTAATGCAATGGTTGCACAGGGTCTTGTTTAATCCGTTTTCAGACTGACAGGCTGGCGCCTGCAGTCTAAAACTTTTAATGGCACGACACGCTTCGCGTGCGTGCAAAAACAGATTCAAACTGACAGCCTTCGGCTGCAGTTTAATCCATAAGAAAGAGTCCGTTTCCGGGCTCTTTTTTTTGAGGCTTGATAATGCAATTCCAAGCCTCAAAACGAATGAGTCAAGGCTTTAAGCGAAGCGTGCCTTGATCATTCGTATTTTCTTTTCCTCAGTGTCTGTTCTGTGAAGCCAGCGCTGGAGAGGCGGTCTTGAGTGGTACGGACTTTTTCTGCCGGGATTTCTTTGATTGCTACTCGGGTTATGCCTTTGCTGGCAGAAGTCTGGAGAACTATGTTCTTAAAACCGGCGCGGAAAAGCTTGCGGGCAAATTCTTTTGCATTTTCTTTTGAGCTGAATGCGCCGAGCTGGATGTCCCAGTAGGTTCCAGGGGCGAGGTTGGCAGGTTTCTTTGGAGAGGCTGTGGTTTTCGAGCTGGCCGAGTTTGCGGCTGTTGCCAAACTGTTGCCGCCACCTAGTTTTGCCATAATTTTAGATGCCGAAGCTGCGGTCTGCTGACTTAGTTTTGTGTTTGCTCCTTTTTTTACTATTTCAAGTTTTACTTTTGTGGTGCCGCTGCCTATCATTCCGAGTTTTATTGCTGCGGCTTTTGAGAGGTCTATTTCACGGGAAGCGACGAAGGGGCCGCGGTCGTTTACACGGACATCAACTGTTTTTCCATTTGCAAGATTAGTAACTCTAAGAATTGTTCCAAAGGGCAAAGATTTATGTGCGCAGGTGTAATCGTTCATATTAAAGCGCTCTCCGTTTGAGGTTCTTTTACCATGAAAATCTTCTGCGTAATAAGAGGCTGTTACGCCGGTTTTGTATATTTCGGCGGATACAGTTTCTGGCCGTGTTAGAATCATTAGTGTAAAAAAGGAGATCAAAATAAAAAATCTGCGCATACTACAATATCGGCAAAATTTCGGCATAAGGAGAAAAAATTTGACAGAACAGACTGGTGGGAGGATAATTATAGTAGAAACTTTCAATAAAATGAGGCTGTCGGATATTGACGGCCTCAGAGGAGATTAAATGAGAAATACAAGCATTATTAGAAAATTTTTGAGTATTCTTCTGGCTTTGGCTCTTGTTGGTTTATTTGCAAGTTGTAAGAAAGATGCTGATGATGATTCCTACAAAATTGTATATGCTGGAATATCATTTGGTGAAGATGGCACGAAAGCTGATATTGATGCATTTATTGTTGCATGCGGATTAGTATCAGATACTGATTATACATTAAGTGGTACAACATTGACATTTACTGATGCAGGGTTTGCAAAATTTCTTGCTACAGTGACAGTTACATATCAAAGTCCTGAACCTTATGTTGCATTCGTTTGTTATAAAGGTCAGGCATTAATGCCTGTTACTCAAGATGATATTGATGAATTTATTGCATATGGATTTATTGAAGGAACAGATTATACATATGCAGGAAATAACCAGATAATCATCCTTACCGATGCCGGCTATCAAAAAGGTGAACAGCTTGGCATTTAAGCAAAGATAAATAAGGAGTTTTATCGAAAACGGTTCTCAGTTTGAAGGGAACCGTTATTTTTTTAATCCAGCGCCTGCAGCTCAATTGCGATTTCTTCCATTTCGCGGTCGGTCATTGCAATTGTTTCAGCTACGCGAAAAAGCTCTCGTCTTACGCTGTCCGGCACCTTTGCACTGTTTTTGTATCGCAGCTGATGTTCAAGGCTTGCCCAAAAGTCCATCGCGATTGTACGCAGTTGAATTTCTACACGGACATTATGTTCTGTCTTTGAAAGGTAAACGGGAATCTCCATTACAAGGTGAAGGCTTCGGTAACCGGATTCTTTTGGATTTTCGATATAATCGTTCTGTACGATAAGCTTAAGGTCTGGCTGCTTGAGAAGCATGTCTCGCACTGTGTAAATGTCGGAAATATAAGGACAGATAACACGAACTCCAGCAATATCGTTGAGATTTTTCATCATGGAATCAAAACTGATGTCGAAGCCCTTTTTTTCAAGTTTTTTTGCAATGCTTTCCGGACTTTTCAAGCGGCTTTTTACTGTGCTGATAGGGTTACGTGTTCTGTTTACGCTGCTTTCCTTATTAAGAATGTCGAGTTTTGTTTCAATCTGTTTAATTGCGCTTTCATAAATCATCATAATCTGCTGAAACTGGAAGGCCATCTTATAAAAATCGCCAGAAACAGCCATGTTATTCATCAATGACGGCGGAAGCGCTGTCGCCTCATCAATTATCGTTTCTTCAAGAATTTCGTCGCTCATAATTGTTACTCAAAAATTTTGTCTCTATATATAAAATATACTAACAAGAGAAAGGTTTCGGCAAATGAAAAAAAACATCCGTTGCTCGTAAAATGCGTTTGTGATATTCTCTTAATACTATGAAAAAAGCAGTTGGAATTTTTGTTAATTTTATAAAGAAGGAGCCTGTGCTTTTTGCGGCTCTGCTGCTGGCGGTGATTTCTGTTTGTGTAATTCGGCCGGCGCCTATTGTCTGCTATCAGGCTATTGATTTTCGAACGATTGCGATTCTTTTTTCTTTGATGATTGTAATTAAGGCGTTCCAGAGTCAGAACTTTCTGGATGTGATTGCAGCAAGACTTTTGCGTCTTTGTAAGACCCGTCGCTCTCTTTATTTTCTTTTGACTTATCTTGTATTTTTCAGTTCGATGTTTGTAACAAACGATGTTGCACTTTTGACCTTTGTGCCGATTTCACTGTTGATTTTTAAGCGCATAAATCTTTCGTCGCTGCATCTGATTGTGCTGGAAACTCTGGCGGCAAATCTTGGTTCGTGCATTACTCCGATGGGAAATCCTCAGAATCTTTTTCTGTTTTCGTATTACGGATTTTCAGCGCTAGAGTTTTTTGCTTTGACAGCAAAGATTGCGGTACCGTCGCTTTTTATTCTTGCTGTGATTATTATCTTTTTGACTCGCAGGAAGGTTGCTGCGCATGGAGGATTTGAAGAGCCTCATGAATTATCTGGTAACGCACTGCAGACTCAGAGGGCAAGTCTTAAGGTTGATTTCCGCACTTTCTTTTATTTTACAGATTTTATCCTTTGTCTTTTGACAGTTTTCCATGTTGTGAATTATCTGATTATGCTGGGCATTACGGTTGTTGTGATGGCGGTTTGCAACTGGAGACTTTTCAAGAAGGTTGATTACAGTCTGCTTTTGACTTTTGCGGGCTTCTTTATTTTTACTAAGACTATTTCTACGGTGCCGGCGTTTTCTAATTTTATTCAGTCGCTTTTGTCATCTCCGCTTAAGACTTATATTACGGGAATTGCAGCTAGTCAGGTTATAAGTAATGTTCCTGCTGCTCTGCTTTTGAGTGGCTTTACACAGAATGGTGCGATGCTGCTGCTCGCTGTAAACGTAGGTGGCCTTGGAACTCTGATTGCATCTATGGCGAGTGTGATTTCGTTTAAGCTGTATACAGCAGAACAGCACGACAATTACTTTGCAGTATTTACTGCGTATAATGTCGTGCTGCTGGTGATCTTAGGCGTAATTGTTTATCTTATCTAAATCTGAACCACTTGAAGTCGAAGTTGCTGCCAGGGAGGAAAACAAAACTGATTTTCTGTGAGCCTGTTACTGGTGCAATTTCAAACGTCTTTTCCTCATAATCATCTGTATGTGTAAACTCGATTACCTGAGTTGATGTTGTACCGTCTGCGCTAAAGAACTTGATGTTGATTGTATTGTTCTCGGTGTTTGACTTTCCGCAGATTGTGATTGAGGTGGCTGATTTGTCTCCAAAATCCATATTCGCAAAATCAAGATTTACGTTGTTTCCGATTTTCTCTACTGCGATATCGGTCTTTGTGAATGAGTCACCGGCGATTAAGTCTGCATCGAGGGCTGCCAGTTTTGCAAAAGCCTTTTGTGACTTTTCAAAATAAAAGCCATGCAGATAGAGATCATAGTCAAAGGCAATTGTGATTGTGTGAACTCCGAACAGTCGGCGATCCAGTGTAAACACATTTTCTGAATATGTGTTGTAGATCGATTCGTGTTTGTAGGTGAAGCGGCCGAGGAGTTTTGAGGTGTCGGGATTTGTGCCGGTGCCATCCCAGATTTCAATAGGGAACTCTGTTGAGAAACTGAAAATAGGAAGATGAATAGTGTCGGCGCCATCTGCACCAAAATCAACCTTATCAAAACTAACCCAGGTTGCGCCGCACTTACGGTTTGAGATTCCGCTTTCGAGAGACATTTCCGGTTTTGATTTGTTGTTTGTGTCGTCATACTTATCGAAGCGACAGGCTTCTATGAGTGTGTAAGGATTTCGCTTCTGAGTTCCGATGCCGCTTACGATGAACGGCAGGTCGCTGATTACTTCGTCATACTCTGTGTTATTGCGGGCGGTACAGCGGAGAATACATTCACCGTCGCCGGCAGCACGGATGAGGCCATCACACACCTCAATATTATCACTCGCAACGCATTCCTTGAGTACCGGATTCCATTTTATTTCTTTGATGCTTGCATTTTCCGGGAGAACTTTTGCAGTTACGTGAACTTCGCGGTGTGTGGCATCGAGTTTTGCTGAGCCGTCTGCAATCAGTTCAATTTTTCGGGTCGGGATAAAATCCTTTTCCGGGCGGATTGCAAAATATGGTGCAGCTTCCTTCCATTCTTTGCCGTCAAACTTGAGGGAAACATTCTGAAGTCCAGTGCTGGCTGCTGTGATTACAAAACTTGAGTTGTTGTTTTTTGAGCGGACAATTGCAATCAGTCTGTTTGCAAAAAGTCTTCTTGTCTGGCTTCGGCCGGTTGCACTAACGTATTCCTCATAATCTGTTGAGTCACCATTATCCATGCCAACAAGTTCTGCATCTCCTGCGACGTTGAACGTAATGTAGTTACGTGCGTTTTCTACAAGTGTGCCGTCCTTGTCTGCGAGCATAATCTGAATAAAGTGGAGGGATCCAGATTTTCCGCTTTCATCTTCTGTTTCCGGATTCAAAATGATTTTAGCGGGATCTCCAAAAGATTTTTTTACATCTTCTGCAATTGCGTTTCCATCTTTATCATAAGCAACAGCTTTGATTTCGCCTTTGTGATATTCTACAATCCAGTGACCAAACGGTTCTGCACCGTCTTTGTGATTTATGTTCTGGCGGCCGAGTGAGGTTCCGTTAAAGAAAAGTTCAACGCTTTCACCGTTTGTGTAGGCTTTTACATCAATCATCTGACCTTCATTCCAGTCCCAGTAAGGGAGAAGATGAACGAAAGGTTTTGTATTGTTGCCGGCCCATTCAGATTTGAAAAGATAGAAGGTGTCTTTAGGGAAGCCTGCGGTATCAATCTGACCGAAGAAAGAAGATTTTGTGTGATACGGAGTAGGTTCACCAATGTAGTCCCAGCCTGTCCAGATATACTGGCCTGCGCTGAACGGACAGTCGCGGTCATTTGCAATTACAGTCTGTGTGTTTGCGCAGCCCCATGGAGTTGTACAGTTTCCAAGAGTTGAACACTGGCCGTCGCTGAAGGTAACGAGCTTAAGCGAATCAGGGAAGTGATAGATTCCACGGCTCTGTACAGTTGAGCCAGTTTCACTTCCATAAATCTTCCAGTCAGGATTTTTCTGATGATGTTCGTTGTAGAGGCGCTCAAGATAGTTGTAACCGACTGTATCGATTTCACCAGCACAATTCTGTGCGCCTTCTGTCATCATATAATTTGAAGCAATTGTAATCTGGGCATTTTTGTTCGGGTCATTTTTCTGAACACAGGCGTAGAGTCGCTTTGTGATTTCAAAACCGTTGCCCATGTGAGTATCATAAATCTCATTTCCAACTGACCACATGATAAGGCTCGGGTGATTACGGTCGCGGCGTACCCAGTTTGTAACATCGCGTTTACACCATTCGTTGAAATAGTTTCCGAAATCAAAAGTGGTCTTCGGTTTTTCCCACATATCAAAAATCTCATCATCAACAAGAAGTCCCATTTCGTCACATAGGTCCATCCAGGCAGATGGCGGCGGATTATGAGAACAGCGCACAGAGTTTACACCCATTTCCTTGAGTTTTCTGAACTGACGACGGAGTGCATCAATATGAAAAGCAGCTCCAAGTGCGCCCTGATCATGATGCTGACAGGCACCGTAAATTTTCTGATGTCGGCCATTTAAGAAAAAGCCTTTGTCTGCTGTGAATTCTGCAAATTTAAAACCACAATGCTGCTGAATCTCATCAATTACAACATTGTTTTTATCCATAAGTTTTGTAGTCAGTGTGTAAAAGAAAGGTGCTTCGAGTTCCCAGAGAACAGGCTGTTCAACAACGAGTTCTTCCTGTGCTCGGGAAATTGAAGTGGTTGCAAGAGAAGGCACATTCTGATGCAGACAGTCAGATTCTTCTTCACGAACAGGTACTGGCGACAACGGGAATTCAGTTTTTGCATAAACAGTTCCATCTGGAGTAGAAATAATATTTTCTATTTTATGTCCGCTGATTGCACCTGAAACTTCAACTGAGATTTTGATATTCCATTCGCCATCAAGATTTGCTGAATCGGCCGGAATTGCAGTGAAATAAACTCCGTCTGTCGGAAGATAAACTCGATCTGTATTTATAAAATAAACGTCACGGATAATTCCAGCACCGGAATACCAGCGTGTGTTACAGTTCTGGTAAACTGCAATCACGAGAACTTCATTTTCGCCTTCATGAACTAATGAAGAAATATCAAACTCAAAAGTAGAGTAGCCGTACTTCCATTCACCGGCCTTTTTTCCGTTTACCCATACAGCGCTGTTCATATAAACAGCCTCAAAACGGATTGCGCAATGACGGCCATTTATTTCTTTTGCAGTAAGTGAAAAACTCTTTTTATAGAAGCCTACGCTGTTTTTATACAGTTCATTTACATGATGAATCTGCCAGTCGTGAGGCACGCGCACCGGTATAAAACTTTGCGTAGCAGCTGAATCATAAAACTGGTCCGGAGTAAAGAGAACAGGTTTTCCATCCTTATACATTGAAGCTTCATCTAAAGCAAGTTCGGCAAACTGCCAGCCATCATTGAATAATTTCTTCATAATGTTCAAGTATAATAGGGAAAACAAAATCTGTTAATAAGAGAAAAATATGACATGCTGATGTCATATTTTGTGTTGTATAATTGATGTTGAAATCAGGAGGTTAAGATGGCATTTGATTACAAAAAAGAATACAAAGAATTTTATCTTCCAAAGGCAAAACCACAGATTGTTGAAATTCCAAAGATGCAGTTTGTGGCGGTTCGTGGTAAGGGAAATCCGAATGAAGAAGGTGGAGAATATAAAAGTGCATTGGAGCTTCTTTACGCAATTTCATACACAATAAAAATGAGCAAAATGGGTGACCATAGAATTGAAGGCTATTTTGATTATGTTGTGCCGCCGCTCGAAGGTTTCTGGTGGCAGGATAAAAATGGCTTGCGAATGCCTGGAATTGATTATTCAAGCAAGGATGAGTTTCAGTGGATTTCGTTGATAAGGCTGCCGGACTTTGTAACTGAAGCTGATTTTGAATGGGCGAAGAAAAGTGTTGTGCACAAGAAGGGGTTGGATGTTTCGCGAGCAGAGCTGTTTAGTTTTGAAGAAGGCGAATGTGTTCAGATTATGCATATCGGCTCGTATGATGACGAGCCTGCTTCGGTAAAATTAATGGATGATTTTGCGAAGGCAAATGGTTACGATCTGGATTTTTCTGAGAACCGATATCATCATGAAATCTATTTGAGCGACCCGAGAAAGACAGCACCTGAAAAATGTAAAACAGTAATTCGTCATCCAATTAAAAAGGCAGGTAAAAATGAGTTGTTGTGTAGATTCTCTATATATTTGTGTTGATGATATGGATCGTGCTGTTCAGTTTTATGAAGATTTCTTTGCACAGAAGGTTACCGAAAAAGGCAATATAGGAAGTCGTTTCGAAATAGATGGTTTCAGGTTTAATCTGTTTGCTTATAACGAAGTGAAAGAAAAACATACGTTCGGTAGTAATTGTCTTCCGAGTATTCATTTTGATTCTCTTGAGAATATGAAGAAAAAACTTCTTGGCAAAGAACTTTGTTTTCCGTTAACACAGATTGGTAAAAATTGGGTTGCTGAGTTTGTTGATTCAGAAGGAAATCATATTGAAGTTTATACGGCGGTTTAGGTGCGGGAACGCCCTTATAGTTTTTCCATATTACTAATAAATTTATAAATGTGGTATAATAAGGTAGAGGTGAAAAATGAAAGACGTATACGATTTTATCAAAAAGTGCGGAACTTACTATCTTGCAACTGTTGAGGACGGACAGCCTAGAAACAGACCGTTTGGAACTGTAAATATTTTTGACAACAAGCTCTACATTCAGACAGGAAAGAGCAAGGATGTTTCAAAGCAGATTCAGAAAAATCCAAAGGTAGAAATCTGCTGCTTTGAAGGTTCAACTGGACAGTGGCTTCGTCTCGCAGGCGAGCTTGTTCGTGATGACCGCCGCGAGGCTAAGGTTGATATGCTTGAGCACTATCCTGATTTGAAGAATATGTACTCAGCAGATGACGACAACACCGAAGTTCTTTATTTCAAGAACGCTGTAGCAACAATTTACAGTTTCGGTGGTGCGCCTAAGGTTGTTAAGTTCTAATCCAGGGTTTTATTATTTCACAAGTACCTGTTCGATTTCTGCAACATAAATTGTGTGCCAGTCATCGTCAGCGTACATTTTTGATGGAATATCTTTTCCATATTTTGTAAAGCATTCCGGTTTCATTTCCTGTGCATAGAGTTTTTTGCAAACCAGGACAAGTCGGGATTCTGCAAAATATGGAACTGAAAAATTATTTCCATCTGATTCAAAATCTGAGTGTTCAACTGTAAGACCACTTGCAGCAATCTTATCTTCATTACGGCCGCTGGCTGTTCCACAGTATGAAAGCTGCTTTCTATATTCCTCGCCGAGAACGCAAAGTGAAAAACTGTCACCATCATCAACAAATCCTTTTGTAAAGCGTGAACGACGGATATAAATTGTTGCAACCTTCTTTCCCCAGAGAATACCAAGTCCGCCCCATGAAGCAGTCATCATATTTGTGCGGCCTTCCTTTTCTGCTGTAATAAGCATCCAGTCTTTATCAATCAGTTTGAATGGGTTTTCGTTTAATTCTTCTGCTGTAATCTTATTCATTTTAATCTCCTTTTTCTAAAAATGGTTTTCGATTTATTCCCAGTCGTCGTAATTTTTGTTTACATTCATATGCTTTTTTTCGGTACGTTTTTTGTAGGGCTTTGATCCTTCTGCTTTACCTGAAAGTGCAGATTTTACATCGCCGTTTGTAAGAACACTCATTGACTTTTCACTGGCAAGGCGGCGTTTTCTTGCATCCGCATTAAGACCTTCCGCTTTTTCTGATTGTTTGAGGAGAAGATCATTTGCAGAATTGAGGTGAACTGAATAATGCAGATTGTTTGTTTCTTCTATATTAAAAGCGGCTTCTTCAATATCCTGAAAGCATAAACCAGCTTTTTGCTTTCCATTAAATTTCAGGTTTTCTCGTATTTTTTTAGCAACAGTTGCTTCTGTTATCAAGTTTTTTTCTGAAAGTTGAATTAGTGCTTTTGCAATTTCTTGTTGTATCTGATTCATGGTAACTATTTTAACGGAAGTTGAAGTTTATTAAAAGTGAATTTATCTTGCAACACAACCAAATGTGTGGTAGGTTTTCAGAAATTAAAATGTGCACAGGAGGTTTGCCATGGTACGAGCTAGTGAATATCCGGTACTGGAATTTGATTCAGACCAGGATGCAGTTGTTAATCCATTCAAATGGAATCTTGAGAAGTTTAAGACGGACAAACTGATTATTACTTTCTTTCCAGAGGTCATGGAGTCTTTAAAAAAGGACGGACTTATTGAAATTGAGCGTCAGTTTGGTGGTGAAAATCCGGTTGATATTTACCGTTTCACCGATGCCCCAGAAATTCTGATTACACTCGGTTATGTTGGCTGTCCTGCCTGTGCAGGAAATCTCGAAGTCTTCGCTGCCTGCGGTCTTACAAAAGTTATGTTCTGCGGCGGTGGTGGTGTACTTGATAAGTCAATCAAAGTTGGAGAACTGCTTGTTGTAGAAGGTGCAATCCGCGATGAAGGTTTTTCATATCACTATATTGAGCCGTCCCGATATATCTATACAGATAAGGCTGTTACAAAAAAAGTAACAGATTATCTTGATGAACATAAGATTTCATATCTTACTGGAATTACCTGGACTACTGATGCTATGTTCCGTGAAACAAAAGCTCTCGTAGAACAGCGTAAAGCAGAAGGTGCAAAAATCGTTGAGATGGAGCAGGCTGGTTGTATTGCCATTGCACAGTTCCGCAAGTTTGATTATGCAGCCATCATTTATGGTGGCGATGACGTTTCTCATGATGATTGGGATACCCGTTCATGGAATAGTCGTAAAGGTATCCGTTATAATCTTGTGATGTTGTGTCGTGAATTAGTGAATAATTTTTAGGGCGTTTCCTCACACGAACTTCGTTTCGTGTGAGGCCGCTATGTCTGCCTTTTGCGAACGATCATCGTCCTCGCGCTAACGCAATTTTAATTTGAGTTCTAACATTTCTGTCTGCCTCCCATACCCCAGTTTTCAAGAGGAGGTTCATTCATAATAATAAAAATATCAGTTGGTTCTATATTAAGATTTTTATTCAGATTTGCTGTAATCATTTCAATAGCATTCTTTTTCTGTTCTTTTGTACGACCCGGGAAAATTGTCAGTTCGATAATCATAAAATTATCAGTTTTACCTGGAGCTGTTTCAAAATCTTCAGGTTCAATTTCGATGATTCTCTGGAATCTGTCCCAGTCTTCAATTCCAAGTGAACTGATGAGACCTGTGTGAATGCTTTCGAGGACAGTCTTCTTAAACTCTGCGCTCTTTCCTTTTCTTAATTCAACTTTTACTAATGGCATTTTCAATCCTCCTATGTTTTTATTCTACACAATAAAATTTACAATAACAACATAGCAGTTTCCAATTTGTTAGTTTTCACAAAGCAATGAATCTGTGTTATAATTTATATAATGAAAAAGATAATTGGTATTTTAGTTCTTATTTTATGTCTGTTTAATGCAGAGGCAAAGTCGATGAAAAAAGTAAAACTGGCGTACATTCGAAGTACATGGGAATTGGATAATGGACAATATTGGAAAGCAGAAGATATAAAAGGCAACTTGCTTACGGATCTGAATATTTCTTTTGCGTATATAGATAGAAAAGGACAGGTTCAGTTAGAGAATAAAGAATATATAAAAAAGCAGATTTCAAAACTCCATGAGATATATCCTGATTTACGAATTAACATTTCAATAGGCGGATGGGGTGCAGAAGGTTTTTCTGATGCGGCAAGTAATGAGAAGAAACGCAGCGTTTTTGTTCAAAGTACATTAAAACTCATTAAAGAAATGGATTTAAATGGTGTAGATATAGACTGGGAGTTTCCTGTTGGTCCAGACTGGGGACAGCCAATAAAATCCAGTCCAAAGGACAAAGAGAATTATGTTTACCTTCTTGAAGATCTGAAAAAAACTTTAGATGGTGAAGAAAAATTAACCGGCAAACAATTTATTTTAACTACAGCAATTCCATCTAATATGTGGTTTATAGAAAAAAATGATGTAAAAGCAGTAAGCAGGATTTGTGATTATATAAATCTTATGTGTTATGACTATTATGGAGATTGGACTGATACAACAGGCTTTAATGCAAGTCTGTATACCAATCCTTATGATCCAGTAGGCTGGAGTTCAGATACCTGTTTTAAGCTTTACATTAAAAAAGGAATTCCTGCAGAAAAAATAGTCCTTGGTGTTCCAACCTATGGTTTTGCCTGGAGTGGTATTGTTGATAACGGAACACACGGTTTATTCCAGAAAAAGGGTGTATTTCTTGGTAATTTTGATTACACAGAATTGGAAACAAAATTTAGCGTCGGCTTTGAAGATTATTTTGACGAAATATCAAAACAGTCTTACAGATATAATTCAAAAGAAAAGATTTTTGTAAATTATCCATCTGAAAAGTTTATGAAAGCCGCTGCAGCCTATGTTAAAGAAAATCATCTTGCAGGAATTATGTATTGGGAATATGGACATGATATGAAGTCAGAACTTCTGCAAGCTATAAGTAAAGCAATGGAATAATAAACTGGTAGATAGAATGAAGCAGATTTTCTTGAACACTTTGAAAATTACATTTGCAGCAGTTATGGCAATTCTTATAGCCCGTTTATTAAAACTGGAGTTTGCTGTATCGGCAGGAATTGTTGCAATCCTCTCTGTACAACCTACAAAAAAGGAAACCTTAAAAACTGCTTTTTCTCGTTTTCTGGCTTTTGCCGTTGCACTTGTTATTTCCGGCTTGCTGTTTAATTTCTGTGGTTTTACTGTTCCTGTTTTCTTTATTTACCTTGCTGTTTTTATTTTAATCTGTCAGTGGCGCGGCTGGATTTCTTCCATGGCAATGGATTCAGTTTTGATTTCACATCTCTTAAGTCTGGGAAAAACTGGTCCGTCAGAAATCCTAAATGAAGTACTTCTGTTTGTTGTCGGAGTTGGTTTTGGCATACTTGTAAATATCTTTTTACATAAAAAAACAGATTATATCGAAGAACTGAAAAATCAGACTGATGAAAAAATAAAGCTTGTATTACACCGTATGTCACTGCGCATTCTCAATCCTTCTTTTGCAGATTATGACGGAACCTGTTTTGATTCCTTAAATCAAAATCTTTTTATTGCCAAAAAACAGGCAGAAGAAAACTTCAATAATCAGTTTACAAGTCGTGATACTTTTGATACCCGTTATCTTTTAATGCGCGAAAATCAGACAAAAGTTCTATATGAAATGTTTAAATGTGTGCGTCATATAAAAACTGTTCCGGGAACAGCTCAGATGGTTGCTGATTTTCTGGAAAAGGTTTCTGTTGAATATCACAAGGATAATGATGTTCAAGCTTTGCTCACAGAACTTGAAGAAATCCGAAACAAAATGAAAACTGTGCCACTTCCAGTACATAGGGCAGAGTTTGAAGACCGTGCAAATCTGTTTACTCTGCTGGAACGTTTACAGGAATTTCTTGAAATAAAAAGAGATTTTTATCTGAATAATATAAATTAGATTGTACACAATCTATTGACACTCCTGTATAGAGATTATATACTCCAAACTGCTGGCCGCAATATGCTAGAGTAATAGCATAAATTTTGTTACAATTGAGGTATCTATGGAAAATATAGACTGCGAAAAATTCGATTATGTAATTATTGGTGCTGGTTGTGCGGGACTTGCTTCTGCACAGTATGCTGCTAGAGGCGGACTTTCTGTTCTTGTGCTTGATGTTGCAGGCGCTGGTGGACAGGTTCTCCAGATATCTGAACTGGAAAATTATCCGGGAGTATTTCCTGCTGTTGATGGCGCTACTTATATGATGACTATGCAGAAACAGGCAGAAGCTTTTGGTGCAAAGGTTGTTCAGGCACAGGTTATTTCTATAGATAAAACTGGCGGCAATTTTATGATTAAAACTAAGAAGGCTGCTTATGAAGCAACCTGTCTTTGTATTGCTACCGGTGCTATTCACAGAAATCTTGAAGTACCAGGCGAGAAAGAACTTTCTGGTCGTGGTGTATCTTACTGTGCTACATGTGATGGTCCATTCTTCAGAAATAAAAAGATTGTTGTTGTAGGAGGAGGAGATTCTGCCTGCAGTGAAGCAATCTATCTTTCAACTCTTTCAAGCGATGTTTCAATTATCCATCGCCGCGATAAGTTCCGTGCTCAGCAGGCTGTTATCGACAAAATGCTTAATGCCGGAGTAAAGCCTGTTTACGATTCAGTTGTAAAAGAAATTAAGGGCGAAGGACGTGTTCAGTCTGTTATTGTAGAAAATGTAAAAACAGGAGAACAGACAGAGCTTACAACAGATGCAGTATTTATCTTTACCGGAATGCTTCCTCAGACAGAGCTTGTAGACATGCTTCCAAAGGATCCTGCCGGATATATTATTACTGATGAAAATATGGAAACTTCTGTACCAGGTCTTTTTGCTGCCGGAGATGTACGCAGCAAACCGTTCCGTCAGGTAGTTACAGCAGTTTCAGATGGAGCAATCGCTGCTCATGTAGCCAGCGAAAGAATCAGAAATGCTTAAACGACGTCTACTTCTTGCTGTACTTCTTGCCGCTGCCGGCTGTAATTTTCTCTGGTCTCAGAATGAAAGGAATTCTGTAAATTTCTGGACTCAAATGCCAAATGATCAGTTAGCGCGTCAGATTACTGATGAAATGACTGATGCAGAACTCCTTTCTCAAACCTTTATGTTTGGCTGGGCAGGTGCAGAACCTCCTGAGCTTTTATATCAGTGGGTAGAACGAGGCCTTGGCAGTGTTAAAGTTTTTGGCTGGAACACAGATGATATTTATCTTGTTGCAAAATCAGTTTCCAGTTTACAGCATGAAGCAGCAGAAGGACGTTTTCAGATTCCATTATTTGTAGCAACTGATCAGGAAGGTGGCTGGATTCGCCATGTAAAGGGCGATACTTCTATCACTCCGGGTAATATGGCAATTGGTGCTGGTGGTTATCCCGTTGATTCCTGGAAATCTGCCTATTATATAAGCCGGGAGATTAAAACACTCGGTATCAATATGAACTTTGCGCCAACTGTAGACCTTTTCACAGATCATGATTCTTCAATTATAGGTACACGTTCTTTTGGTGATGATCCTGATAAAACCGGAATTCTTGGAGCCGCTTTTGTTTCAGGTTCAGAAGCAGCCGGAGTTCTTTCAACAGCAAAACATTTCCCTGGACATGGCGACACAAGTCTGGACTCTCACGGAAAACTTCCTGTAATCAATATTGATTTTAATACTTTTAAAAGCCGCGAACTTACACCATATCTTTATCTCATAAAAGAAAAGGTGCCTGCAGTTATGTCTGGTCACTTGAGCTTCCCGCTTATTGAAACTTCAGGTGCACCAGCTTCGCTTTCTCATTATTTCCTTACAGACCTTTTGAGAAATCAGCTTGGTTATGAAGGTCTTATTATCACTGATGATATGATGATGGTTGGTGCAACCGTTTATGCGGGAACTATGTCTAATGCCTTTAAGATGGCACTGGAAGCAGGTAACGATATCATTCTTTCATCAACAACTGCAAAACTTAATGAAGCGCTCTGGTATAAGAATCTTGAGCTGATGACTCTGGATAAGAATTTCCGCGAGCGTGTAAAAGATGCTGCCTGTCGTGTAATCAAGGCAAAACTTGATTATTTTAAGTCTGGTAATGCGGCACCTCTTTATCCAGATCCAAATACAATTGATTCTCATATTCCTGACCGTGAAGGAGAAAAATTCTTCCTTGAACAGGCATGTCGTTCTGTTACTGTAGAAAAGCAGGGAAGTCTTCCTCTTACTGCAGATAAAGCTGGCCGCGTTCTTTTGATGGGGTCTCTTACAAGTTTCTTCAAAGCCGGAAAACAGCGCTGGCCAGATGCAGGAGAATTCCATTACACATACGAAACTGGTCCTAACGAAACTCAGTGGGTTCTTGATAACCTTCCGTCTGTTGCACCTGGATATGACACTGTAATCATCAGTGTTTCAAGCGAAAATCATGTGAAGATTGCTGAATATTTTAAGGGGTCGGGTAAGAAAGTTGTAATTCTCTGTAATATGACTCCGACACTTACAGAAAAACTTCAGTGGGCAGATTCAATTCTCCTTGGCTACAGCTGGCGTTGCGATTATTCATTAAAGGCAATGCTTGGTGCAGTTAATGGCGAGTATGTGCCAACGGGAACAAAACCGTATAATTAGTCAAAGGTCGGAATTTCCCTCAGCTTATTATACTTTGCATCATAGCTGTGACTGTTCGGCCTTATTCCAAGAATACGTTCATTTTCTGCCTGCAGCTGAAACTTAATCATCTGTTTAAATGCATTCATCATAGGTTCTGGATCAACATCTGCCGGACAAAGTCCGTTCACCTGCATTTCCTTAATCAGATAATAACAGCTTTCTATAGTAGAAATATATTCTGGGCGCGGTTCATGCTTGAATGTAAAGATAGAACGGTAATCTCCATAAAACGAAAGTCGTGGAAGTTTCAGTAAAAAAGGATTATGTTCAATCAGCTTACGCGCACAAAACCAGGTAGAATCAAGAATCAGAACAAGAAGCTTTTTTCCTTTTAATACATCTCCAAAGCCTTCTTTTTTTGCAGTCCAGGCTTCTTCTCCCGGATACATCATAACTGGAAAATACTGAGGATCTGAAAGAAGCTCCTGAAGTCTTTTATTATGTTCAAATTCAAAACCTACAAGAATTTCAGAATCCTTTAGAGAAATCTTTGCAATGTGGCCTGTACCAGTGCGCTGTCTTTTTGCTTCTTTTTGATGCATCAATAAAACAAATTTAATGCCGGGATCAATTTCTTTTGTGAAAGAACAGAGACATGCTGATTTTGGTTTAAAACAATTATAACAGAGTTCACTCATAAAATTGTACAAATATTATCAAATTTCAAGATATTATTAAAGGATAGGAACTGTTATGCGTTTTCTGTTCTTTAATAAACTACAGTCATTGACAAAAATATCATAACTGTCATAATAGGGGATAGTTTTTTTTAGAGGTGGCACAATGAATCTTGCCCATGAATATATTAAAGATTATCGCGAATATACTTCCTATGAAGACCTTAAGGCAAACTGCCGTCTTACAGCTCCAGAAGATTTTAATTTTGCATATGATATTGTAGACCGCTATGCACGTGAGACTCCTGAAAAAAGAGCTCTTGTATGGATAGATGATAATTCAGATGAAGCAAAGGTTTTTACTTTTGCTGATATTTCCCGTGAATCAAAAAGAGCTGCATACTGGCTCACCCTCAAAGGAATTAAAAAGGGTGATATGGTAATGCTTATGCTCCGCCGTCGTTATGAATGGTGGTTCCTTCTTCCAGCTCTTCACAGAATTGGTGCTGTTGCAATTGCAGCTTCAGATCAGCTTTTGAAAACTGATATTGAATACCGCACTAATGCTGCTGATGTTAAAATGATTATTTCATATGATAATCCACATGTTCAGGAAGAAATCGAAAAGGCAATGGAAAAATCACCTTCTGTTCAGTATCTTGTAACAGTTGGACCAAGTCGCGAAGGCTGGGTAAATTTCCACGAAGAATATGAAAAAATCGATCCAGAATTCCCTCGTCCTGTAGGCGAAGCTGCAACTCATAACAATGACCCTATGCTTATGTACTTTACATCTGGTACTTCGGGTTATCCAAAAATGGTTCTCCATGACTTTACATATCCTATTGGACATATTATTACTGCAAAATACTGGCACTGTGTTGTAGACGATGGTCTTCATCTTACAATTGCAGAAACCGGCTGGGCTAAAGCAAGCTGGGGTAAAATCTACGGTCAGTGGATCTGCGGTACTGCACAGTTTGTTTATGATATGAACATGCTCAAGCCGGATAAGATGCTTACTTTGATTTCAAAGTATGGACTTACAACTTTCTGTGCACCTCCAACTGTTTACCGCTTCCTTGTTCGTCAGGATCTTTCTAAATACGATCTCAGCAAGTGTCAGCGTTTCAGTACAGCCGGTGAAGCTTTGAATGGTGAAGTTTACGATAAGTGGCTTGAACAGACTGGAAAGCGTATCTACGAAGGTTATGGTCAGTCTGAATCAGCAGTTATCTGTGGAAACTTTATGGATTCTCCTGTAAAACCTGGTTCTATGGGACGTCCTTCTCCTGCTTATGATGTAGAAATCTTAAATCCAAACGATAAGCCTGTTCCAAATGGAGAAGTAGGTGAACTTTGTATTCATGTAGATCAGGGCCACCCTTATGGACTCCTTACCGGTTATCACAAGGATATTTCTCTTACCGCTGAAGCTTTTGACGGTGGTTTCTATCATACTGGTGATAATGTTTATCGCGATGATGACGGTTATATCTGGTTTGTCGGCCGAAAGGATGATATTATTAAATCGTCAGGCTACCGAATCAGTCCGTTCGAGGTTGAGTCAGTTCTCCAGAAGCATCCTGCTGTTATGGAATGTGCCGTTACTGGTGTTGAAGATGCAAAACGTGGTCAGATTGTAAAAGCTACTATTGTTCTTGTTCCTGCTTATGCAGACAAAGACAAGAAGGAAATGGAAGTTGAAATCTCTACCTTTGCAAAAGAAAACACTGCAATGTATAAGATTCCTCGAATTTATGAATTCGTAAATGAACTGCCTAAGACTATAAGCGGAAAGATCAGACGTGTTGAGATTCGTGAAAAAGACAAGGGTAAGGATCTTGAAAAAATCAAACAGGATTTTTAGTGTTTTCCTGATTACAGTTTTATCCTTCTCCTGTTCTCTCAAATATGCTGAGACCGTAAATGCTGAAGATAAGGTTCCAGAATTTGTATTTGAAGATACAAAACTAGTTCGCTATGAAAATATGAAGCCTACTCTGGAAGTTACGGCTGGAACTCTTGAGCAATACAAAAATACCAACGAAACTTACGGCAAAGATATTTCTTTTATTTCATACGATGATGAAGGAAAGGCAGAGACCGAAGGCAGTTGCGGTATTATTTTTGCTGATACCGGAAAGAAAATCTATGAGCTTTATGATGATATAGAGCTGTATAATGCGCCGGAAAAAATGCGTTTTCAGGCTAATATGCTGAAATGGAACGGTAAAACTGAACAGCTCACAAGTGGCCGCAGCGATATGGTAAAAATTGAAAAAGATGATACAATAATGAGAGGAAGTGGTTTTTCTGCTAGTGGAGTTAGTAAAACTTTCTCTTTCCGAGGAAATATTACCGGTACAATAGAGACCTCTGATGATGCAAATAAAGTTGAATAAACATAAACTGACTTTTTTTTCTCTGTTATTTTCTTTTCTGATGCCTTTGTGTGCTGAAAAAATCATCTTTTCTGCTAACAGAATGACGGGAAGGGCAGGAAATACTAATACAACAACAACCCTTTCTGGAAATGCTTACATCAAAACTGACACAATGGAAATTCAGGCAGAAGATGTAGAGCTTTCTGGAGATGATTACCGTTATATAAAAGCAACTGGAAGTATTTCGGGAAAAAATCTTGAAACACACATGGATTTTACCTGTGATTCCCTTGAATATGACCGTAACACTAAAATTGCATTGCTCAAAGGTAATGTAAAACTTGATGATAAAGATAATGATGTAAGGGCAGAGGCTCAGATAATCGAATATAATCAGGATACAGAAATTGCTGTACTTCAGATTCAAATAAAGTTGACCCAAAAAGAAAATGTCTGTTCAGGCTCTTATGCAGTTTATTATAAAAATTCACAGCTGCTTGAATTATCTGGAAATGCTCAGGTAAAGCAGAAGGATGATGTATTCAGAGCTCAGAATATCACTTTAAACATGGATACTCAGGATATCACTCTTGGTGGAAATGTAAAGGGTAAGGTAACTGATACTAAAGAATCAAAGCCAGAGCCTAAGACAACAGAGTCTGAACCGGAATCTAAAGACCCTGAAACAGAAAATCAGACTACAGAATTTGAAATGAAGAAAACTGAGGTAAAAGATGGAGAATGAAAACAACGAAACAGAGGGAACAATTATTACTCCAGCTGAAGAAAAAATAATTACTCCAGATACCCACACTCTTCGTGTAACCAGTCTTTATAAACAGTTCGGTCACAAAAAAGTTGTCCGCGGTGTTGAATTTTCCATGCAGATGGGCGAGGTTTTAGGACTTCTCGGTCCGAACGGTGCTGGAAAAACAACTACTTTCTATATGGTAGTAGGTTTTTATAAGCCTACAGCGGGAGAGGTTTTTCTTGATGATCAGCGAATAACTGGACTTCCTATGTATAAACGAGCCCGTCTTGGAATTGCATACCTTCCACAGGAACCTTCTGTATTCAGAAAATTCACAGTAGAAGAAAATATCTGGTCAATCCTCGAAACCCGTAAGGACCTTACAAAAGAAGAAAAGAAACAGCGGCTTGAATCACTTATCGAAGAGTTTTCTATTGGCCGCATCCGCAAGCAGAAGGCCTTTACCTTGTCCGGTGGTGAACGTCGCCGTACAGAAATTGCCCGTTCCCTTGCCATGGAGCCGAAATTCCTTCTCCTGGACGAGCCTTTTGCTGGAATTGACCCTATTGCCGTAGCTGATATCAAGAGCATGATCCGCCTTCTTGCAAAAAGAGGCATTGGAATCCTCATTACAGACCATAATGTCCGCGATACTCTTGAAATTACAGACCGTGCAATTATCATAAATCAGGGAACTATCATGACTCAGGGCTCAAAGCAGCAGATTCTCGAAAGCGAAGTAGCCCGCGAGATTTATCTTGGTAAAGATTTTAGCATGTAGGCGATACAGGTGTCTCTATATTTTCAATTTGACATCTGACTCTTCTTATAGTATTATTAAGTTTGAACTATTCTAAAAATTTTCAATAGGAGTGAAGTATGAACATCGTGTTGTACATAGTTCTCCCTGTTGCTGGAATTGTTCTTGGATGGATTATTCGCTGGATTTATGCCAGATTTCAATTAACAGCTTCTGAACAGAAAGCCGAGCGCGTTAAACAGGACGCTATTCGGGAAGCAGAAGCACAGAAAAAAGAAATTTTGTTAAATGCAAAAGATGAGCTCATTCGTGAACGAAATCAGCAGGAGCGGGAAAACCGTGAACGCAGAGCCGAAGTGCAGCGCTTCGAGGCAAGGGTAAACAAGAAAGAAGAACTCCTTGATCAGCGTGCAGCGGAATTTGAAAAAAACGAAAAAGAACTTGCAGATAAGAAAGCTGCAATGGTAAAAAGAGAAGAAGAACTTTCTAAACAGGAAGAGCTTTATCGTCAGGAACTTGAAAAAATCTCTGGACTTTCTCAGCAGGAAGCAAAAGATTTGATTATCAAGAATCTTGAGAATGATGCTCGTCATGATGCACAGGCTCTTATCAACAAAATCGAGCAGGAAGCTCAACTTACTGCAGAAAAGAAAGCAAAAGACATTCTTGTTACCACAATTCAGAGAATTGCGCCGGAAACTACCAGTGACATTACAGTAGCCACAGTATCATTACCAAGTGATGAGATGAAAGGACGTATTATCGGCCGTGAAGGACGTAACATCCGTACCCTCGAAACTCTTACTGGTGTAGATATCATTATTGATGATACTCCAGAAGCTGTTGTAATCTCTTGTTTTGACCCGGTTCGCAAGGAAATTGCAAAGGAATCTCTTGAACGCCTTATTTCTGACGGACGTATTCATCCGGCAAGAATCGAGGAAATTGTTCAGAAGGTTACTCACGAAATTCAGAACAAGATTTACGAAGAAGGTGAACGTGCGCTTTTCGATCTTGGTATCCACAATATGAATACCGACGGAATCCGCGCTCTTGGACGCCTTTACTTCCGTACAAGTTACGGACAGAACGTTCTTTACCATTCTAAAGAAGTTGCAATGGCTGCAAGCATGATTGCTGCAGAAATTGGTGCAGACCGCGAAGTTGCCAAGCGTGCTGCTATTCTTCATGATATTGGTAAGGGAGCAGAAACAGACAGCGATCAGAACCACGCAGAAGTTGGTGCTGAAATGGCACGTAAGATGGGTGAAAATCCTGTTATTGTTAATGCAATTGCAGCTCATCATAATGACGTTCCAACAGAATCACTTGAAGCTGTTGTTGTTCAGATTGCAGATGCAATTTCTGCAGCACGTCCTGGTGCACGCCGCGAAACAATTGATAATTACGTTAAGCGTCTTGAGAATCTTGAGCAGATTGCAGAAAGCTTCAACGGTGTTGAAAAAGCTTACGCTATTCAGGCCGGCCGTGAGCTCCGCATTCTTGTTAATAACGAAAAGATTGCAGATGGCGATGTAAAAGAGCTTGCCAGAAATATTGCAAAGCAGATTGAATCTGACCTGCGATATCCTGGACGAATCAGGCTTACAATGATCCGCGAGACACGAATCGTGGAATACGCCCGCTAATAAAAAAAATGACCGCTTTGAGCGGTCATTTTTTTTGTCCTGTGTACAATGTTTATTTAGAAGTTTGCTGCTACATACAGCACAATCAGATTATCATAAGAATTATTGCCACGCGGCATCAGATTCCAGTAGCCGCCTATACTCGGATAGTATTTAGATTTTCCTTCATGCGCAAAATTGTATTCAACCTGAAACTTAAAACCGTTTCCCCATGGTGTAATAGCGTTATAATCACCAAGTTCTTGTACCTTAATATTATCTGCCCTAAAACCAAGAGTATAAGCAAGTCCGGCATTTAATCCGCCGATTCCAGGATATATTTTTATTCCAAGAGGAAAACTTACATGAAGTTTGCTTGATTTATCTGATGCATTCCAGGTTATATCCCAGAGAATATCATTTCCAAGATAGAAACTTATCTGCTTTAAGACATTCAGATTTGCTGCTATTGTACTTCCAAGAATTACTCTGTTTCCTTTTTCTATTTCACTGCCTGTAGAAACAACAGAGTTTCTTCCGTAAACTGGAACTCCTGATGAAAGCCCTGCTGAAAAACTGAAGAAATCTTCTTTAGCAGAAAGAGTAAAGCAGAAAGTAAATATTGAAAAAAAGATAATAGCTAATTTCTTCACTTCGAACTCCTTTATAAGGGATTGTCAATTTTAGGCTTTATACACAACCTTAAAAGTCTGGAAAACAAGTTTAATATCAGGTGTGAATTCAAAACCAAGAACTGCACCTTCATCTTCAAGATATTCCTGTTTTCTTTCTTTCCACTGTCCAAGATCTTCGTCTTCACCTTCCAGACGAGCCATTTCCCAGGTAACTTCATTGAAAGGAACAATTTCTACACTCTGAGTTTCAATTACACAGCGAGGATTATCTGCGCGGTCTAAAACTACATATAATTCCCCGGAAACAGGAAGCGGTTCCTGATCAATTGCATAAGTAGCCCAGCTTGTAAAAAAAGCAGTTTTTCTGTCTGTGAGGACAAGAGTAATCAGTTCATCACCAACAAAACCTTTTGCTTCAAAGTTTAAGTCTCCGGCACAGCGGTCTTCTTCACTGCGACCAGTATCTTTTATAAATTTATTCCAGTATTCATCAATATTTGTCATTTTCTTAGTTCCGTTTAGCAAGCATAATAATAAATGCTATTATATAGCAAAGAGCCGGTAGTACGGCACAGATTAAAGTAGAAACAGGAATTCCCCATAAATTATATTTTGTGGCAGTAAGTACACCAAGTTCAATCAATAGTTCGTATACTAAAGCTGCATAGTTTAGAAGAAATCCAGAAACCATGAAAGACCAGGCTGCTGTCCGTTTTTTGGACATCAAAAGAATAGCGAGAAAAGCAACTATTCCGCCGGTTATCAGTTTGATAATAAACAATAAAATATGTGGATCCATATAATTATCCCTTTCTATTGTAATTTTCGACTGTTAATACTCAAAAGGTGAGTTTTTTAATTTTGTAAAAACACCCTTGTCTGTTCCAAAAGGAACTATGGAAGGATTATTATATTCTGGACTTATCAATATTCCGCAATCCAGGCAGTGAAGTACGAACTTGTGGTATTCATCCTCTGGAAGTTTAGGGAAAAGATAAGGTCCTCTGCGTTCCCAGTATTTTGTAAGAACAGGATCATAAATGAACCAGTTTTTTTCTTCACGTTCCTGGAGTGCCTTTATCAGATTGTAGATTGCACGGGTATAAGCTACTTCCATTGCAAAAGGAAGTTTAATTGCACCGCGAACAAGAAGTAAAGCATCAGGATTCTCATTGAGTTTTTTGGTATCCAAGGCCAAAAGATAAACTGTTTCTGCCCAGGGAAGGGGAGGACTCAGAATAAGAGCTGGTATTTCTGAAATATTGATTTTTTCGTTTTGAATATTCCATGGCCGGTAAACACTTGTACCTTCCGAATAAATTGAAAGACCTGCAGCTAAAGCTGCTTTTTGAGATGAAAAACATAATACTGTTCTGTCTGAAGCAAACAGCTCGCTTACTGCCTTCTGAAGTTTTAATGATGGCTTATCTTCACAGATAAAACTTCCTGTCTGTCCGCGGGAAATAGTGTTCTTCATCAGTGTGAAAGCACTTCCACCTTCCCAGCCAAGAATTGCACGGCCTTCTTCCTGATACATGTCAGTTACGCGCATATTTTTTGCTGTATATAAAAAGCATCCCCGTGCGCGTTTTACAGCACCATAGCGATTATATAATTCAACAAATAATTCAGACTTATTCATAACTATATTATAACAAAAAACTGCCGAAGTGTCTTACACTTCGGCAGTAAAGTTTACAAGAAGGACTTAAATGAAACTTTTAATAGGCAATTTATTTGCTTGTTTTCTTTCTCTTTGAAACAACGTCAAAGATTACAGCACCAAGAAGTACCAGACCCTTAACAGCACGCTGCCAGTTCATATCTACACCGAGGATTGACATACCATTGTTCAATACACCCATGAAGATAGCACCGATTACAGCACCTGAAACTGTACCAGTTCCACCGTAAGCTGAAGCACCTCCGATGAAGCAGGAAGCGATAGCATCCATTTCGTAGTTCTGTCCGGCTGTTGGCTGAGCAGAGTTCAAGCGGGCAATTGTTACAAGAGCAGCAACTGCAGAAATGAATCCCATGTTTGTGTAAGCAAAGAACATTACGTTATCTGTGTTTACACCAGAAAGTTTAGCAGCCTTTGCGTTACCACCAATTGCATAGAGGTAGCGGCCAGGAACTGTATTCTGTGTGAAGTATGAATATACTGCGATGATTACACCCATCAGAATAAGAACTACTGGAAGACCACGGTCACGTGCAAGGAACTGACCCAAAATCAAGATTACGATTGAAAGAATTACAAGTTTAGAAACAAAAGATCCTGTTGAAGAAACTGTGTAATTGTTCTTAATCTTCTTGCGGCGGCTGATGATTTCCATAATTACGAATGCAAGAATACATACGAGAGTGATGATAAGAGTTACCATCAAAGTATATTTATCTACCCATTCATCAAAGAGATCAAGTTCACCGAACTTTTCCATTGTTTCATCACTTGGACTAGGGATGAAGCTTTCAAAAAGGTTAAGATATTTCTGTGGGAATGGAGCAATTGGTTTACCATCAAGGATGATTGTTGCAACACCACGCCACAAAAGCATACCAGCGAGGGTAGTGATGAACGGTGGAATGTGGATATAAGCAATGAAGAAACCATGGAAAGCACCAATCAATGTACCCATAAGGAGACAGAGACAGATTGCAAGCCAGATAGGCATTCCAAGATTTACAATGAATACACCTGCAAGAGCACCAACAAGGGCAACTACAGAACCAACAGACAAATCGATGTTACCACCGGTAAGAATACAAAGCAGCATACCTGTAGCAAGAATAGCTACGTAAGCATTCTGACGAATAATGTTTGTGATGTTTGCAGGAGCAAACAAAGAGCCGTGTCCAGAAATTCTAATAAGGATTTCGAACAAAAGCATTACTCCTACAAGAATAAAAATCATAGTGTTGCCTTTCAACACTGACTTAAGTTTATTGCTAACTCTAGCTTTGTTTTCCATTTTATTCTCCTAAGTTCTCAGTCTTACCTGAGTTAATAATCTCAGTCATAATCTTTTCCTGAGTTGCATCTTTACCATTCATTTCTGCAATCATTTTACCTTCATTCATTACGTAAATGCGGTCACACATACCAAGAATTTCAGGCATTTCAGAAGAAATCATAATTACAGATTTACCTTCAGCAACCATTCTGTTGATGATACAGTAGATTTCATACTTAGCACCTACGTCGATACCTCGTGTAGGTTCATCAAGAATCAGAATATCAGGTTCTGCAAAAAGCCATTTTCCGAGAAGAACCTTCTGCATGTTACCACCCGAAAGGTTTCCTACATCTTCCATTACAGTTGCACACTTAGTATGCATTTCTTTTGCCATCTGTTCTGAATACTGACGCTCTTTATCAAAGTCGAGTACAAAGTGCTTTGAAATCTTTTCAGGTTTTGCAGCAGTGGTATTCTTACAGATTGATTCAGTAAGAATAAGTCCGTTACCTTTTCGGTCTTCTGTTACATAAGCAAGACCAGCTTTAATTGCAGATTTTACATTAGGGAAGGAAACTTCCTTTCCATTCATATATATTTGACCATGGATGTTTGTACCGTAAGAGTGTCCGAAAATACTCATTGCAAGTTCTGTACGTCCTGCACCCATAAGTCCTGAGATACCAAGAACTTCACCTTTGCGAAGATTAAAGTTGATGTTATCGCAAACCTTAATTCCATCAAATACAGGATGGTCTACGCACCAGTTTTTAACTTCAAAACAAACTTCACCAATATGAGGTTCGCGCTTAGGGAATCGGTCTGTAAGAGAACGTCCTACCATGGCCGAAATAATAGTATCTTCAGTAAAGTTATCTTTTGCTTTATCAAGGGATGTGATAGATGTACCATCACGAATAACTGTAATTTTATCAGCTACATATGAAACTTCGTTCAATTTATGAGAAATGATAATTGAAGTCATTCCCTGTTTTTTGAATTCCAGAAGCAGGTCAAGAAGATGCTTAGCTTCTGTATCGTTCAAAGATGCTGTAGGTTCGTCAAGAATAAGAAGTCTTACGTTCTTACCGAGTGCTTTTGCAATTTCTACAAGCTGCTGTTTACCTACACCAATATCCTTAATTAAGGTCTTTGATGAATCTTTAAGACCAACCATTCTTAAGAGTTCATCTGATTTATCAAAGGTCTCAGACCAGTTGATTTTTGCTTTAGATCCTCTTTCGTTTCCGAGGAACATATTCTCACCGATTGTGAGAAGTGGAACAAGGGCAAGCTCCTGATGAATGATTACAATACCTTTTGCCTCACTGTCCCTGATTGTCTGGAACTTACAGATTTCACCATCGTATACAATGTCGCCTGTGTATGTTCCATATGGATAAATACCGCTCAGAACATTCATCAAAGTTGATTTTCCGGCACCATTTTCACCACAAATAGCATGAATCTCACCTTCTTCAACGGTCAGATTTACGTTATCCAGAGCTTTTACGCCAGGAAATAACTTGGTAATATTTTTCATTTCCAATAATGTTTTAGCCATTGGAACCCTCTTTAATTAATAATTTGTAGATGATTAAAAAAAAGGGCTGTCTGGTGGTTTCGATTAACTCCACCACCGGAAGGAACAGCCCTTTAATCAAGTCATGTCTGACTATTTAAGTTCAGATTCCTTGTAGTATCCTGAATCAATAAGCAATGTCTTGTAGTTATTGATATCACCGAATACTGGTTCACAAAGATATGATGGAACAACCTTTACGTTGTTGTTGTATGTCTTTGTATCATTTACAGGAGCTTTCTTTCCTGAGAGGATAGCGTCAACCATTTCAGATACTTTTGAAGCGAGTGTACGTGTATCCTTGAATACAGACATAGCCTGTGTTCCCTTAAGCATGTTCTTTACAGAAATGATATCACAGTCCTGACCAGTGATGATTGGGAAGTTAGCAGCTGTATAACCAGCAGAAAGGAGAGCGTTTGTTACACCGTTAGCTGTAGAGTCGTTAGAGCAGTATACAGCGTCAAGTTTTGTTCCCTTTGGACCGTACTTGTTAGATGTAATAAGGTTTTCCATTCTCTTCTGAGCTTCTTCTGTAGACCAGTTAAGAGTAGCAGCCTGTGCTTTTTCTGTCTGTCCTGAGCGGCAAACGATTACACCCTTCTCGAGGTATGGTCTAAGAACGTCCATAGCACCACCGAAGAAGAAGTTGATGTTGTTGTCACCTGGGTCACCAGTGAAGAATTCCATATAAACTGGGTCAGAAGCTGAGCGGCTCTTGAGTCCGAGCTTGTCAACAAGGTAGTCACCCTGGAGAGTACCTACTTTGTAGTTATCGAATGTTGCATAGTATGTAACTGCATCTGTATCCATAATAAGGCGGTCGTAAGCAATTACCTGAATCTTCTTTTTCTTAGCTGTTGCAAGAACGTTAGAAAGAGCAGATCCATCGATAGATGCGATTACGAGAACCTTACATTTTCCTGTAATCATGTTTTCGAGTTGAGATATCTGTGTTGGGATATCGTTTGCTGCATACTGGAGGTCTACATCATAACCAGCTTTTTCGAGCTGAGCTTTCATGTTTGCACCATCCTGGTTCCAGCGCTGAAGGTCTTTTGTAGGCATTGAAACACCTACTTTTGCTTTTGCTTTTGCAAATACTGCAGTTGATAATGTAGCAACTGCCAAAAGAATAGCGATAATTTTTTTCATAGAAAAAAACACTCCTAAATTTTTTTTTTATTAGAGCCAACGGCTCTTTTATACATATAGGAGTATAGCGTATTAAAAGTCCTGAAATTCACGCAAAATCTTAAGAATTTTGCTATTTTCTTATTTTGTTTAGGGGATTTGTACTAGGAAAATATGTTAAATCTAGATTTTTTTGTGGTTTAAATTGTGCTAATTTTTATAGATAGAAGCAGCACTATGGAAGCCGGATTCTATAATTACTTTATCCAGATTATATTTATCAACATGGGTTGGTTCGAGCCAGATTGCAGGAATTTCAGCAAAACCATTGTTTATAGGGCGGATTCTGAAGCGGTTTTCAGATATATCTTCCTTGCGGGCAAGGTGAACTGCGCATTCTGCCGCAACTTCTGCCAGCTGAATGATTGGTTTGTAGATGGTAAAGTCCTGTTTTCCCTGAATAATATACTGGCAGGCTGAAATATCAGCATCCTGACCGCATACAGGAATATGTGTGTCCGGATAGTAGCGGTTAATTGCCTGAATGACGCTGGCTGCAACCGCATCGTTTCCGCATATAATGGCGTCTGGGAAAATATCACTTTTAAGAATTCTCACCATTTCCTGATAAGAAAGATCGTAATTCCAGCCATCGGTATAGAAAGTATGATTAATATGAACGGATGTGTTTCGTAAAATACGTTTTATTCCATCCATAATAAGAGTCATATTATAATCTTCTGAAGGTCCAAGAATGCAATACCAGTTTTGTCCCTTTGTGCATCTGAGCATTTCCTGGGCCATCTGCTCGCCAACCTTCTCACTGTCGATAGTGAGATAAAGGTTTACATCGGCATTAAGAGCAAGGCGGTCATAAGAAATAACAGGAATATTTTTTGCGCGAAGTTTCTGTACGCTTTCTGTAATAGATGCAGCATCTTTAGGAAGAACAACAACACAATCAACATTGCGTTCGAGCAGATACATAAGCTGACGGTTCTGCTCTTCAATGCTGTTGCCGGCATTCTGGACAATTACGTCCGCGCCCATTTCCTTTACCTTGTTAATAAAAACATCCATGTCGCGCTGCCAGCGTTCGATTGCAAGCGTATCAATGGAAAATCCTATAGTCAGAGACTTTGCCGGTGCGGCAGAAGGCTGTCGGATTGTAGAAGAGGCTTCCTGTTTTTTACAGGAAACAAAATAAATAGTTGAGAGACAGAGTGTTACAGTCAGCACATAACGAAACTTTTTTAACATTTTATTTTACCTTCCTGTATTCCTTTGGTGAAAGGCCGTACTTTGTTTTAAATATTCGGCTGAAGTAGTTCTGGTCATTATAACCAACTTCAGCAGTAATCTCTTTAATAGAAAGATTGGTTTCAGACAGAAGCTGACGTGATTTTTCAAGCCTCTTGTCAGAAATAAAATTGATGAAAGTTTCACCTTTTTCTTCTTTGAAAAGCTTACTTAAATAAAAGGAACTTACACCTGCAAAGTCTGCAGCAGTTTCGAGTGAAATATCCTGTGAAAGATTTTCATCAACATATGTGCACACTTTCTTAATGATAGGATTTTCTTCTGCCTTTTTAACACTGGAAACTGCCTGTGTACATTCCATAAGGAATTTCTGGGCAAACTCTTTTATCAGTTTAATATCATTTTCTGTGCTGAGCGTTGCAAATGCATTATCGAAAGTATCGCTTGAAAAAGCTTTGTTCTGTTCTTTTGTTGCATTGTTTGCAGTAACAATTAATTCAAAGAATGAATTTTTGATTTTATCTCCAGGAAGCTGCTGGGAAATCAATTCAGAAGTAAAGAGTTCAAGGAAAGATTTTACTCCGTTTGAATCTCCAGATGAAAGTTTGTTTATAATCTGATTTTTGAATTCTCCGGTACTTGATTTCTTTAAGGTTGATTCCTGCTCACCGGTAAAACTCATTCCATCAGAAAAGATAAGTCCGCCGCCAGATGCTGATTTATTAAGTGCAGAAAGTGCTTCACTGTAAGAAGCCTGAAGTTTTGTCTTATCAGAAAAGATTGTACTTACTCCGGCACGGATTCCTGTTGTAATATTATAGCTGAGAGTAGTGTAGAATTTTTTTATCTGTTCCTGGATTTCTGAATATTCAGGGGTAACAGAAAAAATCGGGAAAAATACTACAATACGGTTCATGATAAAGCTGCTTACAAGACAGCGGTGCTCTGTATTTAAAAGTTCATGAATCTTTAAGTATGTGCTGTACTGGTTATCTGAATTGATGTTTGGAAATTCAAAACAGCAGAAAACCCACGGATTATCGGTAAGATTAAAATAATCGAGGTAAGAAGATAGATCTATAGATTTATCATTGTTGTAGATACAGGCATAGATAAAATCATTTTCAATCATTGGAGAAACAAGGTCGAGTTTTTTGTGAAGCTCCATGTCTGCAGAAAGTTTACCCTGTTTTTCCTGAACCAGCTGCATTGCGCCTCTGATAGTTTCTATTACGACATTTCTGTTTACCGGTTTTGTTATATATTTATAGGCTCCAAGATTGATTGCTTCCTGTGCATACTGAAAGCGGTCAAAGGCACTTAAAATCACAAAAACAATATTCGGTTTGAGCTTTGTGATTACACTTACAGTTTCAAGACCGCTGAGTCCAGGCATGTTGATGTCCATGAACATAATGTCGATATTTTCTTTCATAACAATTTCAATTGCTTCTGTGCCGGAAAGTGCAGTAAATACACGGGCTTCATCAGCAAAGTTTTTGTTGATTATGAAGGAAAGAGAATCGATTACAATCTGTTCATCATCTGTTACTAATATATTAAACATGCTTTGGAATCCTGATTATAAACTTTGTGCCAGGGGTTTCTGAAGTTCCCTCTGCATCAGTAATATCAAAAAGATCATCCCTATGAAACTGAAGTCGAAGTCTCAGGAAAACACTGATAAGACCTGTTCCATTGTGTGTAGAATTATCATCCAGCACTTCTGGTGCAAGTCTTGTTGTTCCGGAAGCAACTGCTTCAAAAACAGCTTTTCGAGTCTGTTCAGGCATTCCTTCTCCATTATCAGAAATACTTATGACGATATATTTGTCTTCAATTGAAACTTCAAGGCAGACTTTTCCTTTTGAATTTTTGAGTCCGTGCTTAATACAGTTTTCAACAAGAGGCTGTAAGGTCATTGAAGGAATCTGCTGAGGGAAAGAACCTTCGGGAATCTTTTTTATAAATTCAAGGCGGTTACCAAAACGCACCTTCATTATATATACAAAATTATCTACCAAAGCGAGTTCTTCGTCAATTGAAACTGTGCGGCTCTGCTGCTGAATATTATAGCGGAAGAAATCTGCAACCTGTTCAATAAAGTAACAGGTCTTGTCGGCATTTTCCATCATGGCAAGCTGGGCACCGGTATTCAGTGTGTTGAAAAGGAAGTGCGGGTTTATCTGATTCTGAAGGGCGCGGAGTTGGGCATCTGTATAAAGCGCCTGCATTTCAATTTCCTTTTCCTTTAGTTCTGCTTCGGTACGGGCCTTTTCCCAGATTGTATCGATGTATTCGCGGATACTGATAATCATTCGGTCAAAAGCTTTACAGATGTTTCCGATTTCATCATTTGATTCACGGTTAAAAAGCGGAACATCAAAATTACGGCGGGCAACTTTATGTGCAACTTCAGAAATTTCCACAAGTGGATCCATGATTGAAGTGATAGTGAAGTAGAGTACAAAGAAAATCAAAATAGAAAAGATAAGGAAGAAAACAACACCCAGTGTATTTGAGATTACGATTTTTGATTGATTTGCTTCGTAACGCTCAGCATTCTGTTGAAGGCGAAGATTGTTCAGTTCGAGAATCTGAGAAAGCAGATAGTTATAACTGTCCATTGCATAACTGTAGTTCAGCGAAATCTCATCTTCATTATTCGCACGTCGTGCAGAAATTGCAAGATTACTATAGTAGAGAAATGCTTCAGTTAGCTGATGAACAATATATTCTTTATGAGCAACTTCATTTTTTGAAGGGAACTCCTGAAACTTTTCAAAGTAATCTTCAACCTTTGTGCGTGAGTTATAGTAAGCATCAATACTTTCAAAGGTACGGTAGCTTACATAATCTTCCATGGCTTTTTCTGTTGTAGTAACAGCCTGTGAGAAATGTGTAAGTTCAGAGTTGGATTTATAAGAAGCTCCAAGGTTATTCATTGAATAGAGCGAGAGACGCATTGTAGTAAGCAGACTGGCAAAAAGTATGAGAGTCGCAATTGCGATACAGATCATAATTCGCCAGCGGAGGCTTTTGTTTCTGATGTAGTTGATTAGATTTAACTTCATCATAACTTTTACCTCAGTGCCGTGCTGATTTTTACATCTGCTGTAATGTAACTGTTTGCGTAACCCTTTGTGCGGTATTCAAATAATTCACGAATTGCAGTTTCTCCGATTTTTTCAGGATCCAGAGAAACAAGTTTTTCTATCCAGCCCTTTTGAAGATAGAGCTGGCATACTTCGTTACCGCCAAAGCCAATAAGTTTATATTGAGCCATATTAAACTGTTCAGAAAGAATCTGAGCAGATGTAATGGTGTCATCTTCTGTAAGTGAAATGAAGATATTGTTTGTACCTTGAAGCTGAATTTCTGAAGATAGTTTATCAATTACTGTTGTCGTAATATTGTAATTATCCTGTAAGGCAGCATGAATACTGTTTATGAGGCTGTTTGAGCTTTGGTTTGCAGATTCTTCGAGAATGTAAACATTTCCACCATTTGGTAAAAGTGCCTGAGATTCATCTGCGATTTTTTTTCCAAGCTGCCAGTTGTTGGTTCCGATAAAAGAAATCTGCTGCATATTTGGAGAAAACTGTCCAACTGTGATAATCGGGATTTCTGGAGAGTCGGAACGTGTAAGGAGAACAGGTGGTTCTTCTGCAGAGTCCATATAGATAATGATTCCGTCTGCGTTCATAAATGAACAGTAATCCAGAAGGCTCTGTAGAGATTCTGTGTCTGCCTGTGAGTTTGGAACATGCAGGTCTACAATCGTTTTGTAAGCGCCTGCAAGTCTGGCTGCTCCCTTATATACTTCAGAAAGAAAGCTCTGATTTTCGTAGGTTCCTGTTATGATTACATGATACAGACAAGTATCTGATGGATTATAATCACTTTGATTCTGGATTCTGGCGCGGGCAGAAAGAAAAACGGCATAGAACAAAATGGCAAAAACGAGAAGTGCGATGAATGAAGAAATCAGCAGAATCCATTTTATGAGCCTAGTTGTTTTCTTTTCCATAAGTGAAAGTTATACCATTTTGAGATTTTGATGAGCGGGTTGTTTTGCCGGAGTTTTTATAATCTGCAGTTACTGCGCCGCCCTTTTCGAGCTTTCCAAAAAGAACTTCATCTACAAGGCGGTCGGCAATTTCATCTTCAACAGTACGGGCAATATTGCGTGCTCCGAATTCCTTTGAATAGCCGAGTTCTGTAATGTACTGAACGGCGCGATCTGTAACAGTGAGCTGAACTTTCTTTTCCTTCATGCGCTGAGCAAGGCGGTCGATTTCCTTGCGGCAAACCTTCTTTGCAACTTCAATATCCAGATAATTAAATGGAATTACGGCATCGAGACGGTTACGGAATTCCGGAGGGAACTCGCGGCTTACTGCGTCCTTGAGTGAAGCTTCTATATTTGCAGGTGTGGCATCGCCAAAACCAATGCTGCCTTTTTCAAGTTCGCGGGCACCGGCATTACTTGTCATGATGATAATGCATGAGCGGAAGTCTGCCTTGCGTCCCTGATTATCGGTAAGCTGACCGTAGTCCATTACCTGAAGCAGAACATTGTATATATCTTCGTTTGCCTTTTCAATTTCGTCAAAGAGAATTACTGCATGCGGATTTTTGCGAACATCTTTTACAAGCTGTCCGCCTTCTTCAAAGCCGACATATCCCGGTGGAGAACCAACGAGGCGGCTTACAGTATGCTTTTCCTGATACTCACTCATGTCGTAGCGGAGAAGTGGTTCCTTGAGAATAGCGGCTAAGGTGCGGGCAAGTTCTGTTTTTCCACAGCCGGTTGGACCTACGAAGAGGTAACAGGCTTCCGGTTTTTCCGGATTACGGAATCCGGCGCGGGCTCGTTTAACGGCTTTTCCAAGAGTTGTGACGGCAGTGTCCTGACCGAAAATACTCTGAGAGAGTGTAGCTTCTATTGTTCGCAGTGAATCTTTTTCTTCGCCGCGGAGAGTGTCCAGCGGAACTTTTGCGATGCGGGACGTAACGCGGCGGATAATATCTGTGGTAACGCGGACCGGCTGTGGTGCGGTTGCGACGAGTCCGGGGTGTGAGACGGTGCCGGTGCGTGAGTCGCGCCTACCGGTGAAGCCGCCTGATTTCAGGATGTGCTGGTATGAGCCGGCTTCATCAATAATATCAATTGCCTTGTCTGGAAGGCGGCGGTCCGGCATAAACTGAATTGAAAGTTTTACAGCTTCTTCTACAGCGCCGTCTGAATATACCGCATTATGGTGTTTTTCGAATTTAGGAATCAGACCTTTTACAATCTGAACAGTTTCTTTCTGAGAAGGTTCAAGAATATCAATCTTCTGGAATCGGCGGGCGAGGGCTCGGTCTTTTTCAAAGTTCTTTGAAAACTCTTCAAAAGTTGTAGAGCCGATACACTTAATTTCACCGCTTGCAAGAACAGGCTTTAAAAGATTAGCTGCATCAACCTGAGTTGATCCGTTAGAACCTGCTCCCATAATCATATGAATTTCATCTATAAATAAGATTGATTTCTTCTTTTCTTTGAGTTCGTCAATTACAGAATGTAATCGCTCTTCAAAATCACCGCGGAACTTAGAACCCGCAAGAAGAAGTCCGATATCAAGCGCGTAGATAGTGTAGCCTTTAAGAAGGTCCGGAACCTGACCATTTACAATACGCTGGGCGAGTCCCTGTGTAATTGCTGTTTTACCAACACCTGCATCACCAACATGCAGCGGGTTATTTTTTGAACGGCGGCAAAGAATCTGGATTGTACGTTCAAGTTCGGCTTCGCGGCCAACAAGAACATCATAAGCGCCTTTTGCGGCCTGTTCTGTCATATTAACTGCGAAACGTTTTAGACCGCCCTGATTATTTGAGCCCGGCATATCACCAGGAATCTGATTTTGATTTTGAGGATTTTTCTTAGGAGGTCTAACCTTTGTAATATTCTCCATAAGCTTGAGTCGTTCAACACCACAGGTTTTCAAAAAATAAGAACTGTAGTTCTTGCTTTCGTCGAACATACTTAAAAGAATATCGGTAATATCAATCATGTCTGAATCGCACGAAATACAGTGGAAAACGGCGCGGTTCATCATAGCCTGAAAACCAGCTGATTCAACAGGAGCTTTAATTATTTCAGGATTTGCATTTTCGGAAATTACAGGAAGTTTTGTTGTGAGATAATTGCTTACTTCACTTTTGAGTTCTTTTGTATCACCACCACTATTTGCAAGCAGCTGTTCAACAAATTCATCTCTAATGGCAGTGGCAAGCACATGCTCGGGGGTGAAAAATTCGTGATGAAAATCTTTTGCAACTAAGAGCGACTCAGACAGAATTCGGCTGAGCATGGTGCTCACCTTCATCTGTTTTACGCTGCCCTGTGGTTTTTCCTGATTACTCAACTTCTACCCTTAACGGAAATCCGTTTTTTCGTGCTGCCTGTATAGTAAGGTTTGTGCGTGAGACAGCAATATCATAAGTATAAACGCCTACAACAGAAGAACCTTCCTGATGCACAGTCTGCATCAACTCTTCTGCTTCGCTATGAGACTTGTTAAAAATAGATACAAGAACGTCTACGACAAATTCCATTGTCGTAAAGTCATCATTATAGAAGACAACCTTTCGTTCTGGAGGAAGTGTGATAGATGCATCTTCTGCAACTCCGCTTCCTGCCTGTGATATCTGATTGCTGTAATCGCTCATACGTATAATATAGCACAAAAAAGTCAAAAAAAGAAGATAAAAAGTAAATTTGCGTGTATAATTGAATTATGATTAAAAACAGATTTGCAGCTCTTGCTGTGATTATTTTAGTTTATATTCTTGCTGTATTCGGCGGAATTTTCGCTTATGAGTTTTTCAATGCGACGTATTCCTATCAGATTTCACTTTTACTGGCTGATATTACAGCAACTGTAATTGTCTTTATTTTTAGTCTCGTATTTAATAATGCTTCTGTATATGATCCATACTGGAGTGTACAACCGCCTGTAATTCTAGCAGCTACAATCGCTAAGGTTTGTGATTTTTCTGAATTGTCAGGCAGTCTCGCTCTTTCTCTGCTTCTTTTTGCTGTCGTAGCTTTCTGGGCATTCCGCCTGACTGCAAACTGGGCTTATAATTTTGAAAGTTTTGAATATCAGGACTGGCGTTATGTAATGTTACGTCAGAAATCTGGAAAACTCTATGGTTTTGTAAACTTTTTTGGAATTCATCTGTTTCCAACTGTTGTTGTTTATCTTTGTATTCTTCCTGCTGTTACTGTAGTACATGAAGGTGCTGTTTTTCAGCCGTGGTGTATAGTGTTTATAGCTATAAGCTTTCTTGCAGTTATATTCCAGGGAATAGCAGATATCCAGATGCATGCGTTCAGAAATTCCGGTACAGCAGGTTTTATTCATACCGGTTTATGGAAAAAATCCCGCCATCCAAACTATGCCTGCGAGATTCTTATGTGGTGGGGTATTGGACTTGCAAGTGTTGTAGCACTGGGCGGAAATCTTATACTTCTAACAGGAGCAACTGTAAATACTCTTATGTTCCTTTTTGTAAGTATTCCTCTGGCAGATAAACATCAGGCGCGAAAACCAGGTTTTGAAGAATATAAGAAAAGCACCAGGATGCTGTAAAATTACTGAAAAATCATACGTTTTTTACAGATTTCATGCTATACTCTATTTATGAGTAAAAAGAAGTTTAAAATAAATCTTAAAGTTTCGTATGATGCTCCGGTTACTCTTTCCTTTGTAATAATCTGTGCAGTTCTCTTTCTATTAAATAGTTTTGCAATAAAAAACGGCTCAATGGAAAAGATTCTGGCGTCTCCGACAACTCAGGCTGGAGTGCTGCCCTTTATTGTAAAACAACCTTTATCGTATATTCGTCTTCTATTATATATCTTTGGAGCAGGAGACGGCTCTGTCCTTATTACCAATCTGATTCTTATAATGCTTCTGGGACCAGCAATGGAAGAGCGTTATGGTTCTGTAATTATAGGAATTATGATTTTTGTGTCGGCTTTATTTGCCGGAGTTTTGAATGCCTGCTTCTGTGTAGAAAGCCTTCAAGGTGCTGTTCCAGTTGTCTGCATGATGATTTTTCTGAATGCCTTTATGTCCTTTTCCAAAAAGACTTTTCCTCTTTCTTTTGCTGCAGTAATAATTCTATTTATTTTTCTTGAAATTTTTACTGGGGCGGGTGCTGTAAAAATTATCATCTGTATTGCCGGAGGGTTGTGCGGCAGTCTTTTTGCATTCCTTACATCTCCTAAAGTTAAAGCTTCGAAAAAGACTTCGGGTGGTCTTTTAAGTCGTGCTGAAAAAATAGCCTACGCTGAAGAAATCGACAGTCAGAGTCCTAGAAATAAAAAGAATAAAACTCCTTCTTATGATGATGACGAAACTACAGTAGTCGGAACCTTAAAATTTTAAAATATAGCTGGAGATATAAAAATGTTTTCACAGGAGAATTCTCAGTCGATAAAAACTGGTTATCCAAGTATTGATAAACCCTGGAATCAGTTTTACGAAGGAGTTGAACGAAAAGATTTATTTCTGAATACAACTCCATATATTGGTCTGATAAAGAATAATAAAAATCATTTAACCGAGACAGCTATTGAATATTTTGGTGCAAAAATTTCTTATGGCAAATTATTTGAGAATATAAATCGAGTAGCAAAATCTCTGGAAAAACTCGGTGTAAAGGATGGAGACTTTGTAACAATATGTTCTACAACAACTCCCGAGGTAATCTATACTTTTTATGCATTAAGTAAGATTGGGGCCGCTGCTAATATTATATCTCCTTTTTTTCCTGAAAAAGATTTTCTGATGCGTATTGATGAGTGTAAAAGCAAGGTTATCATTTTTGCAGACAGATTTTTTCCAAAATATCGGGAAATATTTTCAGAGCATCCAGATAAAAAAGTTGTAATTCTTCCTTTGATGAATTCTACATTTCTCAGATTTTTTTCAAAACGTATTAAGATTAATAAAAGCAATGAAATCAGCTGGAATACATTTATCAAAATTGGAAATAATCAGAAAGAAACTTCGGTTTGTCCTTATGAGGTTCATAAGCCTTTAGCAATGGTTTATTCAAGTGGAACAACAGGAGCGTCAAAGGGAATTGTTTTATCTGTAGATAGTTTTCAAAAATTGATAAATGCGTATGGTAATTCAGGCTTTGAAATTACAAGAGGACAGTCTATTTACCAGAATGTTCCGCCATGGCATTTGACGGGTTTAAGCCTCAGTATTAATTTTCCGTTATCGTATGGCGTAAAAATCTGTATAGATCCTCGTTTTGATCAGTATTTATTTGTCAAAAATGTTCTGAAATTTAAACCTGAATATATACTTACCAGTGCAATAATGTATCAGGGCTTTACACTTGAAAAAAGTCTGAAAAAACTGAAAGGAAAATCTTTAAGTTTCTTAAAATATCCTTTTAGTGGAGGAGAAGTTCTAACAGCAAAAGATGTTGAGCAGATTGAGTCTGTTCTTAAAACTCATGGCTGTAAGGCTCGTATGTTAAGTGGATATGGACAATGTGAGAGTGGAACTACAGTAACAACTGATATAACAAATTATAAATTTTCTAACAGTGCATCAGGCATTCCTTTACGTGATATCGCAATCATAGGAGTCTTTGATGAAAATCATAAAGAATTAAAGTACAAAGAGCGCGGAAACATAATGGTAAAATCGGAAGTTTGCATGCTCGAGTATCTGAATAACAAAGAAGCAACAGAAGACTATTTTTATATTGATGAAAATGGAGAAAAATGGTGTAAGACTGGAGATATTGGGTATATAAATCCAGATGGAAGTCTTGTTGTTCAGGGACGAAAAAGTGATTGTTCTGTGATAAATGGAAAGACTGTTTATAATTTTGATATAGAAGCTGCCGTGCAGACATCCCCACATGTAAAAATTTGTGAAGTTCAGACACATCCGGAAAATCCTAATGAATTAGTAGCTCATATTGTCTGGGAAAATGAAGTCGCTGAAATTATAAATAATAATCCTGAAAAAGAAATTGAATATTTGAGGGAACTGCAAAGCAGCCTAAAGAATCTTCTTGTTCTTCCTGATGCAGTTCCTCATTTATTCTGTTCCTGGCTTTCATTTCCTATTGCTACTTCCGGAAAACGAGATATTGCCTTTATAAAGAAGTCAATTGATAATATTCGGGAATTGAAATAATTTTACCGGCATATTAAAATGAGGCAATTTTATGAAAAGCATATTAATTAAAGATACCACCCGCGAAGAACGCGAACAGATTATAAAAGACTCCCTCGGCGACGACTGGGACGTAGGCTGCGGCTATGAAGGAACCGGCATTGACTACCAACTTTACATTGATGGTAAGAAGGAACTCCGTGACTTGAATGCCGAAGCAAAGTGTGGCTTCGAGGTTGCACATCCGGAAGAAAGAAAAAACGGCTGTGGATTATATTAGTTATTAGAGGGTAAATGAAACGGGCAAGAACAGAGTTCTTGCCCGTTTACGATTTGGAATCGAATTAATGGATGATTGTCCTATTTTGTTGTAAAAGTAATTCCTGATGGCCAGTCTGTGCCTAATGTCCAAGTGGCTGGGGTGTAAATTACTTTTAAGGTATTAACGAACAAATAAAACATCGAATCTTTACGTGTAACACTAGAAGTATCAAAATTTCTTAAATCAAGAGTTTTAAGATTATGACAGTTATAGAACATATAACTCATATCGGTAACTTTTGAAGTGTCAAAAGTGCTTACGTCAAGAGTTTTTAAATCACAACAATGCGTGAACATGTTGGCCATATTGGTAACATTAGAAGTGTCAAAATTACTTAAGTCAAGATTAGCAAGTTTACTACAATTGTTAAACATGCTGGACATATTGGTAACATTAGAAGTATTAAAATTACTTAAGTCAAGAGTAGTAAGTCCTGAGCAACCGGAAAACATACCATCCATACTAGTAACCTTTGAGGTGTCAAAATTACTTACGTCAAGACTAGCAAGTTTATCACATTGGCAAAACATGTAGGACATATCGGTAACATTAGAAGTATCAAAATTACTTACGTCAAGACTTGCAAGATTTCGACAATCGAAAAACATGCCGTACATATTGCTAACTTTTGAAGTATCAAAATTACTTAAGTCAAGACTAGCAATACCACATTGGCTAAACATTTGGGACATATAGGTAACATTAGAGGTATCAAAATTACTTAAGTCAAGACTATCAAGATTTCGACAAGAGGTAAACATTTCGACCATATTGGTAACATTAGAAGTATCAAAATTTCTTAAATCAAGAGTTCTAATATCATAACAGTTATAGAACATACGACACATATTGGTAACATTAGAAGTATCAAAGTTGCTTACATCAAGGGGTGTAAGATTTACGCAGTTATGGAACATTTCGCTCATGTCAGTAACATTATAAGTATCAAAATTGCTTACATCAAGAGTTGTAAGATTTACGCAACTCAAACCATTAGATGAACCGAACATTCTTCTCATACTAGTAACATTAGAAGTATCAAAATTTTTCAAATCTATAGATTCTACGCATTGAAAAGCATTAAAAAATCCTGAACAATCTTTTGGCGCAAAAATAGTAAGACCTGCAGCAGAAACAACTATACTTCCATCATTTGAATTATAATAAACTGTAACGTTTTCTCCTCCAGACCATGTTTTGGTAAAGGGACCTGTATAAGCTTTTTTGATAAAACTGATAGACTTTACACTCGATTTTGAAGGTGCATTTTTGTTATTAAACCAGTTTTTAGATAAAATTGCAGTTTCTTTCTCCCACTTGTTTTCTATTGTTACTGTTACGCCTGCTGTAACTTCGTAACTTTCGAAATTTGTATAGGTTATGGTCAAATCAAAATCGCCATTGGCAAAGGTAACATTTTTAATTACTGGATCAGAGGTGGCAATAATAGTCTCTTTATCTGCCTTGTAGGCTGTAGACTTAAAGGTGTATTCGCCTTCTTTTTTACATTCTACATTAATGCTTGAGTTTTTGCTGTAAAACTCGGTTGTGGCACTAACTCCGTCATAGATAACTTCTGTAGTGCTGTAGGCCCAGTCCTCTTTTGTATAAGGAATCTGCTCTGTTATGGCGCGGGCTTCATTATTTACCATTCTGATGGTAACAAAGTCGTTGTCGAGGATTATCTGACTTTTTGAGGCTTTGTTGATATTGCCTGATTCAATCTCATTATTACAAGCTGTAATTCCGGCAACCAGCAAAACACTTAGGGCAAGTGCGGCGAAATTTTTGAAATAGTTTTTCATTTTATAAATCTCCTTTTTAATTCTACTATACAAAAGATGCTATTCTTCTATAAAAGTTACTCCTGCCCAGTCTGTGCGTAGTGTCCATGTGGCTGGATTGTAAGTTACGTCAAGACTATTGCATTCCTCAAACATTGATGCATAACTAGTAACATTTGAAGTATCAAAATTTCTTAAATCAAGAGTTTTAATATTATGACAGTAATAGAACATATAACTCATATCGGTAACTTTTGAAGTGTCAAAGTTGCTTACGTCAAGAGTTTTTAAATTACAACAAGACATGAACATGCTGTTCATATTGGTAACATTAGAAGTATCAAAATTGCTTAAATCAAGAATCGTAAGATTTGCGCAATTGTAAAACATAGTAACCATACTAGTAACATTAGAAGTATCAAAATTACTTACATCAAGAGTAGTAAGTCCTGAGCAACCGAAAAACATACTTTCCATACTAGTAACCTTTGATGTGTCAAAATTACTTAAATCGAGAGAAGTAAGTCTATAGCAGCCGAAAAACATAGCACGCATGCTAGTTACATTTGATGTATCAAAATTTTTCAAATCTATAGATTTTGCGTGTTTAAAACCATCAAAAAGTAATGAACAATCTTTTGGCGCAACAATTGTACGCTCTGCAGCAGAAACAACTATGCTTTCATTATTTGAATTATAATAAACTGTAACGTTTTCTCCTCCAGACCATGCTTTTGTGAAGGATACGGTATTTGCATTTTTGATAAAACTGATAGACTTTATTTTTTCTTTTGAAGGTGCATTTTCATTTTCGAACCAGTCTTTAGATAAAAGAGCGATGTTTTCTTTCTGTTCCCCCCACTGGTTTTCAATTGTCCCTGTTACGCCGATGGTTACTTCATAACTTTCGAAATTTGTATAGGTTATGGTCAAATCAGAATTACCATTGGCAGGGGTAATATTTTTAATTACTGGATCAGAGGTGGCAATAATAGTCTCTTTGTCTGCCTTGTAGGCTGAAGACTGAAAGGTGTATTCGCCTTCTTTTTTACATTCTACATTAATGCTTGAGTTTTTGCTGTAAAACTCTGTTGTGTCACTAACTCCGCCATAGGTAACTGTTGTGGTACTGTAGGCCCAGTCCTTTTTTGTGTAGGGAACCTGCTCTGTTATGGTTCGGGCGTCATTATTTACCATTCTGATGGTAACAAAGTCGTTGTCGAGGATTATCTGAACTTTTTGGGCTTCGTTAATATTGCCTGATTCAAACTCATTATTACAAGCTGTAATTCCGGCAACCAGCAAAACACTTAGGGCAAGTGCGGCGAAATTTTTGAAATAGTTTTTCATTTTATAAATCTCCTTTTTAATTCTACTATACAAAAAAGGAAACATACCCGCAAGGGAACTCTGCCTTGTTTAGATATAAAGATTGTTTTTTTTTTTGAAAAATAAATAACTTGCTTATAAGCGTCAATTGGCGTTATAATAGACGTCAGTTGGCGTTTTTTTTGTCTGGAGGTGCTTATGAATAAACCAAAACAATATACACCTGTAAATTGTCGTATGATGGCAGTTAATGGAGTTCAAAAAAATGAATACAACAGCTTTGTTCATGTAATTTTTAAGTACACAGATAAAGATTTTGCAGGTATTGCAGGTACAAGTGCACGAACTCTTTCACGACTAAAACCAGATCAGAATATTCCTCAGCAGGCAGCAGAAGTAACTATTTCCCTCATGAGAGCTTACGAAAAAGCAAAGGAGATTTTTGGCTCTCAGGAAAATGCCGTAAAATGGCTGAAATCACCGAATAATGTTCTGGGTGGGATAACTCCTGTACAGGCAATGAGTTCCCGCTTTGGTGCAGAAGAAGTAATGGATATTCTTGGCCGTATTGAATACGGTGTGTTCTCATGATTGTATTCAGAATTGCACGCAAAGAACGCATAGAAAATTTATCGGGTAGAGGTGCAGAGCTTTTTGGCGGGCGCTGGAATGAAAAAGGTTATCCAGCGTTGTATACCTCATCTTCACTGTCTCTTGCTGCTCTTGAAATTCTTGTTCATACAGATAAATCAATGCCTCCTGTAAACATGGCTTATGCCTCTATATATGTTCCAGATTCCATTCTATCAATGAAAATCTTAAAACTTCCTCCTGATACAACTGAAGTAGAATATGGTACAAACTGGCTCAAAGAAAAAAGCAGTCTCATGCTCAAAGTTCCTTCAGTTATTCTTCCCTATGAATATGAAGGCGAATATAATCTGATTTTGAATCCGCTTCATGATGATTTTAAAAAGGTTTTTATCAATGAGGTGCATGATTTTTCTTTTGATGTAAGGTTGATGTGATAGAAAAAAATTATAATTCACCGACCCATTTTCTCTTTTTTACGACTACCATTATATACGAGAAAAATGGTAGACTAGAAAAATGAACAGCAACAACGAAATGCACTTATTTGATTATGGCGAATATCTTCTGAAGCTTGCTCTTAGTAAAACTAATAACTTTGAGCAGGCTGAGGATCTTGTTTCGGAGACTCTGATAAGTGCTATCGTTGCGTTGGAAAACGGTACGAAAATTGAAAATCCGAAGACTTATCTTTCTGGCATTTTGAATCATAAGTTTAATGATTTTCTACGTTCAAAATATTCAAAGCCTGTCATTTCTTATGGTGTAATTCCGGATTTTGAAATTGCCGGCAAGGAAGAAGGGCAGGAGACTGCGCTGGAAAAAATCATCAGAAAAGAAAATGAAGAAAATGTCCGCCGCATAATTGCTCAGCTTTCTAAAAATTACCGTGAAGTTTTAGTTCGTCATTTTATCCATGGCCAGGATTTGCAGTCAATTGCAGACGAACTGGACGTAAATGCCAACACGGTAAAATCCCGCCTGAACACCGCTCGTATGAATGTTAAAGCCAAACTGGAGAATGAAATGGAAAAGTACGAAAAACAGAGTTATGAGCCGGAGTTGCTGCATGTGTGGGTGTATGGAGAAACAGAGACAGGGTGTCCTGTCAGCTATATAAATAACAGTTCCCATCTAATTCATCAGAATATTCTGATTATGGCTTATAAGAAACCATTGACAATTACTGAACTTTCACAGGGACTGGGTATTTCTGCAGCTTATATTGAGCCTATTGTTGAAGAACTGATTTCATATGATTTAATGGCACGCAAGGGAGATAAGGTTTACACAAGCTTTATTATTATTACTCAAGAAGAAAAAGATAATGCTTATGATCATGATAAAGCTCTTGCAGAAAAAAATGCACAGAAAATGTGGTGTGAGCTTGAAACATATCTTGACCGAATTCGTCAGTTAGATTGTTATAAAAAGATGAATGAACGACAAAAAGCTAGTTTGATTCAGTTTTCTGCTATCTTTATTATTCATGAAGCTGTCCGCGAAATTTCAGCTCAAATAACATCAGAACTTGATACAATGAAAGTATTGCATGATGCAAAGTGGCGAGGCTATGCTTATGGTTTTCAAACTTCAATTGATTACAAAACTGACTGGGATTATGTTACAGGACATACTCTTTGTAAATTAAATGGTCCTCATACGGTTATTATTGGTCAGTATAAGAACTTTGAAGATATCAGATTATATGGTTATGATGTAGCAGCCGGCTGGACTTATAGCCAATGCTGGCCTTTAAATGAGTTACAATTTTTGCAGATGTGTTATGCTCTTTATGCTAAAGAAGAAAGTGATATTCCTTTGATAGAGCCAAGATTCTTCGATACGAAAGTCATTGAAAACTATGAAAAATATAATTTTATTGGAAAAGAAATTGATTCAGATAATTCTGGAGAAGGGCACTATACTCAAGTTTTGAATATACCTGTTTTATCTTATAAAGATCGAGAAGTTTTATTCAAAACAATTTTCCATGAATCAATTCTGGATTTCTGCAAAAAGTTTCATTCAGAATTAGAAGAACTTTTTGTAAAGCCTGTTGAAGTTCCAAATCACTTAAAGAAACTGATTCCTGATTATATGAAATATCAGCAATGTGCAGATGCCTTTGTTATGGCACTGCTCTATCAGGGGGCCTGGAACCGCTGGTATAAAAATGAGTTTGCCAGCAATAATGAGCCGGTTCCTGCAATGATAATCTGTCTTGGAAAGGAGCTGAAATAGGGTGGCGCCTTTTGCTATGAAAAACTCGTCATATTTCAAATTGATTCCAGTGTGTGTCTGAATTATACTAAATGTAGTTCCCGGGACAAAACGGCTCGCAAAAAAAAGCGGGCAAAGGAGAATTACTATGGAAAAGAATTATTATAATATCAATGAACTGGCGGTTATTTCTGGTTTTACAACCCGTTCTCTCAGAAACTATATTTCGATGGGTCATCTTAAGGGTGAAAAAATTGATGGAATCTGGCAGTTTACCCCTGAAGAAATAGGCGCATTTCTTTCAAATCCGAATGTTGTACCCGGTATAAAATCAAAGGCAAATGCTGTCGTTTATGATTTTATGGCAGATGCAGAAAAGAAAACTAACAGAATCTGTTCTATTCTGGATTTTGTAATGGAAGATGATGAAGCTGATGAACTTTCCGAGTATTTTTGCAATGCGATGAACAACTGTGCCGATGCTGTCTTAAAATATGAAAAGCATGGTAAAAATACACGCATCATCATTTCTGGACCTGAAGATTTTGTTATGGATTCGATAAACGGATGGTATAAAAAGGAATAGTTTTTCAGGAAAAAAAACAGCAGAGTCTTGCGGCTCTGCTGTTAAGGTTTTATATGACTTTATATTTTTAATTCACTGAATTAGCCGAAAATTGGGCGAACTCTGTTTACAGTGTCACATGCTGCGAGTTTAGCGATGATGTCATCTGTTACAACACCGTCTACGTCGATGATGTTGTAAGCTACGTCGCCGCGTGCCTGGTTGATGAAAGAAGAAATGTTCAACTTTGCTTCACCAAGGATTGTTGTGAACTTAGAGATTGTATCAGGAATGTTTTTGTGACTGATACAAAGACGTGTTCCACCTGCTGGAATTGGGTTGTCTGTAACTGTCTTAGGGAAGTTTACAGAGTTTACGATATTTCCGTTCTCGAGGAAGTCCTTGAGCTGAGCAGCTGCCATGATAGCACAGTTGTCTTCTGCTTCTGGAGTTGAAGCTCCGAGGTGTGGCATACAAACAACTTTTGGATGGTTCAAGAGTTCTTCTGCAGCGAAGTCTGTAATGAGAGCAGAAACTTTTCCGCTGTCGAGAGCTGCGATGATGTCTGCATTGTTTACAAGACCACCACGAGCGATGTTGATGATTCTTACACCGTCTTTCATGTTCTTAATAGAAGCAGCGTTGATCATTCCCTTGGTGTCGTTTGTCTGTGGAACGTGGATTGTAAGGTAATCACACTTAGCATAGAGGCTGTCCAAAGTTTCAGCAATCTTAACTTTCTTGTCGAGCTTAAGAGCTGCGTTTACAGAAAGGAATGGGTCGTAACCCCAAACGTCCATACCAAAATGGAGGGCGAGGTTAGCAACCATAGCACCGATAGCACCAAGACCGATTACACCGAGTGTTTTTCCCATCAATTCTGGACCAACAAACTGGCTCTTTCCTTTTTCTGCGAGATCAGGAATCTCGTCGCCTTTTCCAGAAAGACCTTTTGCCCATTTGTTAGCATCGATTACAGGGCGGCTAGAAAGCAAAAGTGAAAGAATTACAAGTTCTTTTACTGCGTTTGCGTTAGCTCCAGGAGTGTTGAATACAACAACACCTTTTTCTGTAAGCTCTGGGATTGGGATATTGTTTGTACCTGCACCTGCGCGTGCAACAGCCTTTACATTGTCTGAAAGCTGCATTTCGTGCATATCTGCAGAACGTACAAGAATAGCATCCGGATTGTTGATTTCTGATGCGATTTCATAATTATCGCGGTCGAGCTGGTTGAGACCAACTGAAGCAATCTTATTTAATGTCTGAATCTTGAAACTCATTATGCATTCTCCTTAGCGAACTTCTTCATGAACTCAACAAGTGCCTTAACTCCGTCGAGAGTCATTGCATTGTAGATTGATGCGCGCATACCACCAACAAGGCGATGTCCCTTAAGGTTTACGAGACCTGCTGCAGCAGCTTCTTTTACGAACTTGTCGTTGATTTCCTTTTCTTTTGCGAGAGCTGCTTTTTCTGTTTCTGTACGGTCAGCTTCGTCTTTTTTACCAGCAGATGAAGTTTCTGCAGTAGAGTATTTTGTAAGGAATGTAACGTTCATCAAAGATCGGCTTCCAACTTCTGTTGTTGTGTGATAGAAGTTCCCTTCGTTGTTGTCGAGGTAGTTATAAAGGTATTCAGCCTTTTCCTTATTACGTTTGAGCATTCCTTCTGCTCCGCCATTTGCTTCGAGCCAGTGAAGAACCTTTCCAAGTACATAGATTGTGTAGCATGGAGGTGTATTGTACATAGAATCGTTGTCTGCGTGTGTCTTGTAAGCGAGCATAGTTGGTGTACCAGCACGGCAGTTTTCAACTTCAGGAATCAAATCTTCGCGGATGATTACGAGAGTAACACCAGCTGGAGCGAGGTTCTTCTGAGCACCTGCAAAAAGCAAGCCGAACTTAGAAACGTCGAGTGGTTCGCTCAAAACGCATGAAGAAATATCTGCAACGAGTGGAATGTTTCCTGTGTCTGGAATGTACTCGTAGTGTGTTCCCATGATTGTGTTGTTGAAGCAGATGTAAGCGTAATCATAGTCGCCTTCAATCTTTTCAACCTTTGGAATATAAGAGTAGTTCTTGTCTTTTGAAGAAGCGATGATATCAACTTCTACGCCAAGTTTTTTAGCTTCAGCAGCAGCTTTTTTTGCCCAAACACCAGTTTCGATGTAAGCAGCTTTTCCTGTGTGGATTCCGAGGTTTTCAGCAACCATTGCGAACTGAGTAGAACCACCACCCTGAACAAAAAGAACCTTGTAGTTGTCTGGCACGTTCATCAACTTGCGAACCATAGCTTCAGCATCCTGAATGATTGGCTCATAAGCCTTAGAGCGGTGACTCATTTCCATTACTGACTGACCAGTTCCATTATAATCCATCATCTCTGCAGCACATGCCTGCAAAACTTCTTCCGGCAGGCAGCTAGGTCCCGCACTAAAATTGTACACTCTTGCCATACAACGACTCCTTTGTCTTTTTAAGTTATCATTTTCAGCGCATTCAATACGCTTAAATTTTCTATTTTTATGCCTTCCGGTACACTCAGTACCATTCGGGTCATATTTACAATTCCTGTAATTCCGGCCTTTACAAGCCTGTCACACATTGTCTGTGCATCCTTGTCTGCAACTGCGAGAATTGCTAAGGTGATTTTTTCCTGTTTTATCACCCAATTCATATCGCTAGCCGGGTAGAGCGGAAACGTTGAACGAAGGATTTCAACCCTGTTTACGTTTGAATCAAATCCTGCTTTTATTACAAACTGACTGCCGCTGAATAAGCCGTCATCAAGAAGTGCTGCTCCAAGGCGGCCAAGGCCTGCGATGCAGACGTTCTGTTTTTCGTTCTGAACTTCTCCATGAAGTGCATTGCGAATCGTCTGAAGAAGAGTAGCAGTATTGTACCCGTTCTTCCAGCCGCGCGCTGTGTTCTTAATCAGCCATAAATCATGCCGAACAAGAGAATCTTTCCAACCGGTCAATTCACAAATCTTAGCGGAAGTAATTTTCTCTCCGCTCCAGGATTTCAAAAGTTCTTCCAGCTGGACAAGTCTTTTCCTTGTTGCAGACGGCAGATCATTTAATGCTTGCATTATAAAGTTCCTTTTATATAGTGGGAATTGAATTTAGAACAAAAGATGTTGAATTTGAGTGGAATTTTAGCAGAATTCGGGAAAATTTGCAAATAATGTTAAAAATATAACAGTAAATTTTATATATCATGGATTTCTGGTTAAAAAAAAGAGGATCCGGAAAAACTATAAAAACCGGATCCTCAAAAAAATTAGGAGGCAAATTAATTAGTGTGCATAAGCAACTGCGATTCCAGGTGTCATTGTGGTCTCAAAGTAAGACGCAACCTGTTCATCAAACAGCTGATCAAGCATCTTCTGGTATGACATGATTTTGCCAACGTAGTTCAAAGTAGACAAAGGAGTCTTATTTGAACGAACACGGCCGGTTCCTGCATTGTACATTGCAAGTGCAGAAACTTCGTTTCCGGCAGTATTCAGGCAAAACTTAAGGTGCGCCATACCATATTTTGAACTTACAAACGGATCAAAGAAATCTGGCTCCGAAAGCTCGGGAAAGGAGTTGCTGTTCAACTGGAACAAGCCCCGGTCAATCGTAGTGTTAGCGTTTCTGTTGGTCGCGCTTGTGTTATAATTGCTTTCTGTGTGGGCAAGTGAAAATGCCAAAGAAAGCGGAATATCATTTTTCTCAGCTTCTGTAAGAATGGCCTGAGTTACCTCTTTACTTCCAGTAATCTGAAAGTAAAACCACTCTACTGCTGTGCGAGATAATGGCTGACGATATAAGTTCAATCCATTATCGTAGTCGTCTGTAAGACGATTCAGAGAAACTTCAGTAAAATAATCCTGAAAAGCTGCTGAAAGCTCTTCTTCAGTTTCTTCTGACAAATCAATTATAGTCAAAGGCTCAGTTACAGGCTGAACCGGTTCCGATGCATTAGGCAGCAAAAAATAAACTAGAACGGCTGCAGAAGCTAAAACGATGCACAAAAATGCGGTGAGGAACCACGTACCTGCAAGTCTGTTCTGATTCTCTTTAGACTGCATACTTTTTTCCCTCTTGCTCTCTCGTTGTCGCGGTGTATAATGCCACAAATGATAAATATATGCAAGTGATTTTGAAGAAAATTTGTGAATTTTTGTGAAAAATTTACATTTTCTTCGCAAATAGTGCGGTTTGTTGTAAAATTGTGCGGTTAGTATAACACAATGTCGTCTGACAGAGGATTTTCTGCCTTTGTGAAATAGACGTACTGCGCGTGTTTTTTAGCCAGAGTGTCCATAAAAGCCTGTTTATCTTTTAGCTGAGGAATGAGTTCAAATCCGGCTACGCTGGTACAGTCTTTTACGCGGCGGGCAGTGTGGTTATAAGTGTTTATGAAGGCTTCTTCCTGCTCTGGAGTATCAAGAGGTTTGTCAGCAACTGGAACAAGAACAGCGAATGTGTTTGTTTCTTCCATTGCTTTCAACTGATCTCTAAGTTGAGCGAGGAATTCTTCATTATAGATTTCTTCATCCAGTTCTACAGTGCTCCATAGAATATCAATACGTTTAAGGGTAGCTGTATCAACCTCACTGTTATCAGAAATAGTGTAGAGCTTCTTATTCTTTACTGTAAAAATTGGATCAAGTTTCATATTTTTCCTTCAAATAAAAAAATAACCGGGCTTTAAAGACCCGGTTTTATCTGATGAGTATGTTATATCAGGGGTAAACCCCGGATCTTTTCTATTCAGTCAGAATACGGATTACTTCAGCCTTATCCTGAGTGTCAAGAATTTCCTGACGTTTTTCAGGACTCTTGAACAAAAGACTTACTTCTGCAAGGAACTGAAGATGTGGACCTGTCTTGTTTACTGGAGACAAAGTCATAATAAAAATGCGGCAAGGTTCCTGATCCAGAGAATCAAAATCTACAGGATTATCAGAAATACCAATGCAAGCAACCAAATCTTTTACTGTGTCAGTTTTTCCATGAGGAATAGCGATTCCGTGCTTCATACCTGTAGACATTTTGCGCTCGCGGTCCAAAACACATTCGCGTGCTGCATCCTTGTCTGTAACCTTTCCAGCCTTGAACAAAACATCAATCATCTCATCAACGATTTCTTCTTTTGTTGTGCCTTTCAGATGAAGGTTCACGGTGTCTGTTGTTAATACTGTTCTTAAGTCCATAACATAAATGTTATTTCCACTTGCAAAAATTGTCAAGTGGAAAACCCCCTATATAAAGAAAAAATGCTTCTTAAATAAGGAAAAAATAACATCAAAAATCGTGAAGAAAATCCTCTTTTTTTGCAATTACCTATTGACAGAGTAGGTAATTGGATTTATATTGAAGTTGTAAAACCTACTAAAGTAATAGGAGATCAAAAATGAGTAATATTAAACAGAGTGCATTGGAATTGATAGGCGGAACACCGCTTTTACAGTTGAACGGATATTCAAAGACAGCAGGAGTAAAAGACGCAACAATTCTTGCTAAACTCGAATATTTAAATCCGGCAGGAAGCGTAAAAGACCGTATCGCTCTTGCAATGATTGAAGATGCAGAAGAAAAAGGAATCTTAAAGCCAGGTGCAACAATTATCGAGCCAACTTCTGGTAATACAGGAATCGGACTTGCAGCAGTTGCCGCAGCTAAGGGATATAAAGCAATCCTTACTTTGCCAGACACCATGAGTGTTGAACGCCGCAATCTTCTTAAAGCTTATGGTGCTGAGCTTGTTCTTACAGAAGGCGCAAAAGGAATGAAGGGAGCTATTGCAAAGGCCGAGGAGTTACAGAAAGCAACACCAGGCAGTATCATTCCGGGACAGTTCGTAAACCCTGCAAATCCTGCAATTCATAAAAAGACAACTGGACCAGAAATCTGGGAACAGACAGACGGAAAAGTTGATATCTTTGTAGCTGGTGTTGGTACAGGTGGTACTTTGACAGGTGTTGGTGAATATCTTAAGTCACAGAATCCAAACGTAAAAATCGTAGCAGTTGAACCTGCAACAAGCCCTGTTCTTTCAAAGGGAACAGCCGGTGCACATAAGATTCAGGGAATCGGTGCTGGATTCGTTCCAGACGTTCTCAACACAAAGATTTACGACGAGATTCTTCCAATTGAAAATGAAGATGCTTTCACAGAGGGCCGTGCATTTGCCCGCAGCGAAGGTATCCTTGTAGGAATCTCAAGTGGTGCCGCTCTTAAGGCAGCAAGCATTCTTGCAAAGCGTCCTGAAAACAAGGGAAAGACAATCGTAGTTCTTCTTCCTGATTCAGGCGACCGCTACCTTTCTACACCATTGTTCAGCGATAACTAAAATAGAGGAGGGGAAAGCCTTCCCCTCGCTTCAAACCTGCGGTTTTCCGCTACCCCTTCTACGGGGGCTTCGCCCCCGTAGCGCCCCCAGGAGTCTGCCTATGCCAAAATCGTTTTCCGAACTTGAAAAATCACATCCATGTTTTGGTAGCCACGGAGCTACAACAGGCCGCATACATCTTCCTGTATGTCCAGGCTGTAACATCGCGTGCCGCTTCTGCGAGCGTTCAATCAACACAACAGAAAACAGACCAGGCGTAACAGCTCATGTTCTTAAGCCCGAAGAGGCTGCAGAAATTGTAGGAAAGGCAATTCAGATCAGTCCCGAAATCAAAGTGGCAGGAATTGCCGGTCCTGGCGATACCCTTGCCAGCGATAATGCTTTCAAAACTTTCAATCTGATAGGGCAGCAGTATCCGCAGCTCATAAAGTGTATGAGTACAAACGGCCTGCTTCTCAACGAACGTGCCGATGAAGTAATTGCTGCCGGAATCGACAGTCTTACCGTTACCGTAAATGCCGTAGATCCGGAAATTGAAGCTCAGCTCAACGATTACATAATCTGGCACGGCAAAAAAATCGACGGGGTAGAGGGCGCAAAAATCCTCATAGAAAATCAGCTTGCCGGAATCAGAAAAATTGCCGAAGCGGGAATTACCGTAAAAGTAAATACGGTATTAGTTCCGCGCATAAACGGCGCTCACATTTCCGAGATCGCCGCGGCGGTCGCAGAAGCCGGTGCCGAAAAGTACAACATCATACCGCTAATTCCTTCTGCAAAACTCAAGGACGAGCCGGCTCCAAACTGTGCAGAAATCGAGGCAGCACGCCGTGCCGCCGGTGAATATATCGAGCTCTTCCTGCATTGTAATCACTGCCGTGCAGACGCAGCAGGCGTACCGGGAAAATCAGATATTTCCCGCCAGCTTTATGCAAAAATTGGCCCGGGCAGTTATGGAGAAAATTTCTCCCATGGCTGATAAATACCGCGTTGCTATAGCCAGCACAGACGGCGAAACAGTAAACACTCACTACGGAAAATCAGAAATCTTCTATATCTATATCGTCGACGATGATGAAGGCTATGACCTCCTGGAGAAACGCAGCGTAAAACCTGTGTGCCAGGATGGCTTTCACGACAAGTCCGCAATGGACATCCACGTCCAGCAGTTCACCGACTGCAAATACGTAATAGCCAGCCGCATCGGCGATGGAGCAATCCAATCTCTTACTACACAAGGAATTACAGCAATGGAACTTCCCGGCAGCATTGACGACGCCATCCTTAAAGTGTGGAAATACAATCGAATTCAGGGATTATTTTAATTAAACCTATTGACATAGTAGGTAAATAAAAGTATATTGTTATTACCTAGTAAATAGATAGGTATATAACAATAATATTTATATTTTATGGTACGGACATCCGTGCAGAGGAGCTTCTTATGGGCGAAATCAGACAGATAGCAATTTATGGAAAGGGTGGAATCGGAAAATCAACCACCACACAGAATTTGACAGCAGGACTTGTTGAGCATGGAAAAAAAGTAATGGTTGTAGGATGTGACCCTAAAGCAGACTCTACACGACTTTTGCTTGGAGGACTGGCACAGAAAACAGTTTTGGATACAATCCGCGACGAGGGTGAAAACGTTGAACTCGACCGTATCATGAGAACAGGTTTTGGTGGAACACGCTGTGTTGAATCAGGTGGACCAGAGCCGGGAGTAGGTTGTGCAGGACGTGGTATCATCACTTCTATCAGCATGCTTGAAAATCTTGGTGCTTACACAGACGACCTTGATTTTGTTTTCTACGATGTACTTGGTGACGTAGTTTGTGGTGGTTTTGCTATGCCAATCCGCGAAGGTAAAGCTAAGGAAATTTATATCGTAGCTTCTGGTGAAATGATGGCCCTTTACGCTGCTAACAATATTGCAAAGGGTATCAGCCGTTATGCAAAGGCTGGCGGTGTTCGTCTTGGTGGAATCATCTGTAACAGCCGTAACGTAGACCGTGAGCTTGATCTGCTCCGTGCTTTCTCAAAGGAACTTGGAACACAGCTTTTGTATTTCGTTCCTCGCGACAACATCGTACAGCGTGCAGAAATCAACCGCAAAACTGTAATTGAATATAAGCCGGATTCAGCACAGGCTCAGGAATACCGCAACCTTGCAGAAGCCGTAATTAATAATACAAACTTCACAATTCCAACTCCAATGACCCAGGAACGTCTCGAGGAAATCCTTCTTGAGTACGGTCTCATGGAAGCTCTTGAGGATGATTATAAGATCTAGTTTTTAGGTTTTAGGGGATAGTAAATAGGGAATAGTTGGGAGGGGAAGGCCTTCCCCTCGTTCCAGCCCGCTTTGCGGTCTTTCACTACCCCTTCTGAGGGGGAGGCCCCCGCAACGCCCCCCCCTTGTAACATCGCGAGGAGCGCAGCGTACAGTTTGTCATTGCGAGTGAAGCGAAGCAATCCATTTAATAAGGAATACAAATGAGCATAAAAGTTGCAATTGCATCATCCGACGGTCTCAATGTTGATTTACATTTTGGTCAGGCTAAGTCTTTTTTAATTTATGAACTGAAGGGAAGTAAGTTTTGTTTTATTGAAAAACGTGAGGTGCCGGTTCTTGAAAATGAATCGACATCGCCAGATGCAGCGACTGAGTTAAACTTCGGTGGCGGCTGTGGCGGTGGTGGCTTTGGCTGCGGAAGCGGATCGGGCTGCGGCGGTTCAGGTGGTGGTTGCGGCGGTTCAGGTGGTGGTTGCGGCGGCGGTGCTACCGGTCCACTCGCACCGGCCGTAGAACTTCTATTAGACTGCCGATCGGTAGTTGCGGCTCAGATAGGCCAGGGAATGGGACGACAGTTCCAGCGTAATGCAATCAGCGTATTTGATATAGAGCTGCCGATAAGTGAAGCTCTGGAAAAACTTGCCGCTTATTATTTGAAGTTTGGAGAATAGTATGTCATTTTCAATAGAAACAAAATGTCTTCATCTTGAAGAAGATAGTCAGAATAATGACGGGCAGCCTGCCTGTCGTGAAAACTGTAATCACTATGGTTCAATCAGCTTCCCTATTTATCAGACAGCAACCTATGCCCATCCTGGAGTAGGAAAAAGCACAGGCTTTGATTATTCCAGACTGCAAAACCCTACCCGTGAACAGCTGGAAAAAATTGTCTGCCAGCTGGAAGGCGGCACCGATGCCTTTGCCCTTTCTTCCGGCATGGCGGCAATTACTCTGCTCATGGAGCTCTTTAAGCCCGGCGATCACCTGATTGTAGATTCAGATTTATACGGCGGCACAATCCGTCTCTTTGATAATGTTTCTTCAAAAAATGGAATTCAGTTTACCCGTGCTAATTGTTCCGGCGATGACGTGGAAAGTATAATCACTCCGGCTACAAAAGCAATTTATGTCGAAACTCCAACCAACCCGATGATGAACGTAACCGATATTGCCGCAATGGCAAAAATCGCACACGCTCATAAACTTCTCTTGATTGTAGATAACACTTTTATGTCTCCATATTTCCAGAACCCGCTTGCTCTTGGAGCAGATGTCGTTGTTCACAGCGGTACTAAATTTCTTGCCGGTCATAACGATACACTGGCCGGTTTTATAATTACAAAAAATCCGGAAATAAATGAAAAGCTTCGCTTCCTCATAAAAACAACAGGTTCAGGCTTAGCTCCATTTGACAGCTGGCTGGTTCTTCGCGGAATAAAAACTCTTGGAATCCGAATGGAAAAAGCTCAGTCAAATGCAGATAAAATTGCCCGCTGGCTTAAAACTCAGAAGGTTGTTACAAAAGTAATTTATCCGGGGCTTGAAGAACATCCGGGGCACAAAATTATGCAGAGACAGTCTCGTGGTTTTGGATCGATGGTAACTTTCCGCTTGTCCAGTACAGAAAAAGCTCTGAGCATTCTGGAAAAAGTTCGCCTCATAAAATATGCAGAAAGTCTTGGCGGCGTTGAAACTCTGATTACTTATCCGACAACCCAGACACACGCAGATGTTCCGGAAGAGCTCCGTCTTAAGAATGGAATCACCCCGGAAACTCTGCGGCTTTCGGTCGGTATAGAAAATGTTGAAGACCTTATTGCTGATCTGAAACAGGCTTTATAATTTATTATATTGTAAACCTGATGTTTGAATATAGGTTTACAATATAAACGGATTATAATATACTGTGTGCATGGATTTAAAAACACTTGCAGAAGAAATTGTAAAAGGCCGTCGTTTACAGCGCGGTGAAGATTTTTCGTTTTTTAAGGATTGTGATCTCAATCAGCTTTGTCAGGGTGCAGATTATATAAGAAAAGAGCTTTGTGGAGACCGTGTTGATTTATGTTCAATTATTAATGGTCGCAGTGGCAGATGCAGCGAAAACTGTAAATTCTGCGCACAGAGTTCCTTTAATCATACAAATTGCGAAGTCTATGATTTTCTTAATGAAGAAAAAATAATTCAGGCAGCAAAAGAAAATCAGAAAGAAGGTATACATCGTTTTGCTATCGTAACAGCAGGAAAGGCCTTGAGTGGAGAAGAGTTTCAGAAGGCCTTATCGGCTTACAAGAAAATGCATGAAAGTGTAAATATTGACTTGTGTGCTTCAATGGGCTTTTTAACAAAGGAGCAGCTTTTGCAGTTGAAGGCCGCAGGTGTAAGAAATTATCATCACAATATAGAAACTTCCCGCAGAAATTTTCCAAACATCTGTACAACTCACACTTACGAGATGAAACTGAATACTCTTAAGCTTGTTAAGGAAGTGGGACTGCGTGCCTGCTCTGGCGGAATTATTGGTATGGGAGAAACTTTTGAAGACAGAATTGATATGGCTCTTTCTTTGAGTGAAATCGCTGTTGATTCAATCCCGATAAATGTTCTTAGTCCAATTAAGGGAAGTCCTCTGGAAAATCTTCCTGCCTTAGCAGAAGATGAAGTGTTGCGTACTGTGGCAGTTTTCCGTTATTTTAATCCAACTGCTATGATCAGACTGGCAGCCGGGCGTTGCCATCTTTCTAATGGTGGAGAAAGAGCCTTTAATGCCGGCGCAAATGCTACAATCACCGGGAATATGCTTACTACCACCGGGACTTCAATAAAAAGTGATAAAGAGCTTTTTAAGAAGCTTGGCAGAACTTTTTAAGTATTTAATTTATATAGTTATTATCTTATCACAAAGTTTGAGTGCTTCCTTATCGTGGCTCACGAGGATTACGATTTTACCTTGATTTGCCAGACTGCGGAAGATGTGGATTATTTCTTCTGTTCGTTCGGAGTCTACGGAATCAGTCGGTTCATCAGCGAGAATAATCTGTGGATTATTAATGAGGGCTCGGGCTATGAGAACCCGGTGATTTTCGCCACCGGAAAGATTTTGCGGGTATTGATCTGCAAGATGGGCGATATCAAAGGCCTCAAGCAGACTGCGGGCATGTTCGGTGATTTTTGTATCGGTGTCAGAACTAGCTTTTCCTTTTGAAAGATAAGACGGCAGCCTTACATTATCCAGCACGGTAAGATTTTCAAGGAAGCTCTGTTCCTGAGAAACAAAGCCTATGTTTTTATTTCTGAAGGCAGACAGTTCTTTTTCTGAAAGGGAAGTGATTTCTGTAGGGGAGTTTTCGTATTCATTTGTATCAATTTTAATGGAACCGCTGTCTGGTTTTTGCAGACCTGCAATTAAAGAAAGGAGAGTGCTTTTTCCAGCTCCAGATTTTCCGGCAATTCCAAGAAAAGTGCCGTTTAGAGCTGTGAGGGAAAAATCATTCAGGACTGTAATTTTTCCTCCTGGGGTTTGAAAACTTTTTGTAAGATGCTTTATATCTATCATTTGAAAATCACTTCCTTTTTCGAAATTTTAATTGCGCTGTAAAGGGCAGAAATTAATGCTGCTAAAACTATTATTGTAAAGCTGATTAAGGCAAAGCCTGTAATTACAAGCGGATTTGACAGTGAAAATGGTAATCCGATTTTTTCTGAAATCAAAAGGTTGAATGGCAGGACTATAAGGGCCGAAATAAAGATGCCGATTATTGCTCCAAAAAATCCTATGCTGCCTGCTTCAAATAAAAGAAGCTTTTTAAGAGTGCCACTGTCGGCTCCAAGAACTCTCAAAATGGAATATTCCTTGAAGCGTTCATTTGCAATTAGGGAGAAAACAATTCCCAGTGTAAAAATTGTAACTAAAAGAATAAATAAACTTAATGCCTGAGGAAAAATCACAAAGGCTGAAATTCGTTCTGCAAGATTTGAAATGAAAGATGAACCTGTAATTACCTGAACGTCTGGTAGAGCTGTTTTTATGCGAAGGGCAGTACTGTCTGGTTTTGCATCTGGCTGCAACCTTACAAAAATAGAAGAGATTTTTGTGTTTGTGTCTCCATCAGAAATAAAACCAAAGCCCTTGCTTTTTGCATCCTCAAAAATATTCTGCAGGGTATTGAGGTCGGTGTAGATTGCGTTATCCATACCCGTGCTGCTTTTAGAAAGGCGGGAGGTTATTTTGTGCTGCTGACCGAAAAACTTTACTTCTTTATTTGGAGTTGAGATATTGCTTCCTGCGAAAATATATTCGCTTCCTTTCTGAGGTCGGACTTTTGTTCTGGCCCAGTTTTGAATTAAAAAGTCTGTATCTGGCTCAAAGCCGATAATCTGAATCGGGAAATCGCAGCAGCTTTCACTCAGGCTTGTCAGATAAAACTGACCGCTTGCTTCTTTTACTCCTTGGACAGTGCGGACAATTTCTTCGGCACTTTTATCCATGTAAAAATAATTTGGTTCTCCATTCAGAAGAATATTTTCCATCTGACCTTCATAACCTTTTGGAACAATCATAAGGTCTGCGCCAAGTCGATTTTTGAATCCCTTGATGCCGCCTTTTAGGCTTGAGGTTATAATCAGACTTCCAAAAAGTACGGCTGCTGAAAGTGAAGTCAGTGTGATGAGGGCTGCCGTTCGGAAAGGCTTGCGTCTGATATTTTCAAGCGCAAGTCTTTTTGTTGTTATCGCTTTTTCCATAAGATGATAGTCTGTGCTAACGAGATAACGAAAATCACAATTCCAAAAACTAATACTACAGGTGCTGTTACCTTGTGGCAGTGCATGCTGGCCATGCCGCAAACCTTAGCGAATGTGTAAGGTGCAATGCCAACGAGTAAACCGAGCAATGCAATGAGTGATGATAAAATAATGTTGATGTTTTTCATGTTGTTTCTCCTTTGTATTAGATTCCGAAACAAGTTCGGAATGACACTTGATATTCCATGTCATGCTGAACTTGTTTCAGCATCTAGGCTCTTGAGCCGTTAATTTCCTTATAAGTTTTTGTCGCGCTATCGTAGATGTAGCCATCTGGAACACCAAAGAGTTCAATGTAGCCCTGTTCAATTAACTTTTCGATATCTGTAGAAGCCTTAAGGATTCCTGCTTTCTGAAGCTGGCGGGCAGCGGAATCAAAGGTTTTCTTTCCAAGGGAACGGCTTGGCTGATAGTTAATTTCTTCAAGAAGAGCGGCATTAAAATCCAGGTCTCCGGCAACAAGGTCATTTTCAATCTGGAGTTGAGCGGCTGCTCTTGGCTCTGCTTCTACATAAGCAGCTGCCTTCTGCAAAGCGCGTGTAATTGCAGCTGCTCCTTCTGGATTTTCACGTAAGAGCTTATGAGTTACAAACTGCTGGCAGCAATATTCTTTTACAAACTTTTCATCAATTCCTGTATCCAGAATCTTTCTAAAGCCGTATGCAAGTTCACCCTTTGTTGCAACTGGGTCATGAGCTCCAATTACGTCAACAGCACCGTTGTTTAAAGCAATTGCAAGGTCTGCAGAAGCATAAGCAATAAATTCAACTTCATTTTTTTCTGCTGTAACACCAATACCAACGTCCATTAATTTACGCTTAAGATTCATAACTGCAGAGTCTGCAAGTCCTGGAACTCCGATTGTTTTACCACGAAGATCTGCAACCGACTGAATGTCGCTGTCTGCACGTACATAATACTTTGTACAACCAATATGGATTCCAGATGTAAAGGAAATTGGAAGTCCATTTTCAATAGCCTGGAGCTGAGTTGCATAAAGACCGTAACCGGCATCAACCTTACCAGATGCAATCATTTCTGCAAGTGTTGCACCACCTTCGACAACCTGAACATATTCAGCCTTCTGTCCGATTTTTGCAAGCTCTTCATCAAAAAGTCCGAGCTTCCATGCAACATGAACTGGAGCACCACAAAGGCTTCCTGTCTGAAAGTTGATTCTAACAACCTTCTGTTCAGGTGCGCTGCTTGCTGTTGTTGCCTGTTTTTTTGAGCATGATGTTAATGCTCCTGCTAATGCGAGTGCTCCAAGTGTCATTCTCACAATTTTTGATAAATGTTTCATAAATACCTCCAGTATTATTGTTCATATAATATGGACAATAATAACTTAATTACCTACTATCTTAGTATGTTATAACAGAAAAAAAGGAGGCTGAGTAATATTTATTTCTTATCTTAGTTATAGGAAAAAACTATATCTGATTACCAAAATGTAGAAGGATACCAGAATCTGCTGCCATCAAAATAGGTGACAAATAAAGCAAGGCCTGATAAAAGAATTGTAAGAATTATAATAATCCAATCCGAAGTTTTAAGTTTTTTTGCAGAATACCAGCTACGGCTTTTTTCTTTTCCAAAACCACGAAGCTCCATGGCATTGCTTACAGAATCTATTTTCTCCATGCTGCTGAAAATCAGGGGAAATAAAATTGCACTCATATTGAAGAGTCTTGAAAAAATATTAGCCTTAGAAGACATTTCAATACCGCGTGCTTCCTGAGCATTTTTGATTTTGATGAAATCAGACTGAACGTCAGGAACATAACGTAAAGAAATTGCAACTGAATAGCAGATTGTGTAGGGGAGTTTTATTCTGTTCAGGCTTGCCGCAAATTCACTTGGATTTGTAGAGGTAATAAACATAAAAACAGAAGGCACAATCGTAAAGTATTTTAAGATTATATTCAGTTCATAAAAGAGCTGTTCGAAAGTCAGAGTGTAATTTCCTGCAATATGAAAAAGCTCTGTTCTGCTTCCATAAATCTTACAGCCCTCATAAGGTGAAAAAAGAAAAATTGCAAGTACATTTAAAATCAAAAAGACAAGAATAAAAATAAAAATTGAGCGCACCTGTTTCCAGTCGGTTTTTGAAAGCTTAAAACAGATTATGCTGATTACAAGCATTGCTGCCAGAACTCTGGTGTCATAAGTGAGCATGCTGGTAATTGTCCACAGAAGAAAGAAAATCAGTTTTGTAAGGCCGCTGAGCCGATGAATAAAGCAATCTTTTTCAACGTAAGAAATTATTTTTGCCATGAACTTATGCCTCCTCGTTCATAATAAATAAAGGCATCTACCAGACTGGAAGGATTTTCAAAATCACATTTTACTGCTAAATCATAAAGACTTGTTTTTTTAAGACTGGCCTGTTCTGTAATTTCTTCGTCTGTAAGAATTTTAGAACTTTTATCATCTGCAATTATGTGACCATTTGAAAGTACAATTGCGCGGTCTGTGTATTCGAGCATAAGGTGCATGTCGTGAGTAATCATGATGATTGTAATTCCGAGCTCGCGGTTTAATTTACGAAGGAACTCCATGATTTCTGTGTAATGCGCGTAATCCTGGCCTGCAGTTGGTTCATCAAGAATAATCACTTCCGGATTCATAACAAGAATTGATGCAATTGTGACACGCTTTTTCTGACCGAAGCTCACTGCATTTACCGGCCAGTTTCTGTAAGGATACATTCCGCAGATTTTCAAAGCCTTATAAACTTCTTCTTTAATTTTGTCTTTCGGTACTTTTCGCACGGCAAGACCAAGGGCAGTTTCATCATATATTATAGATTTGCAGATCATTTGATTCTGGTTCTGCATTACAAAGCCGATTTTTTCGCCGCGCTGTTTAATAGAAAGATTTGAAATCTCCTGACCGTTTAAGAAAATCTCTCCGGAATCCTGTTTGTTAAAACCGCAGATTAAAGATGCTATTGTAGATTTGCCGGCACCATTTGTTCCAACGATGCTGACCATCTCTCCCTTGTGAATTTTAAAACTGATGTTTTCGACAGTATTCGTTTTTGATTTATCATAAGCAAAGGAAACATTTTTTAATTCAAGGACAATTTCTTCTGACGGTTGTGATGCCGGAATCTGAATCTGCTGGAACCATTTTCTTAGATTTTCTTTATAAGGCTCAAGATTCATTGTTTCAATATTTTCAAGATTATCCTGGGCTTGAAGTTTACAGCCGGCGTGTTTGAGGGCGGCAATGTATAGAGGTTCTCTGATTCCTTTTTGAGGGAGAATGTCTGTACTCAAAAGTTCGTTAGGAGTTGTATCGATGGCTATCTGACCGTCTTCAACTACAATAATCCTGTCGACCTTTTTGTATAAAACATCTTCGAGACGGTGTTCAATTATGATTACAGTTTTATCTGTTTGGGCATTGATTTTATCTATAAGTGAAATAATACGTTTCCCGGCTGCCGGATCAAGATTTGCAAGAGGCTCATCAAAAAGAAGGACTTCTACATTGTCCACAAGAATGCCGGCAAGTGAAACACGCTGTTTCTGACCGCCGCTTAAAGTAGCCGGAACTGCTTTTAAGAGCTTTTCTACATCAACAGTTTTTGCTGCTTCAAGAACTTTTTCGTGCATTTCTTTGCTAGGAACGTTGTCGTTTTCAAGTGCAAAGGCAATATCTTCTGCAACGGTAAGGCCAATAAATTGTCCGTCTGTATCCTGTAAAACTGTTCCTACGTGTTTTGAGATTCCAAAAATTCCTGCTTCAGCCGGATTTTCTCCACAGACAGAAATTTCGCCTTCGAGTTTTCCGGCATAAGTTGATGGAATGAGTCCATTTATACATTTAGCTATTGTTGATTTTCCAGAACCAGAAGAACCTATAATTAATATTTTTTCGCTTTTTTTGATTTCGAGATTTATATTTTTTAGAGTAGGAGTTGATTTAGTCCGATACTGGAAACTTACGTTTCTAAAACTGATGATGGATTCCATTTTGGAATGATTATAACAAGATTAAGATGAAAAAAAAAGGTCGCCTTCCAGAAATCGGGATGACGACCGTATATAAAAAACTATTCTTCTTCTTTCAATGAACCGGATTTTGTTTTGATTTTTGAATAACCAAAAGCAAGAAGGCTTCCGAGAATTGCAACAATTACAAGATTTGTGATTGCAGCTGTGATTCCCTGAATGAAAACTTTGTTTGCAGGTTCCTTGTAGATTACAATATCAAGAACTGGAGCAATCAAAGCCCATGCAATTAGGTTTGAAAGAACCTGAACAAGATTGAATCCGAGGCACTGTTTAAAACCGAATCCACCTTCTTCAATTGCATATTTTTTTGCAAAAAGACCAACGAGCAAACCAAAGATTGCATCCGGAAAAACCCATGACCACCATACACTTCCATAGAAAAGTGCATCTCCTAAAGCATGTCCAATCAAACCTATTGCAAAGCCTGCTACAGGGCCGAATACTGCTGCAAAGAAAGTCAAAACAGCGGCACGTACCTGCAAAGCTGTATTAGGAACGAATCCGATTGGAATCTGAACTGTTGTTAAAGCAACAAAAATTGCAGCACCAATACCGATTGCTACAACCTGACGAATAACTGATTTTCCTTTGTTATCTGCCATATAACACCTCTTTTATTTTTTATACCTACAAAAAGGTAGGTAAAGTTAAATTGCGTATTCTGCTTCCTGAACCTTTCCTGCATAGTTCAGAATCTCAAGAATCTGTGTTCTGTATTTTAAGAACACGTCTTGTCCACGTGCGCGAGGATGGCTCAAATCAATCTTAATGATTTTTTCTACCTTTGCCGGGCGTGGTGACATTACTACTACATAATCGCTCAGATAAACAGCTTCGTCAACATCATGGGTTACCATAACCATTGTTGTGTTGTGCTCTTTCCAAAGGCGGATAATTTCGTCCTGCATGGTCATGCGGGTAAAGGCATCGAGGGCTCCAAGAGGCTCGTCCAGCAAAAGAATTTTTGGGTGACCTACAAGGGCTCGGGCAAGACTTGCTCTCTGATTCATACCGCCCGAAAGCTGATGGGGATAGGATTTTTCAAAACCTTCGAGGCCAACAAGTTTTATGAACTCATCAACGTCCTTTTTACGCTCTTTATATATGTGACGCGCCTTTAAGCCAAAGGCCACGTTGTCGCGGATTGTGAGCCAGGGAAAAAGATTTGCCTGCTGAAAAGCAAAGCCACGGTCGCTGCCAGGTTTTGTGATTTTTGTGCCATCCACACTGACCTCTCCCGATGTAGGAGTTTCTAGTCCTGCGATACAGCGGAGCAGGGTAGTCTTTCCACAGCCTGATGGGCCGATAAGTGAAACAAAGCTTCCTGCAGGAATTGTAAAGTCAACTCCATTGAGCGCAGTTACTTCTTCGGCTTCTCCCTGATTAAAGATTTTTGTTATATTGTTTAATTTAATTTCTCCAGACATTGTTTCCTCCTTTAGTAAGGTTTTAGGTGATAGGTTTTAGGTTAGAGGGTTTTAGGGGCAAAGCCCCTAGGAGAAGGGGTAGCGGAAGCCACCGCAGGCGAAGCCGAGGAGGCTGAAGCGAGGGGGATGCTTCCCCCTCCTCCTAAAACCTAAAACCTATAACCTAGTACCTATAACCTGATTACCACTTTATTAATCCCTTCTGCCAGTTGAGCAGCTTACCTCTTACCTTAAAGAGCACTGTAATAATCACAGTACAGAAAACTGCAATCATAAGCAGGCCGGCGTAAACTCCGCTGTAAAGCATCATTGCTTTCTGGTAACTGATGTACCAGCCGATTCCATATTTTGCACCGAACATTTCGGCAGTCATAAGGGCAATAAATGCGGCACAGATTCCGTTGAAAGTTCCCTGGAAAATATTTGGCAGGGCAGCAGGAACTGCAATACGGAAAACCTGAAAGAAGGTTCTGGCTCCAAGGGTTTTACCGACTTCAAAATATACCTTGCTTGTGTTCTGAATGCCCGAGCTTGTCATCAGCTGAACCGGGAACCATACTGCCAGAGCGATGATAAAAACGCTTGCTCCAAAAGGAGTAGGGAAGGTTGTAAGAACAAGTGGGATCCAGGCTGTTGCCGGAATTGGACCTATCAGTTTGATATATGGATTGATCCAGTAATAAACTTTCTTTGAAAAACCAAGAAGAACTCCTGTAATAAAGCCAATAAGAACCCCCCAGAAAACTCCAAGTAAAAGCAGGCGGAAGGAATACCAGATACATTTTCCAAGAAGGGCTGTCTGCTCTATAAAGACTGCAAGAATGTTGTCGAAGCTTGGAAAAAAGATTACAGGTAACAGGGCAAGCTTTGCGGTTATTAAATTGATAACTATTACAAGTCCCGCGGTTCCAAAAAGGAATGGGCCTTTTAATTCGAGCCCAGCGCGAATTTTTTTTATGAAAAACGAAAGTATGAAAAAGAGAGTAGCCAGCCCCAGAAGAATAAGCAAAAGTATATTGTAATAAGAAGTTTTTGCTGCCGGGTGCAGACTGCTGTTTGGAATAAAGTTGTGAACGGCAAGTGCAGCAAGAGTTCCCAGTATTGGAAAAACTCTATAAAGAAGTGACTTGATTGTAAATTTTATTTTATCTGTATGTGCCATTAATAACCTCTTATATAACCTAGTATCTTACTAGGTTATATAATTTTTTGGCACTTCTCGCAAATATATTTTTTTTATAGTAGTTATAGAAAAAATCTATAACTACTCTTTGTAAGGCAAAATTTAATAGACGAAGACTTCTCTTTTTTTATGCAGGACATAGTAGGCGTTTACTTTATTAATTGCCTCTGCAATTGCATAAGGTGCTTCAATACAATTGATGTTATTTTCTTGAAGCAGTCGGAAAGGACGGTTTCCTATTTTTGCAACCAGAAAATAGGTACAGTCTTTTACAATTTGAACAAGAGCAGTAACAAAGCCGGAATCGCAGCAACAGCCGCCTTCTGCTTTTTCTACTTTTGGAATAGAAGAAAAATCAATCTGGCGGTTTTCAAGAAGCTTAAATCTTCCGTCATCTTCGTTTACTTCAAATATGGCAAGAGTTTTTATTTTTCCAAAATGTAAATTAATGTTTTCTTTATCTGAAGTTGCTATGGCAATTTTATAGGTCATTCTTTCTTTCCTTCCTTATGCAATTATACAGATTTATAAGGTCTGTACGTTTTTAGAAATATTTCCGCGATGGAAAATGCTTGAGTACATTTCTTCTGTAATTTTTAAGCCTCCGCTATAGCCTGCAAAACTCTTGTTCAAAATTACATCATTAATAATAGGCATGCTTAAATGAATCAGCATGTTGTTATTTTTTTCTGTTACAAGCTTTTCCCAGGAGCTTCCGAATATAATTGCCTTTTTTGAATTACCAATAAGTTCATTAAGCTTTTGATGAATCTTTCCACCGTCAGCTTCAAAGTAAATTACATTCTTAATTTCCGGAGCAAGGTTTTCGGCGTACTCAAGTATTTTATTTTTAATCTCTTCTGAAGGAGGATCATCATCTATAAAAATACCCTTTGGCTGAAGTCCCAGTTCATTTACCAGGTAGTTTGAAACTCCCAGCGCATATTCGGAATCAGCTACAACATACAGTTCGTTTGGAAGATTGCTTCTATAATCAGACATAAAATCTGCAAGACCAACGATGTATTGATAAAAGCGTTCTTCTTCCTTTTTGATGACTGTATTTACTTTTTCCAGATTCAGATTTGCAAAGGAAGCCAGCTTCTTTAGGAAGAGGCTCGTTGCTTTTCCTCCAACCGGAAGATATGGAAACTGAAAGTATGGAGTTCCGTATTTTTTCTTTAGAAGTTCAACTATTTTTAGTCCGCACCATGGAGAGAGAAGAATGTTGAACTCTGCATTAGGAATATTTTTCCATTCAAAAATTCCCCGGCTTTCACTTCCAAAAAGAATGTTTACGTCCAGTCCAATTTCTGTAAGAATTCTTTTGATTTCTTCCAGATCTCCTCTCCAGAAAGGATCTTGATTTGGCACAACTGAAAAAACATTTACAAGCCCTTTCTGAACTTTTGGAGTTACATCTCCCACAAACTGATTTATTATTGAATTTACAACCAGCTCGTGGCCGTGATAATTGTTTCCTGTAAAGCCTGAAGTTTCGGCTCCTACAACAGGATGTCCTTTTTCTCTGAACTTTCCTGCTACCGAAACAACATCATCGCCGATAATGCCGGAGGTACAACCAGACATTAAGACAAACAAATCTCCATCAAGAACTTTTAGTGCGTTTTCTGTGAGGACACGAAGCTTGTCTTCTCCTCCGAAAACAACTTCCTTCTGTCCTGTGTTTGTGCTGGAAATCTGACCGCCTCCGCCGTAACCTTCGCCCTGATTTCCGCAGCCTTCTGAAAGTACGCGGAAGGTTTTTGAGGCACAGCCTGGTCCCGCATGTATAATAGGAAGAGCCCGTGGAATTGCCAGTACTGTAGTTTGTGCAGCCAGTGCACATGAAAAACGCGGTTGTTCAATTAATTTGCTCATTTTGTCTCCACCTTTTTGTCAAAATAGAATGGGTCGTTCTGGTTGATCCACCAGTTGCTGTATGGGAATTTAACGTGCTCTGCAATGGTTGTAAAAAACTTACTTGATTGCAGGGCATCTATAATTCTTGCTCCCAGATTTATAACTCCATCGTAGCAGCTAAGTACATTTACATCATTTGCCCGGATTGAAGGAATTCCAAGCTTGGTTCCAATGGTTGCAATACTGTTGTGGCGGGTAATCAGAATATCCGGTTTTAGTTCCTGCAAAATTTTATACATGATGAAAGGCTGTTTGTTACAGACTGAAAAATTACTTACATCACCTATAGATTTTATAAGTTCATTAAGGGTATCAAGATTAGTGTTCTTGTCATCAGTTGTCTGATCGTGGTGAAGGGTTGTGATTCCTACGATTTCCATTCCATAATCCTTTGCCATGTTTGCAAGGTTATGGGCGTAAGAATCTCCTGCATAAATATATGCTTTTTTACCAGTCAGGATTTTTTTGTAGCCTTCGAAAATTGGTTCAAGTCTTTCGTGTTCTTCTTTGATGACCTTTTCTGCAAGCTCAACTCTGTTTGTTACTTTTGCAAGCTCGCGAACCCAGCGGTCTGTCCAGTCAATGCCATAAGGCGAAGGAGATTTTACCTGTGGTACTCCATAATTGTCTTCGAGGGCTGCGGCAACATAGGTTCCAAGCGTTTCACAAATATGTGTGGTGCAGGCTGCCTCTGACATCTGGGCCAACTGCTCAATTGTGGCATTTGGAATAACAAGATTTGCTTCTAGGTCCAGCTTTTTGAAAAATGGCGAAAAAGTGTCTCGTCCGGCAAAGTTGATTACATTTACAAGTTTCTCTTGTTTTTTCTCCGGCTTTCTTACTATTTTACGAAGAACACCATGGAATACGGCATCAAAGCCGGAAGCCCAGGTTTTTGATTTAAAACCTTCACAATAAATTGGAACTAGAGGAATGCCTAGTTCGCTTTCAATTTCATCAACAATGCTTTCTATATCATCTCCAATAATTCCTGCTGCACAGGAAGAATGAATGAAAATTGCCTTTGGATGAAAGCGGTTATAGGCTTCATGGATTGCTTCTCGAAGAATTTTTATTCCTCCGTAAACTGTTGAATCAACTCCCATGTTTGTTGATATTACCTGAATTCTGTGTGGTTCCAGTCCACGGGCTCTTGCACTTGCATCGACTCTTTCATATTTTTCTACAGGGTCAAGACAACCAAGAGGGGAGTGTACTACAATTGCCGCATCGCGAATCATGTAAGATAGGGTTTCAGCACAGCCTTGTGAACAGTCGCTGCATTGAGAGTACAATCTCTGGTCTTCTTTCAGTTGACGTTTTTTTGATGCCTGCTGAAGTTCACTGGCTGAACCATGATATGCAACTAGAGCACCTAGCCGGTTGTCACGTGTTTCAACTTCTGCTTTTGAAATGTTAATTGCCATTTTATAACCTCATTTATACTTTTGCTGCTTATAAGTTTTCGGAATAGTTTTTTGCAAAATCAGGATACTGATTGTTATGCTTTAAAAAGTATGTCCATAAATCTTTGTATATCTGCTCTTCAGGATTTTCTTTTATTACTTCTTTGAGGGCCTGTGCATAAAGTGAAATATCAAAGAATTCCGTGAGCTCTCTGTTTGTTTCTATATAACCAAGTTTAATCATTGTGTCATAGTAAAGTTTAACACCATTGTAATTTGGGTCAGGGCTGTAGAAACGTCTCTGATTTTTATCAAGGTCATAAATAAAGTTGTGGAGCCATTCTCTTGTCTGTCCTGAATCTTTTTCCAGAACATCGATGGTTTTCTTTTCTTCTGTCTTGTAAATTTTATAGGCTTCAATAACGGTTTTGAGCCATGCAAGATAAGCGGCCCTGTTGTTCTTGAATTTTGTTCCATTGGCCATCTGACGGCAGCATACAAAATCATCTTCCAAATCTGTAAGAGGGAAAAGATAAACATAGCCCTGCTTAATTGCTGAATCAACAAAGTTGTTTGAAACAATAATTACATCTGTGTTTCCCTTTGAGCAGGCTGCAATTGTTTCTGCATCAGTTTCAAAAGATTTATATTTAAAATCTTTGTCGAGGACATAACCATAATCGCGGTTTAATACAGCTTTGATAACCATCTCTCCGGTGCCACCAATCTGTCCTGCAATTGTTTTACCCTTCCAGTTTTTTGGATTTTTTACTTCATCTGCAACGCCCTTATATGCAAGAACTCCCTGACCTCCAGACATGGTTCCAGCAAACAAGATTACGTCTTCACCCTGAGCACCAAGATTCAGATTGTAAAGAATACTAAGGTAGGATGAATCAATTTTTCCGACAGCAACCGAATTCAACAGAGAACTTTTTGGCAATCCTGTGAAGTGAACTTCAAGACCATTTTTTTCAAAAAGATTTTCAAGACGGGCAGTATCAATAATTGGGTCGATACTGTTTGAGTCTGAGCGTTTACCTACATTTAAGCTGAGCTTTGCTGTAGATTTTTTCTTGCAGCCAGTGCCTGCTGCGACGGTAAGTGCAAGAAATGCTAATGTAATTGTTTTCGTGATTTTTTTCATAATGTCTCCTTTTATTTTTTTATTAATAATTCCATTTAATAAGATGCTTTTTTATGATGGAAACAGCTGCGTTTAATCCTGCTACCAGAAAGCCCATAAAAAAGATTCCGGCGATTGCCTTTGTATAATTTCCAAAGTTTAAGGCATTGCGGATGTAGTAGCCGATGCCGTTATCTGCACCTAACATCTCGGCAGCGGTAAGTGTCATTATTGCTGCTGAAATCTTTATTGGCAAATTGTTTATAATTCTAGGCAGATTAAAAGGTATGATGATTTTGAAAAGTATTGTGGTCGTTGAAAGCGACAGAACCTTTGCTGAATTTATTACCCTTTTTTCTACAAAAGCTGTGTTGTTTATTGAGCCCATAAAGGTGCTCCAGAAGCCGCTCAGGAAAATTACAAAGATTGAAGCAGATCTGAAAGTTGGCATTATCAGAATGACATAAGGTGTGTAAACAAGTGATGGTACAGTTGAAATTGCTTTTGATATTGGATAGAGTGCCTTAGTGAGCCGCTGATTCCAGCCGACAAATGTACCAAGAATTACACCGAAAACTAAAGAAGTTGATATTCCAATCAAAAGTAAGAACAAAGAATTAACGAGTCCTAAAAACATCTTCACTCTGTCATCAATAAAAACTGCAAAAACATTTTCTGGAGATGGAATGAAAATTATTGGATAAACATCAAGTCTTGTAACAAGTAATTCCCAGATGAAAAATAAAGCAAATACAAAAGTTGCAATATCCAGAACAGCTCTTGTGTTTTTCAATTTTGAGAGTTGAAAGATAAAGTAGAATTCAATAAAGAAAAGCAAAATCACAAATACAAGTGGTGATTTTAAGCCTTCGCTTCTGCCTTCTGTATAATGACTAGGCAGGAGAAAAGACAAAAGAGTAAGAATAAAAAAGAGGTTAGGAAGATTAAAAAAGTACCGGGTAATTTTATTTCTCATATGTATGCTCCTTCGTCGTTAACTAATTGAGTTGTTTCATTGTAAAAATATTTTACGAGTTTCTGATAAAGTGCCTTATATTCACTACTTTCTTGAATTGATGCATAGTTTCTTGGACGCGGTAAGGTGTCATCAATAACCGCGTAAATTCTTTTTGGAACCATAAAAACAATTCGGTCTGCAAGAAGTTCTGCTTCATGCAAATCATGAGTTACAAAAACTATTGTTTTTTTCTTTTCTTCTTCTCCCCACATTTTTAAAATGAGTCCTTGAAGGTTTTCTCTGATTTTTGCATCGAGAGCTCCAAATGGTTCATCCATTAAAAGAATCTCCGGGTCGCAGGCCATGGCACGGGCAATGGCAACTCGCTGCTGCATTCCACCGGAAAGTTCTCCGGGAAGCTGGTTCTCGAAAGATGAAAGCTCTACTCGTTTCAAATAGGTTTTGGCAATTTCAGCAGCTTCCTTTTTTGAAAGCTTTGTGCCTCGTTTTTTATTGGTTTCATATACAGCAAAAGATACATTCTCAAGCGCAGTCATCCAGGGAAAAAGAGAATAGCTTTGAAAAACAACAGCACGTTCTGCACCAGGTCCGTGAATTTCTTTTCCGTTGATTGTGACGCTGCCGTTTGTTACAGGCTGAAGCCCCGCAAGAACAGAAAGTAAAGTACTTTTGCCACAACCAGATGAACCAACAATACAGATAAACTGGCCTCGATTGATTGTCAGATTTATTTCTTTCAAGGCTTCATAAGTTGAATTTTCCGTTTCGTAAGATACTGAAAGATTTTTTATTTCAATTACGGGGTCAATCATATTAGTTATCTCCTTTTGATGAAAAAACCTAGTGTATAACTAGGTTATATATTGTTTGAAGATTCTTTACCAATACAAATTTTAGATATGAGCGATAGACTTTTTTTATAGATGCGACAAAGCAACCCATATCTTGACGTATGTGATTCTTGAGATTACTATCACTTCTATGCGAAAAAGAATTTTACTTGAATGGTTAAAAATTGTTCTGGGACTTATTGTTTTTGCCTTTGGCGTACACCTTACAATTTTTGCAAATATTGGTCTTGCTCCATGGGACTGTCTTGGCATGGGGATTTCTTACCACACTCCGCTCAACTATGGAATGTCAATGACAATTATGGCTCTTGTGATTTTGGGCATTGATATTCTTATGAAAGAAAAAATCGGCTACGGTACAATTATAGATGCCCTGATTACCGGAAATCTTGTTCAGCTTTACAATACCTTAAATCCTTTTCCGCTTAATGAGAGTTTGCCTTTGGGTGTGATTTATATGCTGGTGGGCTTTGTATTTATGGCTCTTGGAATGGCAATTTATATGAAGAGCGAGCAGTGTTGTGGACCTCGCGATGCTCTGCTTGTTGGTCTTGGAAAGAGAATGCCGAAAGTGCCTATTGGAATTGTTGAAATAATTTTGTGGGCAGTGGTTCTTCTTGGCGGCTGGCTTTTGGATGGCCCTGTTGGAATTGGAACGGTTATCGGAACTTTTGGTGCCGGGCTTGTGATGCAGCTGGTTTATATGATTATTCATTTTGAGCCAAGAAAGTTGAAACATCGCGGAGTGATTGAGATTTCTAAAGTTCTTGTGACTGGTAAGGTTAGTCAGCAGGAAAATATCCAGGCAACTGCTTAGTTATTCAAAAAATCAATTGCGTAGAAGGTGTATAAAGAAACCGACTGAATCAGGGCATCTTCATCAATATCAAATTTTGAATCGTGATGGGCTGCGGTTGTTCCCTCTTTTGCGGGATTTCCTGTACCAAAGTAGGCGTAGGTTCCCGGCACCTTTATAATATATTCTGCAAAGTCATCACCGCCGAGAGAAGCCTGGCGGTTTTTAATTACATTCTCTTCGCCAAAAAGTCGTATGGCAGTTTTTTGAACTTCTTCTGTTGAAGTCTGGTCGTTTATAAGCGGCGAAGTAAAATCTTTATATTCAACTTGGGCATCTCCGCCAAAAAGTTGTGCTGTCTGTTTTGCCATGTCTGAAAGCATCTGCTTTGTTTTTTCGCGGACTTCTGGTGTAAAGGCTCTTATAGTTCCTTCGAGTTCTGCCTTTTGTGCTACGATATTATAGGCATCGCCCGCTGTGATTTTTCCAATTCCTACAAGAACATTGTCCATAGGGGAGGTGCGGCGGGTTATCAAAGCCTGGGTTGAAATTACAATCTGACTTGCAATGTAGGCAGCATCGGAGCCAAGCTGAGGTGTTGAAACGTGAGCCGGTGCCCCCTTTACGGTGATTTTGAACCAGTCGACACTGGCGTTGTTTGGACCTGGAACTACTGCGACTTTTCCTCTTGCAAGATTTGACGCGGCGTGCATTCCAAAGCTTCTGTCTGCGCCATCAAGATAGCCGCCATCTACAAATATTCTCGCTCCATAGCCTATTTCTTCTCCGGCCTGGAAGGTGAGGCGGATTGTGCCCGAGAATAAATCTTTGTGAGAGTTGAGAATACGAGCCGCTCCAAGAAGGGATGCTGTGTGGGCGTCGTGTCCACAGGCGTGCATGCGGCCAGGTATTTTTGATTTATATTCGCACTCGTGAGTTTCCTGAATGGGCAGGGCGTCTATGTCGGCGCGAAGGACTATTGTTTTTGAAGGGCCACCAGTGCTGCCCTTAATTTCTGCATAAACGCCGGTGTCTCCGACGCGTTTATGAGCAAGTCCTATTTTATCCAGCTCTTCTTCGATTTTAAGAGCAGTCTGAAATTCTTCTTTTGCTATTTCAGGGTTCATGTGAAAATGACGACGCAGAGAAACAATGTAGTCGTGGTCGTTTTTGATTTCTTCACGAAGTTCTTTTTCTATGCTTTCTGTCATTTTCACATCCTCCGCTTTTTTACCACTTAATTGCTTTATCAACTGCCTTTACAGTTTCAGCAGCCTTATCAGCACTTACAGTCTTGTAAGCAAAAGAAGGGAAGAAAGATTCTTCGAATCTTGAAAGAATATATTCTGCAACAACCTGTGACTGGTAAGCCTTTACGATCTTCTTGTAAACATCATTATCCTTATCCTTTGTGCGTGCAACGATGATATTTACATATGGGTTATCTCCGCTTTCAGACTGCTTTTCGATGATGAGACCATCCTTTGAAGGAATAAGGCCTGTAGGAATTGCATAAGTTCCGTTGATTGTAGCTCCGGCATAATCATTGAGAGTCTGAGGAAGAGTATTTGCAGTCTGTGGAACGACTTCTACATTATAAACAAGCTCTGTAATATCTTTGAGCTCTGGTATATAACCTGCTGCTGGATCAACCTTGATAAGTCCTGCAGCTTCAAGAAGCTTAATTCCGCGGCTAAGGTTTGTACCGTCACTTGGAATTGCAAACTTGAGGGCGTCTGATTTTACTGTCTTGCTTCCGTTCTTTCCTGCTGCCTTTTTGATTTCATCAAGGCTCTTGTATTTCTTTGAATACAAAGTAAGAGGGGCAATCAAAGTGTCGCCGATAACTGTAAGGTCATAACCATTTTTGCCGGCGTCGTTATTCAGATAAGCCTTGTGCTGGAAAGCGTTCAAATCAATATCGCCGGAATTCAAAGCTTCATTAGGAAGATTGTAAGCACTGAACTCAACAAGCTCAATTTTAATTCCGCTGTTTTCCTTGTCCAGAACATACTGAACAGCCTTCCACTGATCGTTGTTTGCACCACAAACACCAACCTTTACCTTCTGAGTTTTAGCTTTCTTTGCAGCAAAAGCTCCGCTGCTGAGTACTCCTGCAATAAGAAGCAGGGCAAAAATCTTTTTTGTATTTTTCATAATTCAATTTCTCCTTTTTTTGACTTATGATTTATTTTCAGGATTCCCTACGGAGTCCTTTTGTACATGCTTAAAAAGTTCTCGGTTTGTAGTTTTCTTTGCAAGCAGAGAACCAATGAATTGCAGCAGGCAGATAAAAATCAAAAGAATGATTATGCAGGCATAAATGATATCCTGATGATTGAGCCCCTGACCGTAGTTGATGGCAAAGTCTCCAAGTCCTCCGGCTCCAACGGCACCAGCCATAGTTGTAAGACCAACAAGAGAGATGGCCGTAATTGTAGTCACGCGGATAAGCTCCGGAACTGATTCATGAAGATAAACGCGGAAAATCAAACCAAAGGTTCCGCTTCCCATACTGCGGGCTGCCTCTGCCTTTCCCGGGTCAACATTTTCCAAAGCTGTTTCAACCTGTCGGGAAAAGAATGGCACCGTTCCAAAAATCAGAGGAATAATGGCACCTTTTACTCCGATTGCAGTTCCCACAATTGAGCGGGTAAAAGGAATCAGAAAAACAAGCAGAATTACAAATGGAATCGATCGAAAAAGATTTATAATTACGCTTATTATTGTGTAGAAAACTTTGTTCGGCTTAATTCCATCCTTCTTAAAAACAATCAGAAGTACACCAAAAATCAGTCCAAGCACAAAAGAAATTGAACCCGAAATGATGAACATCTGAAAGGTTGCAAGGCAGTTGTTCAAAAACTTATACCAGTAGGCATAAAGATTCGGAAAGATTTTTTCGAATGTCTCCATATTAGTTTGCCTCCTTTGCATCTTTTACATTTTCAGCAAGCTCGGTCACTTTTACTTTCTGCTCTACAAAGTGAGCGAGGGCAGCTTCAATGTTTTTATCTTCGCCCTTAATCACAACAATGATTTCTCCGAGTGGGGAATCCTGAATCATCTCAACATTTGCAAGCACGATATTAAGGCGCACATTGAACTTCTGAGAAACAAGAGAAATCAAAGATTCGCCGACAGAGTTTTTCAAGAAGGTCAGCTTAATCAGCTTGCCACCTTCTGCCGGATTATTTACCAGAGGATCATTTACCAGTGTTGAAACCTTTGCAAGAGAAGACTGGGAAGCAATAAACTTTTTTGTAATCTCCTGCTTAGGTTCAGCAAAAATAGAATATACATCGCCTTCTTCTACCACGCGGCCTTTTTCCATAACGGCAACTCTGTGGCAGATAGATTTAATTACGCTCATTTCGTGAGTGATTATGATGATTGTAAGCCCGAGTTTTTTATTCAGTTCTTTAAGAAGATTCAAAATAGAGGCCGTTGCTTCAGGGTCCAGGGCGCTGGTTGCTTCATCAGAAAGCAGTACCTTAGGATTATTTGCAAGGGCACGAGCAATTGCAACGCGCTGCTTCTGGCCTCCCGAAAGCTGGCTTGGATAAACATTGCGTTTGTCACTCAAAGCAACCAGCTCCAGAAGTTCAGTTACGCGGGCTTCAATTTCTTCTTTTTTAAGGCCACTATACTTAAGCGGGTAGGCTACGTTGTCAAAAACTGTAGAACGGTCAAGCAGATTAAAGTGCTGGAAAATCATTCCAATTCCACGGCGTACCTTTTTCATTTCATGATTTGTTTTGCGGTGGAAAATTCCTTCGCTGTCGTGCCAGGTGAGCTGAGTTCCATTTACCGTAATGCTGCCGGAATCAGGAACTTCAAGCAGATTTATACATCGAACCAGTGTAGATTTTCCCGCTCCCGAATATCCGATAACACCGTAAATTGTGCCGTCTTCAATTGTGAGCGAAACCTTTTTCAGGGCTTCTACATCATTACCTTTGAGATGATAAGTTTTATCAACGGAATCTATAACTATCATTGTATTATATCTACCTATAAACCTAGTAAGTTAGTAGGAATATAGCCTAAAAACAGAGACTTGTCAAGCAAGCTTTGTTCGCAGATTTTTTATGCAATTTTACAGGAGTTTTTTTCATTGATTTCCTTTGTCTCTCAGATTATCATTTAGGCATATTCATTTTATAAGAGGATAAGAAGCGGTTATGAAGGTATTACTTGTAAACGGAAGCCCACGTGCTAACAGCAACACTTTGCTTGGTCTGCACGAGATGGAAAAGATTTTTGCAGAGCAGGGAATTGAAACTGAAATTTTTAACATCGGTAACAAAGATATCCGTGGCTGCATTGCCTGTGGCCGCTGTGGCGAGCTTGGTAAATGTGTTTTTGATGATGCTGTAAATGAGTTTGCGGCTAAGTTTAAGGATGCTGATGGTCTTGTTGTTGGAACTCCTGTTTATTACTCCGCTCCAAACGCAACTGTTCAGGCTTTCCTGCAGAGACTTTTTTACAGCAGCAGCTTTGATAAGACAATGAAGGTTGGTGCTGGTTTTGTATGTGCGCGCCGTGGCGGTACAACAGCTTCTTTTGATGTAGTGAATAAATTTTTTACAATCAGCGGAATGCCGGTTGCAAGCAGCCAGTACTGGAATAATATTCACGGTGGTGCTCCGGGAGAAGCCTCAGAAGATGCTGAAGGCATGCAGACTCTCCGCGTTCTAGCTCGCAATATGAGCTTTTTGATTAAGTCTATTGCTCTTGGTAAAGAAAAGTTTGGTCTTCCTGAAAAAGAGGAACACGCCTGGACTAATTTTATTTAATACGTTTTTTTCTGAATATAAAAAGCCAGATAATGTATATGATGATTACCAGCGGCCAGGCTGCCGGATATACCAGAGCAATCAAGATAAAGGAATTTGAAGTCTGGGAAATTATCAAAAGCATTATCTGGCGGAATAAAACGAATCCTACAAATGTAATAATGGTTGGACGGAATGCAATTCCAAAACCCCTCATTACATTTGAAAAAAGCATTGAAAAACCACATAAAACAAAAAAAGGAGCAGTGAGATAAATAAAGCGTTCTGCGAAATAAATGACTTCTACATCATCTGAAAAAAGACTGGCAAAGAAGTTTGCCTGAAAAATCAATAGCAGACTTAAAATACTGATAACGCTGAAATTCAGTATAAATGATTTTTTTATTCCATCACGAATTCTTTCTGATTTTTTTGCACCGTAGTTTTGAGCAACAAAGGTAGTTGCTCCGCTTGCAAGACTATGCATTGGTAATATAGCAAACTGATCGAACTTAGAAAAAATTGCCCAGCCAGCCATGCAGGAAGTTCCAAAGTAATTAATGTATTTCTGCATAAAGGTATTTGAAAAAGATGTGATGGAAGAAGAAATTGCACCTGGTAAACCGAGTTTCATAATTTTTTTCAAAATCAAAAAATCAATTTGAGGATGCTTAAGTTCAAGCCGCATTTTGACTTCCAGTCTCTGAAGTGAAATTATAACCAGAATGGCACTTAAGAGTTCGCTGAGTACAGTAGCATAAGCTGCTCCCGCAATTCCTTTGCCAAGCAAAACTACAAAAAGAATATCAAGAACAATATTTGAAACGGAGGAGATAACCAGAAAAATAAGAGCTCGTGTTGAATCTCCAAGTGCTCTTAAAATTCCAGACCCCATGTTGTAGAGGGTGAGGGCGGCTGTTCCAAGAAAGTAAATTTTCAGATATTGGTTTGCCTGGACTAATACATCCGGCGGTGTAGAAATTAATCTTAATACAAAAGGAGAAAGAATTATTTGAATGACGGTGGCGAGGATGCTGAAAATAAAGCTTGCATAAATTGTAGTATTAATTGCTTTTTTCAGGCTTGGAAAATTCTTTGCACCAAAAAGCTGAGAAATAACTACCTGGGCTCCAATTGCAAGCCCGTTGAAAAAATTAATTACAGTATTCACAAAATGTGAGGTTGAGCCTATTGCGGCCAGTGCCTGACTTCCAATAACCCTTCCAACAATAAAAGTGTCGAAAGTGTTATAAAACTGCTGGAAGAGATTTCCCAGCAGCAGGGGAGCGGAAAATTTTAGTAAAAGGGGAACTATCTTCCCCTGTGTCATATCGGTTGTCATTTTAGAAATGATTGTACAAATCTTCGACTAAAGAAATGCAGCCGTGCGTACCTATATGAGAACGGTTAAGTATTTCTTTATCAAGACAAGGATTTGAAGTAATTGCATAGTGGCTTCCAAGCTTCTGTGCAAGTTTCTTTTCATAAGAGCTGCCCATAAAAAGAGTTGCCCTACCATCATACTGTTGGGCAATCTGTTCAATTTCCCAGACATCATTTTCAAAATAAACCTCTGCTTTGCGCGGACATTCCAGCTTTTGAACTTCTTCGCGGATGCTGTCCTGATACTGATTTGGAACAGAATCTGTAAAGATGATTGCAAGAGGAATGTGACCGTGTACATTTACCAGGAAGCGGGCAAGTCCCAGAGCCTTTGCACATTCGCCAACCAGAATAAAACGATGGCGTTCAAAGTTTCCAAAAAGGGAGTCAAGATATTCGTAGACATAGAGTTCTTCTTCGTGAATCACTTTGTCTACAAGCTTAGAATCGAGGTCAAGCCGCTCGGCTACTGTTCTCAAAAAGTTTGCAGTGTCTTTAGGACCCACCGGCCAGCCGTTAAATCTTAGGGTTTCAATTCCAAAGGTTTCTTTATAATAGGTGTCTACATTCTTAGCAAGCCATGGTGAAAGGTTGATGTTAAGGGCTGCATTGCCTGAATTTTTCAACTGTTCAATTCCGTCGCGACGGATAAAAAAGGTATTTGCCTTTACGCCGATTCTTGCAAGAAGTCTTGTAATTTCTTCAAGGTCGCCACGCAATGTGATGTCTGAACTTGGCGGCTGGCCGTAAATGTTTACAAGACGGGAATCTGTTTTTGTCTTCTTTGCAAGTTTTTTTACAGTTGCAAGAAGGGCCATGTTATAGCCTGTGTAGGTGTCGCCTCGGAAACCTGCTGTGTCAATGCTTGCAATAGGATAAGGAGAAGCTTCAAACTCTTTTACTACGCTATCTACATCATCACCATTAATTCCCATGGAACAGCCGGTAAGAACTGCGTAATAGTCACCGTCCATAATTTCGAGGCTCCCTTTAATTGTCTCTCTTAGTCTCTGAGTTCCGCCGAATACAACTTCCTTTTCGTAGGCATTTGAACTTGGAAGCCCGTGATAACCGCCAAGGTAATAAAGGTTTGTGCGGCTTGAAGCCTGCATTGAACATCCGGGACTGGCGTGCAGAATAGGGATGGCACGGTAAATATTTCCTATTACATCAAGAGCACCGTGAAGGGAACAGAGGCTTCTTGGCCTTTCTATACATTTTTCCATTTTGAAAACTCCTTGTCTGGTTCTGCCACTTAATTTTCTTCCGGCAGCTGAAGATAGCTGAAGGCATCTTTTTTGTACCATTCTTCGCGGTAGGCATTTTTTGAATAGTTTGAAAGATTTTTATTGAAGTTATTATTGTCGATGGCATCTTCAATTTTTCGGCCCAGATACAAAACTCCACGGTAGCCAAAGGTTGGGCGTTTTGAATCAAGAATATGGAAGGAAGGGATTCCCAATCGTGAAACCCAGTTTGACATTCCGATAAATACATCAGGTTTGTATTTCTTCAAAAGATTTACCTGTTCATAAGGCTGCATATCTGCAATGTTTACGATAAAGTCTGTTCCGTGCAATTCTTCCAGTCGTTTGAAATCATCAATATAAGCTTCATCATAATAAGGTGTATGCATACACAAAAGCTTCATGCCGTAGTCGCCAATCAAGGTTGCGGCGGCAAAGCCACGACCGGTACCGGCTGTAAGACAGGCACGAAGTCCGTCTGTCTTTCTTTTGATTCTGGCAACTTCTTCGCGTACAGCATCGCTTTCGGCCTTTATAAAGGCTTCGGCTTCTTCTTCCTTACCAGCCAGAGCAGCAATTGCACGGAGCCAGCGGTTTGTACTTCGGGTTCCAATAGGCATGTTTGTTACGGCATAAGGCGTGCCGTATTTTTCTGATAAAAATTTTATGTATTCATCAGCAAAAATCTGACAGACAGAGATGTTGTATTCCGCTGCCGGGATTTTCATAATGTCTTCGTAAGTTGCATTATAGGGAAGAATGTTTGCATCAAGACCTATGGCATTCAACATTCTTTTCATTTCTTGCTGATCTGCCCAGCTCAAAGAATGGGTTGCAAAAAGATTTATCAGTCCTTTTTGTTTTGGCGGGTGAGCGTCTCGGATAACATAATTTTGAAGAGTTGCAAGAGCAAGGTCGTAGCCTGTTGCGTGATTGCGGCTCTTAAAGCCTTCGCAGTGAACCGGAGCAAAAATAATGTCTTTACCCTTCGCCTTATATTCCTTTTCCTTTTGTTCTGCTACGGCATCAATGTCATCTCCAATAATTGAAGAAGCGCAGGAAGCAAGAATGAAAACAATTTTAGGATTATATCTTTTTATTGCCTGGTCAATTGTTTCGTGCAGGCGTTTTTCACCACCGAGAATTACTTCCTTTTCTCCAAGGGCAGTTGAAATGACATGACTGTCTGGGGCATTGTCGCGGCCTCTGTGATGTTTATAAACATTCAGTCTGTCGATTGCTCCAAAAGAAGCACAGCCTGAGCAGCCCAAAGGTGAATGAATTACCATTACTGTATCCTGCAGGCTTACAAGCGCATTCATGCTGTTTACCTGAACACACTGAATGCCCTGTTCAAAAGTGCGGTGAGCGTTTTTCAAGCAGTGGGCTTGAGCCTTTTCTCTGAGTTCTCCAGAACTTCCCACCTGTACATCTGCAAATCCCGGGTGTTTATCTCTGATAGTATCTGGAATCTGTTTATTCATAAAATCTCCTGATTTTCTTTTTCACTTTTTTTGTAATTGTTTAAACAAAGAAAACTTTTTTAAATGACATACTCTCCGACAGGTATTATACGGCGTAAAAACTGTCTGGTTCGTTCTTCTTTTGGATGATAGAAAATATCCTGAGGGCTGCCTTCTTCAACGATATATCCGCCATCCATAAATACAACTTTATCTGCAACATCTTCTGCAAAAGACATTTCGTGAGTTACAACAATCATAGTGTGTCCGTCTTTTGCGACCTGTTTAATCAGCGCAAGCGTTTCACCTACAAGCTCCGGGTCTAGTGCGCTGGTTGGTTCATCAAATAAAATAACTTCTGCATCAAGGGCAACGGCACGGGCAATTCCTACACGCTGCTGCTGACCGCCCGAAAGCTGGCTTGGGTAATAATTTTCTTTGTCACTAAGACCAACTTTGCGAAGTTCTTCTTTAGCCCGTTCTACAGCCTGTGCTCTTGGAATTCCATGACCAGTAACAAGTGCTTCGACAATATTTTCAAGAGCAGTCTTATTTGCAAAGAGATTATAATTTTGAAAAACCATTGAGGTCTTTCTTCTGATTTCCAGTACTTCTTTTTTCTTTGCAGAATGTAAATCTACTGACGAACTACCGATGGTTAGTTTACCTTTGTCAGCCCGTTCCAGAAAATTAATTGAACGGAGCAGGGTAGTTTTACCGCTTCCGCTTGGACCAAGAATTACAACAACGCTACCGTCATCAACTGTCAGCGAAACATCATGAAGAACATCAAGATGTCCAAAAGATTTTTTTACGTGCTCTATTTTAATCATTTTTAATATCCCCTATTTTTTTTTAGAAAGATGTTTTTCCAGATGAACAAGGAAAAACTCTACAATGGCATTAATTACCCAATAGATAATTGCGGCTGCTACATAACCTTCTACATAGCTGTATGTGTCTGCACAGGGAATCGTAGCTCCATTCAAAACATCAACAATTCCAAGAACCAGAACGATTGAAGTGTTCTTAATTGAACCAAGAGTATTGTTTGTAAGTGCCGGAAGTGCAACCGGAATCACCTGCGGGATAATGATTTTTTTTAGTGTTTGAAAAGTAGAAAGACCGCAGGCATAAGATGCTTCATACTGTCCTTTTGGAATAGAAAGAAAGGCACCTCTAACAGATTCGCTGACAACAATTGTTCTTCCTAAAGTAAAGGTGAAGTAGGCGAGAAGCATTATTCCATTTTTAGCCGGTTTAAAAAGACTCAGGTAAATTAAATGAAAAATCAGCATTGTCACAACACCTGGAATTCCCGAATATATTGCAACAAAAATCTTAAAGAACTTTTCTACAACCGGAACCTTAAAAATGCGGGCCAGAGCAATCAGTGTTCCAAAAACAATTGCAAGGGCAAGGGGAATCAATGCAAGTTTGAGTGTAACTGGAATATAAATTATGCCCGAAAGAATACACTTCCATAAATATTCAAGACTGAATTTCATGCTGCCCTCCCGGTTAGGTTTTTAGTACCGTAAGTAAGGTTTTTATCAATTTTTGTTGTAATGGCTGTAAGTCCAAAATTAATAAGTACAAAGATAAGTGCAATAATCAGATAGCTTTCCAGATTGTGACCGCTGGTTGCACCAAGTGCACTTGCACGGCCCATGATGTCCATTACACCAAGCATGTAAACTAAAGATGTTTCCTGAAAAAGCCCTATCAAAGTGAGCCCTGTTGAAGGAAGGGCTATTCTTATTGCCTGTGGAAGAATGATTTTTATAAAGGCCTTAAAATCTGAAATACCACAGGCAAGGGCTGCTTCCTTTTGTCCTTTTGGAACTGCAAGAATTGCGCCTCTAAATATTTCTCCAAGGAAAACTCCCTGATTTAAAATCAAGGCTAAATCAACAAAGATAATTTTTTCCCATCGTCGTGAATCAATTCCAAAAGCTTTATAAAGGACAATAGGAAATGCATAATAAACTACAAGCATCTGAACCAGGAGAGGAGTGCCTCTTTCGAAAGAAATAAAAACTGTAAGAATCTGGTTCAGAAGCGGAACTTTTTTAATTCGTGTTGTTGCAATCAGAAGTGCAAGTATGAATCCCAGGGAAAATGCGACTGCAACAATTTCAAAGGTAACCGGCAGCTTTGTAATCAATATTGGAAAATTTTTAACAACTCGCTGCCATGAAAACAAATCTGCCATTTTTACCTCCAGACTTTTTTTTATAAACTTTTATTTATTGATATTTTTTGTTGTATCAGAGCCAAGATTTTTGATTGCGAGTTTTGAGAGCTCACCAGAATCAATAAGCTGTTTAAGGGCTACATCAACATCAGCTTTAAGAGTTGGATTATCAAGATTGAAAATGAAGTAAGAAGCTGATGTTGAAATAGGTTCTTCTACAAGACGGAAAATTCCGCCGTACTCTTTTTGAAGCTGATTGAAGCTTGGAATGTTAGAGAAGAAAGCATCATAAGTACCATTCTTCATTGAAGCAACAATCTGCTCGTTTGTAAGTGTGCTTGTAAGAACGGCATTAATCTGTTCGTTTGGATGATCTTCATTCCAGTGCTGAAGAATTGCTCCTGTTGCACTTCCTGTAGAAGCCTGTGCTGTTTTACCAACTAAATCCTTGAGAGATTTTACTTCTGTATTCTCTTTTAGAACTACAATATATTTTGAAAAATCATTGTAGCCATATTCTGTAAAAAGATAATTCTTACGACGCTCAGGATTAGATTCATACATGTGAGCACCAATATCAATTTTTCCAGCTGCTAGGGCAAGAAGAATATTTTTGAAATCAAAAATCTGGAATTCGAATTTATACTGTGGAAGAAGTTCATCAATGGCCTTGATTACATCAATTTCAAAGCCTGCAAGTTCTCCCTTGTCATCAAGATAACAGTAAAGAGGCGCACTGGAACCTGTGCCAACAAGAATTGTCTGTACTTTTGTTTTGCTCTTTTTTTCTTTTTTAGAAGCAGCAAAGGCTCCTGATGCAATGAAACTTGCAACAAGAATAACTGCAACCGATTTTAAAAAACTCTTTTTCATATAACCTCCTGGTAAGTTTTTTTATTTCCTACCGTTGTACTAGGTTATATATAATTTTCTAATCTTTGACTAATAGTAGTTTTATATATTAGTTATAGATTTTTTTAATAATTGACAGTTCATAAATCTTGTAGAATAATCACTCTTATGAAAAAATCAATGACAATCATCTACCCCGAATACAATGGCCTTTATATAAATCTTACAAATCGCTGCCCTTGTGCATGCATTTTTTGCATCCGTCAGAAAGTAAGCGGGGCAGAGTTTGATAATGTAGATACCCTCTGGCTTGAGCATGAACCTACGGCGGCCGAAGTGATTGCTGCCATAAAAGAAGAGGCAAAACTTGAACGTTTCAAAAACTACAAAGAATTTGTTTTCTGTGGTTACGGTGAACCGACAGAGGCTCTGGATGTGCTTCTTGAAGTAGCTGCTTTTTTGAAGGCAAATTATTCTCTGCCGGTACGCATTAATACAAACGGACTTGCTGATTTAATAAACAAAAAGCCTGTTGCTCCTCTTCTGGCCGGGAAAATAGATGCTCTTTCCATAAGCCTGAATTCAAGTAATCCAGAAATCTACGAAAAAACTGTTCGTCCGGTATTTAAGGGAAAAGCTTTTCCTGCAATGCTGGCTTTTGCAGAGCAGGCAAAAAACTTTGTTCCTAAGGTTGTGCTGACTACGGTTGAAACAACGATCTCAAAAGAAGATGAAGAGGAGTGCAGCCGTCTATGCGAAAGACTGGGTGTAACTCATCGCATCAGAAGATTTGTTCCTGTGAATTAATTTACAGGTCCCTGCCAGTTCTTAAAAGCTGGAGCTACCTGTTTCAGAATCTCTGTTGAAACGATAAGTTCAGAATCTGTCTGAGTAAAAGGAATTCTTGCCGGATTACAGCCGTAAGAAGCCGCTCCTACATCATTCATGGTAAAGAGGTTTCCGCAGTTCTGGCAGACAAGATTTTTTCCTTTTTGTGAAAAAAATGCCTTAGGAGATGGATTACAGTTCTGACAGGTATTAAAAGAAAGTCTGTAGGTGTTATCATCAGCGATTACTGCAATCAGCTGAACTGTAATATCACCAGCCTTATAATTGATATAGGTAGCATCCTTTGAGAGTTGAGATTTTTTTATAGTAATCTGTCCGTTTTTTGGGACTGGCGTAATATACTTTGACTTTTTAGCGGCAAAAGCAAAAGTAGAAATTAAAGCAAAAAGCATTGTGATTAAAAGTAATTTTTTCATATTATTCCTCATAAACATAAATTTTATTTTTTAACATATACATCCAGCAGCTGTATATGAAAGTTCCATTTTTATCTGGTAGAAAACAGATTTCGTTCTTTCCGGGTACAAGTGTTACGTCGAAATCAAAATCATTACTGATAACTCTGTTGTTGCAGCCCGTAATATAGTCTTCTTCTGCATTAATTATCAAAGTTACAGGGATTCCTTCCTGGACTGCAAAATCTTCATAACCATCATAAGAAAGGTTGATTTCTATTTTTTGCTCTGTTTTTTCTGAATTAATCTGGGCTGTCTTCCATTTTTTTAGATTTGAATCTGTAGAGCCTGTATTGATTCCAAGGCCCGTAAGCCCGCGAAGGAACATGGCAAGCCCCATAAGCAGAATAAAAACGGCAAGTATTTTTTGAAGCAGAGCTTTTTTGCCGCCAAGAAAATTCTGAACAAATGAAAAGCCAAGCATTAAAGGAAGGGTTCCCAGTCCGAACAGTAGCATGGCAAAGGCCCCCTTAAAGGGACTTGCAGTAGAAACAGCGTATAGCTGCATTGTGATTAAAGGGGTGCAGGGCATAAAGCCATTCAAAAATCCGGTCAAAAAAACGCTTGAAGTTTTTAGTTTTGACGGCAGAGAAAAATGATTAAAATTTACAGAAAAGAAGCCTGCCATTGAAAAGCCAAGAAAAATCATAAAAAGGCTTAGTAGCAGAATAATCACACATAAAAGGCTTTGATTTATCGAAATTGTCTTTCCGAAAAGTCCTGCAAAAAATCCAATTGCTGTATAACAGAAAATTCTTCCGCCATTATATAAAAGAGATTTTCTGCTGTTTTTAGAAACTGCAAGATTGATTGCTCCGCACATTCCAATACAGTGAAAGCTTGTTAAAAAGCCTGCAAGCAAAAGTCCTGCAAAAGTAAGCTTTGTATCAATTACGGGAATCACATTCAGAATGTCATAACCCAAAAGAGATTTTAAGATTAAACGCAAAAGAAAAATTAATAGCGCAAAGCCTGCAAATTCAAGGATTTGAAAAAACTTCCATTTGTTAAAGCTACTGCAAATCCATTTGCTTTTTGTCGTATAGCCTGCCTGCGTAACTGCCTGAATAATTTCTGTATCGCTAAGCTTGTCTGATTTTATTTTTGCAATGTTCCCGGATATTTTTATATCTGCGTCTAAGTCTGCTTTTTTAATAAAAGAAGAAATTACTGTTCTGCAATGTGCACAGTAAATCCCGGCTATTTTTACATAATAGTGTTTATTCATAAGACACTACTATAACATACATTTACATACATGGTTACTAGGTAAAAGGTTAATTTTTTGTTAACACCAGTATTCATAAAACTAACCTGTATTTAGCAGGTAAAACCGGCTATGTGCAAAATGCGTCGAATCACATCAATGTAAGTGAGGCTGATGTTATCCATGCGGGCAACTTTTTTTGTGATGTAGCCCAGCTCAAAACTGTGGCTGATTTTTTCATCGTGATTTTGTAAGGGAATTAAAACAAAATTATCATCGTCTTCATTTCCATCCTCTCCAAAAACTCCAGATAAAAAGGTGTAGCCGTTTAAGGTTTGCATAAGATTTAGTTCAGTTGCTCGATCTGCCACGGTGATCGCCTTGTCCAGTCCAAAGCGGGAAATTACTTCAGCTGAAAAAAAGGATTTTACATCATCTGTATCAAAAGTGACAAAATGATATTCGGAAAGTTCTTCCAGTGAAATACTTTCTTTTTTTGCAAGGGGATGATTTTTGTGCAGGTAAACAAAAGCATTACATTCTGTAAGATGATGAAACTCAAGATTGTTTGTTCTCAACGTTTTCTGAATGGACTCCCGATTTGCATCACTTAAATACAAAATACCAAGCTCGCTTTTTCCAAGTGCAACGTCTGCAATTACACCAGAGGCTTTTTTTTCACGAAAAGCAAAATCATAAGAATCTCGTGAAAACTCTTTTACAATTTCTACAAAAGCTGTGCGGGCAAAGGCATAATAAAGTGTTGATACAGCAAAAGCCTTTTTTCCTTCTGCGGAATATTTGTTTATAAGATTTTCGTACTGCTTGTATAAATCTCTGGCTTCACGGATAAAATCGGCTCCACGTTCAGTAGCCTTTACTCCGCGTGAGGTTCTGTGAAAAACTTCAAACCCCAGCTCACCTTCGGCATCGTGTACCGAGCTGGTGAGGGAAGGCTGGGAGACAAAAAGCTTTTCAGAAGCCTTGTTCAAAGAACCTGCTTCTGCTACGCCAATAATGTATCGAATTTGCTGGAGTGTCATATTGTCTCCGAAAATTTGTTTTTGCTATAATAACCTATAAAAATACTAGGTAATATTTAGTTTATATTTTGTTATCTGAATTGTCAATAATCATAATGGATTGCGGGCTGCAGAAGTGGCAATCTACAAAATCTAGTTGTAATCTGTCAAAAATCATATTACAATAAGGTTAAACGTTTAACTAAAAATGGAGCATTTATGAAAAAAATATCTCTCGATGAAAACTGGACCTTCAGATGGGGCTATCTTGATTCTGTTGGCAGTCTGGAAAATGACAAAGGCCTTCAGGTTAATCTTCCCCACGACGCTATGATTGGAACTGAAGTTTCTAAAGATTGTTATGCAGCCTGTGACAGTGGTTTTTTTAATGGCGGAATCTGTAATTACACAAAGTTCCTTTTTGTGCCCGCTGAATGGAAGGGACAGAAGCTGGGACTCAAGTTTGACGGCGTAATGATGAATGCTACCGTTGATATAAATGGCTGCAAGGTTGCCGGCCAGAATTACGGTTATGCTCCTTTTTATGTTGATATCACTCCTTATCTTGCATACGGTGAAGAAAACAGAATTACCGTGAATGTAAACTCCGGCTCGGTAAGTAATTCCCGCTGGTACACAGGCCTTGGACTTTACCGGGGAGTTATGCTTTGCCGTAGTCCTCTGCTTTATATTGCTGATGATGGCATTTATGCTTATACAAGCGAAGTTTCCGGAGACACAGCTTTTGTAAAAGCTCAAGTTGAAGTTGTAAATGATACACAGGAAAACAGACTGGTGGAAGTTTGCACGGAACTGATTCCTGATGGCGAAGAGACTGTTGCAGCCTTATCAAAGTCTGTGATTTTTGTCGCTGCTAATTCCCGCGAAAAAGCATATCTTTCAATAAATCTGAAAAATCCAAAAGTATGGGATTGTGATAATCCAAATCTTTATAAGCTAAAGGCCACCGTAAAAAGTAAGGGGGAGTACCGCACCTGCCTTGAGGAAAAGGATGATATTCCTGCTGACGAAGCAGGACTTCTTTTTGGTGTACGTACAATTTCTGCAGATGCAGAGCGAGGCCTTTTGATAAACGGGAAAAGCGTAAAGCTTAAGGGAGGCTGTCTGCATCACGATAACGGTCTTTTGGGTGCAGTTTCTTTATATGAAGCAGAAGCCAGAAAAATCCGTAAGCTTAAGGAAGTGGGCTTTAATGCAATCAGAACAGCTCACAATCCGCCGTCTTCTGTTCTTGTAGAAGCCTGCGAAAGACTTGGTATGTATATTTTTGATGAAGCCTTTGATGCCTGGTGGGTAGGAAAAAGGGCCGGAGACTACAGTCAGTATTTTGAAGCAAACTGTAAAAAAGATTTAACTGCTTTTGTAAAGCGTGACCGAAGCAGCCCTGCTGTAATCATCTGGTCTACAGGAAATGAAATACCGGAACGAGGAGGACTTGCAAAGGGCTATAGCCGTGCAACTCAGTTAGCCCGAGCTATTAAAGAGCTGGACCCAACAAGACCTGTAAGTAATGGAATCTGCTCTATGTGGAGCGGCCTTGATGATAAGCTTGCCAGCGGACAGTATCTGGCACAGAATGTAAATATCGGTGTTTATGAAAATCTCTGGGAAAAAGCAACTGAGCCATTTACAAACGGTCTTGATATCGTTGGCTACAATTACATGGAAGACCAATACGAAAAAGATCATGAAATGTTTCCTCAGCGTGTAATTCTTGGTTCTGAAAATTTTCCAAATCAGATTGGTTACCGCTGGCCTTTTATCGAAAGTCATCCTTATGTAATAGGCGACTTTACATGGACTGCCTGGGACTATCTTGGTGAAGCCGGTCTTGGCAAATCTTTTTATGCAGATAAAGATGATCCGATTATAAATAAAAAGCCTTGGGAAATCATGCCTCAGCAGACTTCTCATTTTCCATATCGTACAGCAGAAGATGCAGATTATGATATAACAGGACGCCTGCTTCCTCAGGGAGAATACCGCAGTGTAGTTTGGGGTTCTGAAAAAACATATCTCTACTCAAGAGATCCTGCTGCTTACGACAAGGTAGAAATGATGACCTTCTGGGGTTTTCCTCAGTTTATGAAAAAATGGACTTACCCTGGTTTTGAGGGGAAGCCTGTAAAGCTTGCAGTTTTCTCTCGGGCTCAGGAAGTTGAAGTTTTTGTGAACGGAAAATCTATCGGCAGAAGGAAAGTTTCTTGTGAGGCGCCTATGCCGAATATGGCGGAATTTGAAACTGTTTATGAGCCGGGTAGGGTAGAAGCTGTGAGCTATGTTGATGGCAAAGAAGTTAGCCGTGATAGTCTTTCTACCGTGGGACAGGGCGCAGAAATCAAATTGACCTGTGCAAAAAAATCACTTAAGGCAGATGGCCACGACGCTGCCTGTGTTATGATTGATATTGTAGATTCAGAGGGCCGCACTGTGCCAGATGCAGCAATAAAACTTACTGCAAAAGTAGAAGGTCCTGCATCTCTTGCAGGCTTTGGTTCCGGAAATCCGATAACCGACGAAAACTACACAGACGAGACCTCTGTAACTTACCGGGGCCAGGCCTGTGCAGTTTTGCGTTCGGGCTATAAAGACGGTGAGTCAAAGCTCACCGTGTATGCAGAAGGTTTTGAGCCTAAGACTTTATTCCTTGAATAAATCTGTACTCAAATAGCGTAATCCGGTGTCAGGGAAGACAACAACAATGTTCTTTCCTTCATACTCTGGACGTTTTGCTAGTTCTGTTGCTCCCCAAAGAGCTGCACCGCTTGAATTTCCAACTAAGACACCATCAGACTTTGCAACAATTCGGGCTGCCTCGAAAGAAGGCTTTACAGTTGCAATAAGAACCTCGTCATAAACACCGGTAGTATTGCGAACAGTAACAGGAACGCGCTCCTGTGGAACTTCTGTAAAGTTGTGAATACCAGTAAGGGCAGTTGCATCCAGTGCTGGCTCAACTGCAACAACTTTTACAGCTGGATTTTTTGACTTCACATAATCACTGATTCCGCGGATTGTTCCACCTGTTCCAACAGCACTTACAACTGCCGCAAGGTCGCCTTCTGTCTGCTCCCAGATTTCCAAGCCTGTTGTGTCGTGGTGAGCCAGAGGATTTTTTGGATTGAGCATCTGGTCTACAAAAAAGATGTCCTCTCCTGCAGCCTGACGGTCGCGGATATGCTGCTTCAAAATATTGGTAGCGGCAACAAAGTCTCCGTTTGTTGTTTTCAACGCATCCTGGATTTCTGGTACATTGCTTATGCGGGTTACATTTGCACCAAAGGCCCTCATGATGTCGAAGCGTTCCTGGCTTGTTCCATCCTGAAGGTAAATTGTTACATCATAGCCCTTCATTGCACCAATAGCACTTACTGCAATTCCAGTGTTACCACTTGTATATTCAATCAAAGTTGTTACACCCGGTTTGATTTTTCCTTCACGTTCTGCATCTTCAATAATGCGCAGAACAATGCGGTCCTTAATGCTTCCAATCGGGTTGAAGTATTCGACCTTTGCAAGAAGGTGAGCCTTAAGTCCAAGTTTTTTTTCATAGCCGTGGAGTCGTACCAGCGGTGTATTTCCAACGAGTTCTGTCAGTGATTCGTGTATATTTTTTGCCATGGTTGCTCTCCTATTTTTTTACTTCATCCTTTATAAACTTGTCTGCATTCTGCTCGTACCACCACTTTGTGTATGGCAGCTTAATACGGGCAGCGAGGTTCTTTTCAAAACTGCGGTTTGTTACTGTATCGCGGATAAGCTTTGCAAAACTCAAAGTTCCTTCGTAGCCGAATACTGTGTATTCATCTGCAACAAAGACTGCAGCATATCCCTGCTTGATTGCCCAGACAGTTGTACCAGGGTGACGGCTGAAGTAAACATCAGGTTTATAGTGATTGAGAATGTTCAAAACTTCGTAGTTCTGCTGATCTGCAACAGCAACCTTCATATCCTTTGGCGAAGTCTTCAAAAGGTGTTCGAGGGCAGGTGGAACTTCGCCGTTGTCGTACTTGTAGTCGTAGTGCCATGCAAGAGCGTATTCAACATTCATTCCAAATTCCTGAAGAACGCGGGCAATTTCATAAGTAAAGCCAGGACCCATACCGATTACAGCACTCAGTCCCTTGAGAGACTTTGTTACTTCTTCAATCTGAGGAAGATAAATTGCTCTCTGCTTTTCGATATAAGCCTCAGCTTCTGCACGCTTACCAATTGTGTCACCAATTGCACGGAGCCAGGTTTCGAAGCCTGTGATACCAGAGTGGTTCAAAGTTCGAACGTATGGAACGCCGTAAGTTTCTTCAAGAGCGTTACCAAGATAGGTTCCCAGAGTACCGCAGATACAAACTGTAGCGAGAGCCTCGCTCAGGTGGCTGAGTTCTTCAATAGTTGAATTACAGTAGAGGAACTGTGGCTCAGCATCAAATACTTCATTAAAAATTTTTGTAATCTGAGGGCGTGCGCTTTCGTAGAAGTTCTTGATATTGATTGTGCGGCGTTTCTGTTTTGGTGGCTGAACAATTCCCTGAAGAACTGCGTGGTCTGAAATATCAAAACCGCTGGCCCAGATGCGGCTCTTAAAACCTTCACAGTGAACAGGAATTACCGGAATCGGGAGCTCGTCATTAATGTCGCTTGCTACACCGTCAACATCTTCACCAGTTACACCCGAAACACAGCTTGTAGAAACAAAGATTGCATCAGGCTTGTAAGTGTTATAAGTGTGATGAATGATTTTTCGAAGGTCGTTTGTAGCTCCGAATACAGTGTCCTTTTCGTTCAAGTCTGTACATACAAAAACTGAATTAGTTGTTTTATTTACGCGGGCTGCAATCTGTCCAAATTTAACAGCATCGTTACTTGCCATTGCTGTACAACCAGCAGGAGCGTGGTAAACAACTGCAACGTTACGGATTGCGGCAAGTGCGTTCAAAGCACAGCCGGAAAGACATGAACTCGACTGGCTGAAGCAGCGTTCACGGTTGCGCAGTGTTCCGTCTTCAGATTTTTTTACCAGAGTTTCAAGGTCTCCAACGAAACCTGTAATTGAACCAAGTCGGTTCTCGCGTATTGCTATATTTGCGTTCTTAAAATTATAAGGCATATTTTCGTCCTCCTTCCTACAGCTTCAGCTTACTCATAGCAGCAGTAAATATCTGTTCGAGGAGGTGAAGTCCTCCAGAATAGCCGGCAATGTGATCATTTATTACGAGTTTTTCGAGCATTGGGTAGCTTACGTTTACAAAGTGACCGCCAATTTCAGCGGCAAGCTTCTTTTCCCAGTTTGAACCGATAATCAAAGGAGTACCTGCAAAATCAGCATTCTTAATCTGCTCGTGTATATCATGACCATCAGTTGTAAACTGAACCTGAGTTGTAATTCCGTAGTTCAGATTATTTACTTCATCAATAATCTTCTGCTGATGTACTTTTGGAGCGTCATCAGTAATGAAAATCTTTTCAGGGAAGAGACCCATATCATTTACAAGGAACTTTGTTACGGCAATTGCATATTCACTGTCGCTGGCAACTGTAAAGCGCTTTCCAAGAATACGGGTTTCAAGAAGAGTGTCAGCAAAGCGTTCGATATAGTAATAGAATTCAGCTTCTTTTTCTGTGATAACTTTTTCAGTCAGTTCTTTATCTGCACCTGTGAACTCCTGAACTGTACGAAGGAACTTTGTAGTTTCTGTCGCACCAATAGGAAGAACCGGGTACTGCAAAAGCTTAATTCCAAAACGGCGCTCAAGATACTTTGCACTTTCAAGACCAACCCAAGGCGAAACAAGAATTGTGTATTCTGCCTGAGGAATCTTTTTAAGATTTTCGATTCCGCGGCCAAATCCAAAAATTGTGTTTGGCTTAAGCCCGATTGCAGTAAGAAGATTTTCAATTTCGCGAAGGTTTCCGAGCCAGTAAGGATCCTGCTGAGGAGGAGCCACAAAAAGATTTACAAGACCTTTTTCTTTTTTTACTTCTCCGTCTGCATCAGAGTAGGCTGTAACAACCTCTTCACGTTCCAGATACTGTTCAAAAATTGATTTCAAAATCCAGTCGTGACCAAGATAGTTATTTCCCTTAAACCCAGGAGTTTTTGCCCAAAGAACAGGCTTTTCGGCATTTTCAAAATTGCCTGCAACTTCTTCAATGTCATCACCAATAATTTCACTGGTACAGCCCGAAAGGACAACGAATAAATCGGCATCAATAACTTTCAGAGCATTTTCAATAGTAGAACGAAGTTTTCCGGTTCCACCAAAAACAACTTCTTTTTCACTTACAGAACTACACGGAAAAATATTCGGGCTGAAACGTCCGCTTGTTCCGTTGTTATCATTTAATTTTGCAGCACATCCAGGTCCAGAGTGCAAAACAGGAATTGCACCTGTAATTGCGTGAACAGTCTGCATTGCGGCAAGAGCACATTTGTACCGCGGCTGATCCAGTATTTTTGCCATAATCGCTCCTATATACGGAAAGCTTTTTTTGCTTATCCTTTCTGACTTATAGAAATTACCTATTGACTTAATAGGTTAATGCTTTTATACTACATGTAACCTACTAAGTCAATAGGTTATATTAAAAATCTTTAGTATTTTTTAAGAGAGGAGGGGGAAGACTCCCCCCGTAATGCCACCAAAGGAGTACACATGAGTTATAACTTCAACACCGTGATTGACCGCCACGGAACAAACTGTATAAAAACTGATCTGGCAGTTATTCGCGGCAAGCCTGCAGATGTTCTTTCTCTCTGGGTTGCAGATATGGACTTTCCAACTTCGCCTGCAATTCTTGAGGCACTTCATAATAAAGTAAATCATGGAATATTCGGTTATTCCTGCCTGGATGATGATTTTTTTGCTGCTTTAAAAAACTGGATGCAGACAGAGCATGATTTTTCACCTGAACGTCGGGAGCTTGTAACAACCCCGGGTGTAGTTTTTGGAATTTCCTGTGCTATCAAAGCATTTACTCAGGAAGGTGATAGCGTAATTATTCAGACTCCGGTTTACTATCCGTTTAAGAATATGATTGAGCTGAATAACCGAAAGCTGGTAACTTCATCGCTCTACGAAAAAGAGGGCAAGTACTATATTGATTTTGAAGATTTCGAAAAGAAGATTATAGAAAATAACGTAAAGCTTTTTATTTTGTGCAGTCCTCATAATCCTGTAAGCCGTGTATGGACACGCGAGGAATTGCAGAAGCTTTCGGATATTTGTCTGCGAAATAATGTAATAGTGTTTTCAGATGAGATTCATAATGATTTTGTATATGGACCGAATAAGCATATTGTGTTTTCAACCCTTTCTCCAGAAGCTGCAGAAAACTCAATTGTTTCAATGTCTGTAAGTAAGACATTTAATCTTGCAGGACTTCAGTTTTCTACAAACTTTATAAAGAATCCAGTATTGCGCAATAAGTTCAGAATTGAAAAGGACAAAACTGGGTATGATGAGCCAAGTCTTATGGGGCTTACAGCAGCACTTGCAGCATATAAAAATGGTAAACCGTGGCTTTTGGATTTGCATAAGCATTTAAAAGAAAATATTGATTTTGTGAGAAACTTTCTTGTAGAAAAGCTTCCATCAGTGCGTCTGATTGAACCTGAAGGAACCTTCCTTCTCTGGCTGGATTTTTCAAAGCTGGGGCTTTCTGATTCAGAAATTGATGACATCATTGTAAACAAAGCAAAAGTCTGGCTTGACCGTGGAACTATGTTTGGACCGGAAGGAGAATGTTATCAGAGAATAAATGTGGCAACACCCCGGCCGGTACTTGAAGAAGCGCTAAACCGTATTGCGGGGGCATTCAAGGAGATTAAACATGTATAAAATTTCAACTCGTGGACAGTATGCTCTGCTGATTATGACAGAGCTCGCCGAACAGCCTGAGGGTAAATTTATTTCTCTTAAGCTGTTGTCTCACAGACATAATCTTTCTGTAAAGTATCTGGAGCAGATTCTGATTCAGTTGAGTAAGGCTGGTCTTGTGATTGGAGTACGCGGAAGCAATGGCGGTTACAGACTTGTAAAGAAAACTGAAGATTATACAACCGGAGAGATTCTTCGTGCACTGGAAGGTGATCTGTCACCGGTAGGTGAGTCGCATAGTAATGTAATCAGCAATGTTGGAAATGACGATTACTGGAAAGATTTTGAGCATGTAATCAACGATTATGTTGACTCTGTGACACTCAACACGCTGGTTGAAAAAAATAAGGCTGACTTTGGCGAAATGTATTACATTTAAGACTCAGGAAGCAAGTGCTGGAGTTTTTGGAATCGAAATAATATTCTTTACTGCTTCATAAATCTTTCTTGCAACAACAGGTTTATTCATTGTGTAAAGATGGATTCCATCAACTCCATGACTGACTAAATCAATAATCTGATTTACGGCATAGGCTATTCCTGCATCCATAATTGCTTCGTCATTATCACCATATTTATCGAGCATAACTTTAAACTTTTCCGGAAGTACTACGCCGCAGCGGCTGACCATTCTTTCAATTTGTGCACGGTTTATAACTGGCATGATTCCAGCTTCAACAGGAGCATCTATTCCTGCAAGACGACAGTTTTCAATAAATCTATAGAAGATATGATTATCAAAAAACAATTGTGAAATAAGATGATTGCAGCCGCTGTCCACTTTTAATTTCAGATTATTAAGATCAGAAAAAATACTTTCTGATTCAGGATGATTTTCTGGATAGCAGGCTGCAGAAAGATGAAAGCTATTGCCCGTAGTTACTTTTATAAAACTGCTCAAATCAGAGGCATGAAGAAAATCTCCTGCAGGTGCTCTGCCTTCAATTCTGTCTCCACGGAGTACTAATATGTTTTCTATACCATTCTCGCTGAATTGCTGGAGCATAGTGGCTGCTTCTGCTTTTGAAAGATGAAGGCAGGGAAGATGAACCACACTTTCGACATTACAGGACTTTTTAATTCGTTTGGCAATTTCCAGAGTGTTTGAGCAGTTTTCACTTCCACCGGCTCCGTAAGTAACACTTATGAAATCCGGAGAAAGATCAGAAAGTTCATCTAATGTACTATAAATAGTTTCTATTGAAGAACTGCGTTTTGGAGGAAACACCTCGAATGAAAAAACTGTTTTATTGTCGAAAATGCTGTTATCTATCATAAATTAGTTCCTTACCTGTTTTGCTGCTGCAACAAGATTTTTAAGACTTGCAACTGTTTCTGTTTCACCGCGGGTTTTTAATCCACAGTCAGGGTTAATCCAGAGTTTGCTTTGAGGAATATAAGTCTTCATTTTTTCTACGGCATTTACAATTTCTTCGACTGAAGGAACGCGAGGTGAGTGAATGTCATAAACTCCAGGGCCAACTTCAGTACGGAAATTATTGTCCTTAAGAGCTTTCAGAATCTCAAGGTTAGAACGGCTTGCTTCAAAGGTGATAACATCTGCATCCATATCATCAATATTTTTAATGATAGGAATGAACTCTGAATAACACATGTGAGTGTGAATCTGTGTCTGTGGTTTACAACCAGAGTGAACGAGATTAAAGGCAGGAATTGTCCAGTCAAGATATTCTGAATGCCAGTCTTCTTTTCTGAGTGGGAGTTTTTCCTTGAGGGCTGCTTCATCAATCTGAATGATTCTGATACCTGCTTTTTCGAGGTCTAAAACTTCTTCGCGGATTGCAAGGGCAATCTGATATGCACTTTCTTTGAGGCTGATATCTTCACGTGGGAAAGACCAGTTCAAAATTGTTACAGGGCCTGTGAGCATTCCTTTTACAGGCTTCTTTGAATTTTTGTCTGCACAGCTCTGAGCGAACTTTGACCATTCAACTGTGATTGGATTTCTTCGGCTTACATCACCCCAGACTACAGGCGGTTTAACACAACGTGTTCCATAAGACTGTACCCAGGCATTCTGTGTAAAGATGTAACCGTCGAGGTTTTCTCCAAAGTATTCAACCATGTCGTTGCGTTCAAACTCACCGTGAACTAAAACATCAAGACCAATCTCTTCCTGAAGGGCAATACATTCAGCAATTTTTTTCTGATTGAACTTTACGTAATCTTCTTTTGAAACAGTTCCTTTCTTAAAGCCAGAGCGGTTTGCACGAACATCCTGAGTCTGTGGGAAAGATCCGATTGTTGTTGTAGGGAATAAAGGAAGCTGGAATTCTTTTTTCTGAATTGCTTCACGTTCTGCAAAGGCAGGCTGGCGTACAAAATCTTCTTTTTTTAGATTTGCAATCTTTGAAGCGATGTCAGAATTTTTAGCAACACGTTCTGTTTCGAAAAGTGCTTTATTTTCTGCGAAAGCCTTCTGGTTGTTTGCAGCTAAATCAGAAAGTTCTGTAAGTTTTTCTTCTGCAAATGCAAAGTATTTTAAGATATTCTGATCAAGCTTCTGTTCGTTCTTTACTGTGTATGGAACATGAAGAAGTGAGCAGGAAGTTGAAATTGCAACTTCGCCTTTCCAGTTTGACTGAATTGTTTCAAGAAGGGCAGAGGTTTTTGCATAGTTGTTTTTCCAGATGTTTTTTCCGCAGAGTACACCTGCGAATAATGTACAGTTTTCTTTTGTGCCGGTTTTAAGAAGATTAAGAGTTTCTTTTCCTTCAACAAAATCAAGACCGATTCCATCAAAATCAAATGAAAGAAGTTCCTTATAATAATCGCGGACATCTCCAAAATATGTCTGAAGCAAAACTTTAATCTGCTTATTTTCAAGAATGATTTTATATAAATCTGAGAAGAGAGCTTTGTCTTCATCTGTCATATCAAGAACTAAAGCTGGTTCATCAATCTGAATCCATTTTGCACCCCAGCTTTTTGCATTTGCTAAAAGCTGTTTATAAGCCTCTGCAGTCTTTGCAGAAAAATCTTTAAGCTGTTTGCTGCCTGTAAAGTGGCTGAGCTTTAAGAATGTGTATGGGCCGATTACATCAACCTTTGTCTGAACTCCATGAGCCTTAGCTTCGTTGTATTCTTCCTGTGCCTTTGTATCATCAAGCTGAATATCTACTGAATCATCAAATTCTGGAACAATATAATGATAGTTTGTATTGAACCATTTTTTCATTGGAAGGGCAGTTACGTCTCCCTTGTCTGACTGATAGCCTCGTGCCATTGCAAAGAAAGTATCAAGCTTTGAGAGGCAAAGTGCCTTGTAGCGCTGTGGAATTACACCGAGCATAAAGCTTGTGTCGAGCATGTTATCGTAGAAAGAAAAATCATTTGAACTGATAAAATCAATTCCTGTATTTTTCTGCAAAAGCCAGGCATTCTTACGTAATTCTCTGGCAGTGGCCTGTAATTCTTCAGCAGTAATTTTACCTGCGAAATACTTTTCTGATGCAAATTTAAGTTCACGGTTTGCACCAACTCTTGGAAATCCTATAACTGATGTTTTCAAAATTGTACCTCCACTTTGATTACTGCCTATAAATATACTAGGTATCTATCATTATATCTAATACTTAATTTTGTGTGTTTGTCATAGATAAAAACTATGGTGAGTGTTATAATGCTTTATATGACAATACAGCAGTTAAAATATGCAGTTGCCGTTGCTGAATACGGAAATGTTACGGCGGCAAGCCAGAAAGTTTATATTTCACAGCCGAGTCTTACAGTTGCAATTCATGAACTGGAAAAGGAAATAGGAATTTCTATTTTTTCAAGAACTAATAAAGGTGTTGTTGTTACAAATGAGGGAAGGGAGTTTTTAGGTTATGCCCGACAGGTTCTTGAACAGACTTCACTTCTGGAAGAAAAATATCTTGGAAATAAAACGAAGCAGAAAAGATTCAGTGTAACGTGCCAGCATTATTCTTTTGCAGTAAATGCTTTTGTTGATGTCATCAAAAAGTATGGCGGCTCTGAATATGATTATACATTACGTGAAAGTCAGACGAGTCAGATTATTGATGATGTTGCAAAATTAAACAGTGAAATCGGTATTCTTTATCTTAATAAAAAAAATACGGAAATAATTTTAAAACTTCTGAAAAAAAATGATCTGGTATTTAAAGAACTGTTTACTGCAGAACCTCATGTTTTTATTTCAAAAAATAATCCGCTGGCAAAAAAGAAAACTGTCTGTCTTGAGGATCTGGAAGCCTATCCGTATCTGACTTATGAACAGGGTGAATATAATTCCTTTTACTTTGGCGAAGAGCCGCTCCCTGCAATTGATCATAAGTTGAATATTAAAGTAACGGATCGTGCAACACTTTTTAATCTTTTAATCGGTTTGAATGGATATACAGTCTGTTCTGGTGTTATTGATAGCAAATTGAATGGAAGCAGTATTATTTCAAGGCCCCTTGAGCTGGATGATTATATGAAAGTTGGGGTTGTGACTCATAAAAATGTAGTTCTTTCTCAATATGCGCTCTCTTATTTAGAGGCAATAAAGACTTATATTCCTTAAATAATTGTATTAGGTTTTATAATTTATTATAATAGACTGTGCCGACAGTTAATTTACGGCAATTATTTGATTATCTGAGGTAAATCTATGGCTACATGGTCAAATGCAGACACACTTTCTTCATGGAAGAAGTTGCAGTCTCTTAAAGGTATGGTTTCTATAGCAGATGAACTTTCTGGTTCAGGTGCTGCAGATAGAATCGCAAAATATTCTATTCCTATGGGCGGAGCGCTGACATACAACTTCGCTGCTAAACAGGTAAACGAGCAGATTCTTAAAACTCTTGCTGAGCTCGCAGAAGAGCAGCAGCTTGTAGAAAAATATCAGGAGCTTCTTGATGGTGCTGTAATCAACACTGGAGAGAAGCGCATGGTTCTTCATCAGCTTACACGCGGTCAGCTTGGTAAAGATGTTATGGCTGATGGTGTAAACAAACGTGAATTCTACATCAACGAAGTAAAACGCATTGCTGATTTTGCTAACGATGTTCATTCAGGAAAACTTGTAAACGAAAAAGGTGAAAAATATACAACAGTTTGTCAGATTGGTATTGGTGGTTCTGACCTTGGTCCACGCGCTATGTACCTTGCTCTCGAAAACTGGGCAAAGAAAAACAACACATTCAAAATGGAAGCACACTTCATCTCTAACGTAGACCCTGATGATGCTGCAAGTGTTGTAAAGTCACTCGACATTTCTAAGACAATTTTCATTCTTGTTTCTAAATCAGGAACAACTCTTGAAACTCTTACAAACGAATCTTTCGTAAAAGACTTCATTAAAAAGGCTGGTTGTGATGCAAGCAAGCATATGATCGCTGTAACTAGCGAAACAAGCCCTCTCGCTCACAATCCAGACTATATGGCTGCTTTCTATATGGATGATTATATTGGTGGCCGCTACTCTTCAACTTCTGGTGTTGGTGGAGCTGTTTTGAGCCTCGCTTTCGGACCAAAGGTATTCCAGGAATTCCTTGATGGTGCTGCAGAAGAAGATAAACTTTCTTTGAACAAAGATATTACAAAGAACGCTGCTCTTATGGATGCTTTGATTGGTGTTTACGAGAGAAACGTTCAGGAATATCCTGCAACTGCAATTCTTCCTTACAGCCAGGCACTCAGCCGCTTCCCTGCACACCTTCAGCAGCTTGATATGGAATCAAACGGAAAGAGCGTAAACCGCGACGGTAAGCCACTTGGATACGTAACTGGTCCTGTAATTTTTGGTGAACCGGGAACAAACGGTCAGCACTCATTCTACCAGCTGCTCCATCAGGGAACAGACATCATTCCTCTCCAGTTCATCGCATTCCGCGAAAACCAGACTGGTGAAGATGTTGTAATTGAAGATTCAACAAGCCAGGTTAAACTCTGCGCTAACGTAACAGCTCAGATTGTTGCATTTGCCTGCGGTAAAACTGATGAGAATCCAAACAAGGCATTTGCCGGTGGACGTCCTTCAAGCTTGATTTACGGTGCACAGCTTAATCCAAAATCACTTGGTGCTTTGCTCGCTCACTACGAGAACAAAGTTATGTTCCAGGGATTTGTATGGAATGTAAACTCTTTCGACCAGGAAGGTGTACAGCTCGGTAAGAAATTGGCTAAGACTGTTCTTTCCGGAAACATGGAAGGAGCTCTCAAGGCTTATAGCAGCCTTTTAATCAAATAACAAGGCTGCTAAACGAGTTTGTCAAGGCTTTTAGCGAAGCGTGCCTTGACGAACTCGTATGCTGGACTTTTGATTAAATAGTGTGAGATAACATTTCTCACAGAGCATAAGAGGACACAGAGACTTTTCTCTGTGTCTTTTTTATTTTAAAACTGTAGTCGAAATTGCACCATGCGGGCAGGCTGTTTTGCATTCTCCGCAGCGGATGCAGTCCATGCTGTCGGGATTTTTCCAGACGGGGATGTCTAGTTTGCAGGTTTTCTGGCAGGCAGTGCAGCCTGTACATTTTTGGGAATCGATTTTTATGCGATATAGAGAGATTTTGTTGAACAGCCCGTATACTGCGCCAAGCGGGCAGACATAGCGGCAGAACGGCCGGTAAATAATAATAGAACTCAGTAAAGTAACTGCAAGAATCACAAGTTTCCAGCGGAAAAGAAAGCCTGCGGCCCCTCGCATTGCGTTATTCAAAAGAACGAGTGGGATTCCGCCTTCTAGAGTTCCCACGGGGCAGATCCATTTACAGAACCAGGGCTCTCCAAGGCCTGTAATATCAATCACAAAAAGCGGAAGTAAAATCACAAAAATGCCAAGAAAAACAAAACGCAGCCAGCGAAGGCCTTTTTCTCCGGGCAGGCGGCGGATTTTTTTTACAAAAGGAATCTTAAAAAGCAGATCCTGAATCAAACCAAAGGGGCAGATAAAGCCACAGACAAAACGACCGAGTAAAGTTCCGAAAACCGTCATTAAACCAAGAACATACAGTGACATTTTATACTGCCGGGCGTTCAGTGTTGCCTGCAGAGCTCCAATCGGGCAGGATCCGAGTGCACCCGGGCACGAATAACAGTTCATTCCGGGAACGCACAGATATTTTGTTGCTCCAGTAAAAATCTGTCCCTTAGCAAAGCCTTTTATATAGCCATTGGAGATGGCGGTGAATGTCAGCTGTATGAGAAGCCTGATTTTGTTTGGTTCCCGGCGGAGTTCGGCTGAGTTTCGCTTTTTCATCAGCCTATTCCTATGCATTCAAGACAAAGTTTTGTTGCTTTTTGAAAGACAGTTGCTGCTTCTCCGCGGTAGATTCCTGCTGCAATCAGAAGAAGTCCAAAACAGAGAACTGAAATTGAGATGATAAGTCTTTTCTTTCCGGTCATACGGATTTTATTATAAACCTATTTCTGACTTTCCAAAAGTTTATCTATGATTTTCTGCCAGTCTTTCTGACTTCGGGAACCAAGATAGGCATTTCCAATCTGATTTCCGTTTTTGTCTACGAAGATTGTAGTAGGTACAGCCTGAATTCCTCGTAACATGGTCTGGAACATATCGATTGTTGGAACGATATTTCTGTATTTAACACCAGTCTTTTGAATAATCATAAGGGCATCTGACTTTAATCGTGGATCAACTTTTCCCCAGTCGTCGACAATATCAATGGGAATTCCGATGATTTCAACGCCTTTGCTTTTATTTTCTTCGCTGAGTTTTGCAAGGTCCGGCATTTCGCGGATACAAGGGCCACAGAATGTTCCCCAGATGTTTATCATTGTGAGTTTGTTGTCTGAATATAAGTCACTTGAAATCTTATTGCCTTCTAAATCTACAGAAGAGAAGGTTAATGGTTTTGAATTCGCCTTATTTTTTGTCTGCCCAAATAAAACAGCAGCGGCTCCGAGTAAAATTAAAACGGAAAGTAATCTTTTCATAGGTTGCTCCTGAATATAATATAATAGTTTTTTATGCAATCGGCTAATTTTTTTATTGTTTTATGTAACATAAACCAGTATCTTAGGTGTTTATTATTTCAACGAGGTAAAAATATGAATAAAATCAAAAAAATCTTTTTAGTTGTTCTTTCTGTTGTTTCCTGCTCTCTTTTTGCAAATGAAAATCAAAGAGAAAAGATTAATGCACCATTTGTTTTTTCTTTTGTAAGTAATGAATTTTATTTGTTTTCTCAAAAAGATGTAGTAACTCCATTTGCTGTCGGTATGCTTGGTTCTACCGTATATCAGGTTAATGCTTTGCAGGCTTCAAGCTTATATAACGTTACCCATGAGGTTAATGGCGTTCAGTTATCTGGAATTTTAAATTGGAATACAAGTGAGTTTGATGGAGTTCAGGGTGCTGGTATTTTCAATGTGAATGGTGGAGACTTTGATGGTTCTCAGCTTGCAGGAATACTTAATGTAAATGCAGGTTCTTTTTCTGGCTTTCAGGGAGCTGGAATAATGAATTATGCTGGTGGCGAAGATTCAAATGGTGTACAGGCAGCCAGTATTTTAAACATTAAGAAGGGAAATTTAAAAGGTGCTCAGATTGGTTTGATAAATATCTGTTCTGGTGAATGTAATTTCCAGCTTGGATTAATCAATATTTCTAAAAACGGTATTATTGAAATTGGTACATCTTATACAAGTAATGACAATATAAGATATACATTTACCAGCGGTAAGGAATATTTCTATACTGTAGTTGGATTTATGACAGATAATCCTTTCCGTAATGGAAATATGTTCAAAAAAGAATTCTTTTACAACTTTGAAAATTTTACAGGAGTTGGTACAAGACTGTCTTTCGGAATATTTAATGTCGGAGTGGAAGCCCTCTATAACAATGTCTTTTTCCTGGATTCAGATAATAGATTCAGAAGCGCAGGTTATATTTCTGGCCGCGTAGCTGCTGGAGTTACTCCTGTAAAGTATTTTAATATTTTTGCAGGTTATACTGCCGGATTTGAACATTCTGCTTATTGTAATAGTGATTTAGCCTTTGAACATAAGGCTTCTAATCTTAAAACCAGATTTAATAATGGACTTGTAATTCATCATGAAGTTGATGTTGGAATAAAAGTTTGTTTGAATAATTAAAAGCGTTGAAAGGTCGGCAGGCATAGCCTGCCTCTGCCGCTATTTTTTAACGGATTTCCAATAAGAGCGGGGAGGACGCAACGAAGTGCGGCCGCGGGGGCGGGGCTCCGCCCCTCATATATTCTTGTAAAAAATGCATAAAAAGTGTATATTTATACATTATGAAGGAAAGACAGTCACGCCTTAAGGCGATTAAAACACTTATAAAGAATAATACTATTGAAAGTCAGGATGATTTGCTTGCGCTGCTATTGAAGGAAGGTTACGACGTAACACAGGCAACTCTTAGCCGCGATCTTAAGCTTTTGAAGGTTGGAAAGGTACCTGATGGACAGAACGGTTATAAGTATGCTTTGCCAGGTGAGGACGAGAATGGTGAGAGTGAAGCTATTTACGTTCAGGATTTTTTACGCGGCTATGTAAGTATTGATTTTTCGGGAAATACTGTTGTTATTAAAACTTTCCCGGGGCATGCGAACACTGTCTGCAATGCGATTGATAATCTGAATATGGATGAGGTTCTTGGAACTGTTGCCGGTGATAACTGTATGTTTGCCTGTCTTCGAGAGGGCGTAACTGGTGAACAGTTTATGGAAAAACTCAAGAAACATATACCAGGTATTGAAGACTAACGTATCTCACGGAAATGCATTTCTAGTTGAGTCATTTGCTTTTTTAAGTTAAACTTACTCTATGTTATTTACAAGTACACGAAATAATGATTTGTCTGTGAGTTTTTCACAGGCTGTGAGAGATTGTATTCCAGAAGACGGTGGTGTTTTTGTCCCTAGTTCAATTGAGGACATGCGTCGCTGGATTTATTACATTGATGAAACAACACCTTTTTCTTCTATCGCAGGTTCTTTGACTTCGGCTTTAATGCACGAAGAATTTTCTCCTATTATTTGTGAAACTATTGCTACTGCCGCATTCCCTGTTGAGCCGGTTGTTCGTCAGCTGGACGGAAGCCTTTTTATGACAGAGATGTATCATGGCTTTACTGGTTGTCACCGTGATTATGGTGTTTCATATCTCTGTTCTTATCTTGAAACTACTTTGCAGTTGAAGGGTGGCAAGGCTGTTTTTGTTGATTTTACACATGGCGGTCTTGGTGCTCTGATGTCTAAAATCCTCAAGGGAAAAAAGAATATTAAGGCTGTTCTGGTTTATAAAAAGGGTACTGTCCGTGGTCTTGATGAAGAAAGCCTTGCCTGGAACGGTGGAAATATTTACCCGGTAGAAATGGAAGGAACTGAAGCAGAAATCAAGGCTGCAATCTCTAAAGTTTTTACTGACCGAAATTTTGTTCAGCAGTATGGTCTTACTGTTGCTAATACAACTAATGTGTGCCGTCTGCTTGGTCAGATTTTCTTTTTCCCATATTCTTTTGCTCAGGTGAAGAATAAATTTAATGGTGAATTCTATTATGCTATGGGAGCAGGTAATTACGGTAGTCTTATTGCCGGTCTTTACAGCTGGCGTTTTGCATTGCCTGTAAACGGTTTTTATGTTCCTAGTACTTCTGCGCTGGCTCGTAGTGCTTCTGGAAGTCCTGTTGTTCTGGATTCTCTTGTTGATTTGAAGGCCCGCGGGGAAGCAAACCCTGCAATTCCTGCAAACCTTGAACGTCTTGAATCTTTCTTTGGAAAGAACGAGATGATGATGCGAAACTTTATTTTCCCTGTTGATATTTCTGATGAACAGCGTGATGCGGCTGCAAAAGAGCTTTATATGAAGTACGGCGTTTTTGCAGATAAGGATACTGCTTCTGCGTATGCAGCTGCTAAAGAAAATTGTGCCGAGGTTTTTGATGAGGACGGTGCCTTTATTCTGACTGCATATAATCATCCGTCTCTTTCTTCTGATTACTGCCGTCATGTAATTGGTGAAGCACCGGAAATGCCGGAAAATATTAAGGAAGCACAGCGCCCTGTTCAGCTGGGACGGCCAATAATTTCTTCTGTTGACGAGTTAAGGAAGATTGTGGAGAGTTTGTAGACTTTTTAGAACTGATTTTTTCTGTTATGACTTTTTATGACCTTTATTTAAAAAAAAAGAATGATATAATTTAAAAAAAATACTATAGGAGTATTAAAAGTGAACAATTTAAATTTAGCTTACGCAGAAAATAATGAACAGTGGAATCTTGCTGAATGGAATTATATTGTTGAAGAATCGGCAGTTGTTTTCAGACTTACAGATTTAGAAAAAAATCAGCTCTCTAATAGCACTACAGCTCGTATTATTGCAACAATTCCTTTTGCTGCAAATTGTGAAGATGCTGAAAGAACTGCTATCGCACATATTTGTTTGTATCTTGCAGAATTAAAAGGTTTCCAGAAGTATTGTGCACATGTGCCATCTGATGATAGCAATATTTTTAACAGACTTGATGCAATTTCAAATTTCAAAGGCGGTAATAAAGCAATCATTAATCATGGAATGAATCTTCTTGCTCTTAAGATGCTAGAAGGTTATAAGCATTCTTCTCAAAAGGATGAAAAGAATGGCATTTATAATCCTCTTGTAAGTGGAAACTGGAATTATAAATTGATCAAGAATGATCTTTTGAATAAGCTTTCAAAAATAGAGTGTCCAGCTTTGGATGATTTATTTTATTCAGATATCAGAGCTCAAATCTGGTAATATCTGTTAATTTGATTAAATTCGGAGGAGGAAACTTTAATATGGACACAGTTTATGGAAAAATATAGCATTTATTCAGAAAGATTTAAAAGGGGAATTCGTATTTCTGCTGTTATTGCAGCAATAATTCTTATTACATCAAACGTTTTTAGAATTACAAAAATTGATAACAGTATTTATGGATTAAACCATGTATATGATAATTTTGCTTTTTTCATAAACACTGTCTGTGTATTCCTCTGTATATTACTTGCCTTCTTTCCTGTGAAAATCGGTTTAATTACTCTTACTTCCTTTTTATATAGTTTTCTATGTTGTTTTGAGTATATGAATCCTATGTCTACAGGGATGTTTTTTATTTGTATTACTTCTTTGTATGCCAGAGGTATAAAATCTAAAAATACGAAATTACAAATATCATTAATTGTTTTAGTATATTTCTTGCTGTCTCTGATTTCCCTGAGATTTGGAGTTAGGAAATTTCTTGTAGAACTTGTTTTTAGAATGGCTACCAGCCTTGTAATGATAATCACTTATATATTCGTTATCTTTTACATTAACAATCTGGAAAATCAAAAAAATGATAAACGATTGAATCTGGCTGAGTATGAAGGGCTTGATGCTCGTGATGCAAAGATTCTGACAAGAATACAGCAGCATATAAAATATGATGCAATTGCCCCTGAAGTTTATCTGGGTGTCGGTGCTTTAAAAAACCGATTAAAATGTGTTTATACAATTCTTGAAGTTGGTGATAAACATGGTTTTTTAAATCGATATGAAGAATTTGAAATTGTATATGATGAAGGCAAAGTAAAAGGTTAATAATTTATTTCCTTTTTTCTCTGCTTGCAAAATAGAGAACTAAATCAAATAAAAGTATACCTGTTAGCCCTGAAATACCTAAATTTCCGACTGTAAGAACATTCTGCCCTTCAATCATTCCAATTGATATTGATGAAAGGGCATTTATCATTCCATGAAAAATTGCCCCTGGAATTATGGATTTGGATCTTAAAAGAAATATATATATTGGATTTGTCAGTATGCAGAATATAATCATTAAAAAACTGCCTGTAATCGGATAGTTAGGGTAGTTGCTTCCTGCCAGAATCAATGGTATATGCCAGAGTCCCCATATAAAACCAATGGTTATTATCATCTTATATTTATTCATTGATGGTTGCAGTTCTGTGACTAAAAAACTTCTCCAGCCAGTTTCTTCTCCTAATGCAAAGAATGCATTTATTGTTGAGCCTAATATTATGCTTTTTAGAAATAATAAGCCGAGTTGTGAAAGAGTGTAAGGGGTTGAACTTCCTGACAGCCCCAATTTTGAAAGTCCTGAAAAAGATAAGGAAAGTTTTGTGTCTTTAAAGAAAATCAATGCAAAACAAATTGATAGAAAAGTGATGATAAAAGGAATCAGAATTGCATATAAATAATATCTTGAAAGTTTAATTTTTACGACAGAATAATCAAAAGGAATGCCATAATGAAGTTTTGTAATTATCACTCCTAAAAATGGGAAAAACATATATAACACGGAAAAGAAATTAATGGGGATTTTCAGGAGATGAGAGATAATTTCGAATATACCAATAAGAATAAGCTGTGTTAGAAGAAAGAATGATAATCTCTTGTTTATTGTCATAAAACTTTACCGGTGTATTTATAGCTGAGTGAAAAGCCTGGTAAAACTCTGGAAGTAATAAAACAGGCTGAAACAAGTCCTTCAATCTTTGAACTGGTATTTAGATTATATACAATTCCTGCAGATATTACATCTGTAGTCTGCCATTTCGGGATGGTATTCAAGAAAGAAATTTGCAATACATTTTTTCCAATGAAGTCAATTGAGGAATTTATAAGAAAGTATCCGCTTGTTTCTAACCCGATGTTTGTAACATCAAAATTATAAAGTGGGAAAGTTACGGAAGGGGTTAGAAAAAGCATGAAAGGATCTTTTTTAAGAATAAATGATAAGCCTAATCCAAGCTTTGTATTATTTGCTTTTTTTAACTGGTCATTATTATTTTCTTCGAGTGTATTTATTATTACATTTTCTGTAGTGCCGGATAACCGTTTTTGTATAAGATTATAATTTGTCGGAAATGATATAGTTGTTATTGTTTTTAATGAGAACGATTCGAATTTAAATAAATAATTATACGATAAATTTATACTTTCTATATTCAGGAATAAAACATTGTTTTCTTCATCTGCTGTATACTGGCAGTTATATAAAAAAAGGAAAGGAATGTTTATTGAGAGTGTATGTTTGCCTTTAATACAAAAACTGAAATTCGTATTATTTTCGAATGAAATATTGTGCAGGCCAGTTTGATTATTATCAATAAATGATGTTGTGTTTGACAGCATATATGAGCTGCCGTTAAAGTTTGATTCAAAGATTGAATCATCAGCTTCGGCCCAGATTAAGCTTGTAATTGAAGTAAAGAAACATAGGATAATAATTTTTTTAATAATAGCTTTCATAAAAATTCATTTTCTCCATTTTGTTATTATTCAGTATTTCCTGCATTTTTTTATGAGAATAACTGACAAGAGTATCCTTATCAGGTGATGAGTCTGGCGGTAAAATAAGAAGAATATTTCCAGTCATTGTCTTTTTTAAACTGCTTTTTGAAACATACTGTTCTCCATATGTGGGATCCAGTATATAAAAATAATTTTCTTTTTCTCCAAGAACAATTATAAAATGTCCGGAGTTAATATCTTTTTTATCTTTCATTTCGTGGACAATAACTGGGACTTTTGAATATGTTACAAATTCTTCAAATGCAGAAAAATTTACTGAAAAGCCAATTGCTGTCAGATTATATAATTCTGAGATTTTTTTCATATCCAGAAAACTGATGCCTCTGTGTTCTTTGAGTAAATCATTTCCGTATTCTTCCATAAGCTTTTCTTGAGAAATATTTATTTCAAAGAAGGTTTTGAGAACAGTTGTAACTGCTGCAAATCCACATGAGAACTCAGATATCTGTCTTTCTGAATTTTCAAAACTTAATTGTAAATAAGATTTTCTGTCTAATGAAAAAACAGGCTCGAATAATATTATAAGAAGACAGAAAATCAGAAATCTTTTCATTTTTTTTCATCCTTAAAAAATGATAGAATTTTTCTGGAAGTTTTGCTTTCTTCAGTAATACTGCCATCCTTAAAATATAAAACTCTGTCGGCAATACTAAGTGTAGATTTTCTATGAGTAATAATTAAGATTGTGCAGTTCTTTTTCATTTCTAAAAAAGCCTTATGCAGAACTCTTTCTGTCTCTGGATCTACAGAAGAGGTTGGCTCATCAAAAACAAGCAGTTTAGGTTTTATCAGAATGCTTCTCGCTATGGCAATTCTCTGACATTCTCCTAAAGAAAGATTCGTTCCATTTTGCCCGATGATTGTATCAAAGCCTGAATCAAGCTTATTAAAGAAATCTATTCCGGCAGCTTTCATCGCATCAAAAACCTTAGACTCATCCGGTTGTTCCGATAATCCATAGGTCAGGTTGTTCCATAATGTATCATTGAAAACAAAGATATTCTGTAAACTCAGGTGTACATTTTTTCTTAGTTCTTCCAGCTCTATATTGGAGATTATGTTTGAATTAAATAAAATCTCACCTTCATTGATATCATAAAAACGTGCTAGAAGCTTACAGAAAGTTGTCTTTCCAGAACCGCTTTTTCCAACAAGTGTTATCAATTCATTATTGTTTATTGTAAGATTTATATTATTGATGATGTTATGATCTGCCGAGTACCCAAAAGAAAGGTTCTTTATTTCAATAGGGAAGATATTTTCTATATTTGTTTTTGCGTTATCGTTTATTGTAATATATGGATCAAGATTGTTCAGTTCATTGACGCGGTGTATTGCAGCTTTCATATCCTGATAGGTTATTATCAGTTCTGATACCTTGAAAATAGGGCCATTTAAAACATTCATAAGCATGATAAATGCCAGCAAGGAACCAATGGATAAAACTCCATTTTTTACAAATATTCCACCGGTAAAAAGAACAATTAATACCCAGAGATATGAAAGTAAAGAGGTTGTATTATTATATCCTTTTCCAAGTAAGAAATATTTCTTTGAGGTTTTAAACTGAGAAAACAAATTATTTCTGAATATTTCTCTTTCCGTTTTTTCAGTTCCGTGAGTACGTACTAATTCAATCTTTTCAAAAAACTTCATAATATTTGAAGTTACCATTTCACTTTTTTGTTTAATCTGATAGGAAGTTTTGATTATTGATTTACTGAAAAGAACTATAACTATTAACTGAACCAGCGAAACTATAAAAATATAAATAGTCATCTTGATATTTATTTTTATCATGATTATAGTGCCGGCAATAAAAGTAAATATCAGGGGAATGGTTGCAACCATTTGTGTCCAGTACCCTATAATGTTATCCAGATCAAAAATAGTTCTGTGTGTTAATGCTCCATTTCCGTATTTATTTATATCTCCGATTTTTATCAGCTGCATTTTTGCAAAAAACTGACTCTTTAATTTTATACCGCCCTGTCCATTTGCGATATATAAAAAGTAGTTTGCAAAAAAAGATGATGCAACTAAAATCAGACTTACTCCGATGCCTATGAGAAAAGCGGGCAGAAGATAACTGTAAAAAGAATTTACTATTATATCATCAAGAATGTATCTGGAGATTAATGGTATAAGCAGGGCACAAAACTGACTTACAATAGATAAAAACAGACCAATAATAATAAACGGAATGTATTCTTTAACACAGGTAAAATATAGTCGCAGGTAATTGTTAAAAGATAAATTATTGTTCTTCATTTTTATGCTCAAATCTAGAGAGAAGTAAAACTTGTATTATGCCAAAGATTATCCAGGTTGCAGTAATAATTATGATTGTAATTATTCTTGAGATTGGACTGCTTGTTATAAATCCAAATAAGATTCCTATGATTACAGATACAAAAAGAATCAGAATCTTTTTGTCTTTAAGCTTTTTTGAAATTGTCATTCCAAACAGCACACCGAGTAACATATGTATGATGATAACTAAAAGAGGTGTAAGGATTATAGTTGCAATATAAAGTAAATCTATATTAACAGACATACCTGAATACATAGATATCTGAGTTTCAAGCGTAGATTTTAAGGTGTCACTATAAGCCAGAAGAATAAAAATTTCAAAAAGGCCTATGAGAATGCCGGTAACGGTGCCTCCTATAAAGCCTGCATTTTCATAGATTCCATCTTTTCTTTTGTTTAAAAATCCAATAATTTTTTTTAAGCGCATAGTTCCTCCAATTTAAAATAAATTATTTATTGCATCTTTTAGATTAAATTTTTTTATTTTACTTACATTAAAGTAATCATCTGGAATTATATGATTGATTTGAATATCAAGCATATCAATCTTATAAAGACAGGTATCATTTTCAAATACACTACAGTCTTTTATAACCTTATATCCCGGTTCAATCTCATAAAAATCATTTATTACTACAGTTACATTCTTATTATTGGATGTTACAGTAATTTTCTGTAAACTCAAGTCTTTTTTTTGAATTATGAATTCATAGTTATCCTTATTGATTGTATTATTAAGTTGAACTATTTCATCATTCTGGGTGGTTATCACACAACCCGGATTTTCAATTAAAGACAGCCAGGATGAAGAAACTGTATTTTGATAGACTTTATCTTTCAATTCCAGTTTTTCTTTCATCCCGGCTTTGATTTTCCAATAATCTGTACCATCATAAATGAAGGTTTCAATTACTTTTTCATCATTGACATTATTTTTCATTTCAATACGAACAGATTTGTTTTTATTGTATATGATATAGAAGTAATCGGTGAGATTATTATTTTGAAAAAAAGAGATTTTCTGCGTAATAATACTTGTCTGAAGTTGCGAATTCTTATGAGTATTTGCTGCTATAATATCTTCTTTTGTGATTTCACTTGAAAACAAACTGGAGAAAGATATCAATATAAGAATGCAAAAAAGCTCTGTTTTTCTTTTATGATTTACCATTGTATGTTTCTCTTTTTGTTTATAGATAAAACGGTTTTCTCATCATATAATCTGCTGAGTATTGTTATATCATGGCCAAATCCGATTTCATTTTTATAAATACCTTCAGACACAAAAGAATCTTTTTCAAGATATGCTGAGATTATTTTTGTAGAATCTGTTTCAGCCAGTTTATCAGTCATAAATTTTACTTTAGTTACAGGTACTACAGAAATATATGGAAGAGTTTCAAAACCATAGTTCAGTAATGGTTCCATATAGTTCTTTGGAACTATACAGGTTCTGATCATTGCACTCTGAGAAGGATTCATAGGCAGCTTAATGGAAAGAAGTCCTTCTAATTTATCCTTGTTGTAGAGGGCAAAAAATTCTTCTGTATAGCTGAAGATTTTCTGACGAATTGAAATTTCTCCATATTCATCTTTAATGGTATAAGGACAAAAGTAAACGATATTTTCGGCTTGAGAAAATTTATTGTTCAAACCATCTTGGTAAAAGTTATACAGTTCTCTGAAATTTTCTTCAGAACACACTTTCAGAGAATGTGTATCATCCAGAATAACTTCTCGTTCAAGAATAAATGGATTTTCTGTTTTCCAGTCAAGAATTCCCAGACGTGACATATTACCATATAAATTACTCAAATCTTTTTTGAGGACTTCTTCTGGAACTTTGTAATATTTTTTTGTGAGTGAGTTTAAGATATCACCTACAGAATTATTTCCATCACAAAGCTGAAGCATTTCATTAGATGTTGAATTGATTACAAGCTCCCTCATTTCCGGATGATTCTTTGAAATCAATGTTACAAATCCTTTTTTTTCTTCTCTTATATAGGCAAGATTACTTTTATCAAATATTGGAATAGATTTTTGTATACTCATTTTTGTTTTCCTTATTATGCAAATAGTTTTTTGTTTTCTTTTATCAAATCAATTTTTATATTTTCGTCATACCAGACTATTGGTTGACCTGTGTGTTCCTTTGCAAAATCAGGTACACATTTTATCTGTTCAGCACACTGTTGTATAAAAGGACTTTCCCAGATTTTTGGCAAACCTTTTTTCCAGTATTTTAGAATTGATGTTCGTTTAATATTTCCAACCGAAATCGGAAGGTAAGGTGAAGGTACAATATCTCCATTTGATTGAACATTAAGGAATGCATATAAGTGTTGTGCAACAGTCTTAAAGCGTATAAGGTGATCAATAGGGTCTCCCCATTGGATTTTTGCCATTCCTTTATTGCTGATCAGATAATTAATGTCGCGTACAAGATTTCTGTATTGCATTGGGGTGGCAAGAATTTCATTGATATTCTTTTTTCCTCGTCCCAATATCATAAGTGGCTGAATTCGGAATTCTGAAATTCCAATTTCCTCACAGATCTTATAAGCATCAATAACTTCTTTTGAATTAAAGCTTGTTGGTGTGAAGGCAACTCCCACCTGAGTAAAGCCTACCTTGTTTAAGAGTCTTAATGCGTTTAAGGCTCTTTCAAAACTGTTTGGCATTTGTCTCATATGTTCATGAGAAGTACTTGTTGCTCCATCTACAGAAATTTGAATTCTGGATATTCCAGCCTTTAATAACGCAGCGGCTTTTTCTTCTGTCATAAGAAAACCGTTTGTAACCATTGAAGCCTGAATATCATGCGATGATAAAAGTTTTGCAACCTTACACACTAAATTAAATCTTAATAAAGGTTCTCCTCCACAAATGCAGACATTCAATGGCTTCATAGTACATAAGTCTTTAATAAACCTGATAACCTGAGCATCTGTAAGTTCATCCGGGATTCGATTGTTTTCACTACTATTGTTATAACAATGTAAGCATTTAAAATTACATTTGTTTGTTATATCGAAGGCAACCTGCATAGGACCTCTTACAATAGAGGCATGTTTTTCCTGTACAGAAATATTTTTTTTATCAGACATTTTTTTCCTCGTAAATGTTAAAATGGGCAAATAAAAAAATATTTCTATTTGCCCGGAGAGTATTACTTCATATAATTTGAATCGTTATGGAGTAATATCAATAGCGGTAAGCACTAATAAAAGAACTGCTGCTACGGCAACAAATACAGGTCCTACGGCCCATACGTAAGCACCCATTACAGAACTCATATCTGCTTCACCTAAACATTCAACTGTTGGTGACTGATAGTTCATTGTTTACCTCCGTTTTGTTAATATAGTTTTTGCATTTTCTCGTTCAACGAACGGGTAATAAAAATTATAAAACAGAGGTTTGAAAGCGGTAGGTCATAAAGCGATTTAAATAGGTCATAAAAAGTGATTGGGAGAGAAAAAATGTGGATGTAGTATTGTAATACGTTTGTATTACTTCTTAGCCTTTTTTGCAGGGGTCTTGCTAGTTGCAGTCTTCTTAGAAGGCTTCTTTGCAGGAGTCTTTGCGGTCTTTTTTACTGCCTTCTTAGCTGGCTTCGGAGCAAACTCTTTTACAAAGAGATCGGCTTTGTAAGTTGACTTGAGTTTTGCGGCGAATAAAACTTTATGAAGTTTGAAGACTTCTGGAAGTTTAGCAGCTTTTGAATCCAGTGCCATGAGCATAATTGCATCGTTCAGACTTTCTTCTACGAGTTCTTTATTGAACCAGATGATGTTGTCGAAATTGTTGATTCCGCCGAGCTGTACGGCGTAGCGGCTGTGTACAATGAGTTCAGCAATATCGAGAGGAGTCTTCTTTGATGCGAGCAGTAAAAGCTTTGTAAATACAGGGCGTAGAGATTTTTCAATCAGTTTTTCGTTCATCAGATATTCATTGAACTTTCGACCCAGGTTCCACTTTGCGGCAAATCCGTTTTCTGCGAATAGTGAAGAAGCGGCCCAAACGAGGAGAGCTGTTTCTTTTTCCGGTGACGCCTGAAGAATCAGCTTTGTAAACAGATCTGCTTTTGCTGTTGATGCAGCGCGTGAAAGTGCTTTCTGAAGGTCAGCAGGAGTTTTTGTAGCTGCAGCCTTATGGAGTTTCGCAATAGTTTTTACGCGGTCGCAGAATAGCTTATATGCCTTTGCAGAATTATCTGCAGTCTTCTTTGCTGGACTCTTTGTTTTTGTGGCAGGCTTTTCTTTTGCAGTTTTTTCTTTAGTTTCTGCAGCGGCAAGTTTTTCTGCAAATTTGTAGAACTCAAGTGCAGGCTTTTCTGCATCCTTGAGAATTGTTGTAATTGCAGGTGCTTTACCAGCTGGAGCTTCTGCGAATGCTTCAACAAGTGGCACAAATGTTTTTTCTGCAAACTTGGAAAGTACATCATATAAATCTTTATAGATGATTTCCTGCCAAGCAGTTTCAATGTCTTCACAGCCCTTACCGTTGAGCGATACACACAAAATGCGGTAGCGTCCGTCTGCTTCATCGCTAACCTGATGAACATTCAGATAAACCTGATATTCGAAGCCGTTGAGCATTACGAACATACCTTTTTCACAGATTTCTCTGCTCTTGCGGATATACCACAGGCGGCTCTTATGTTCCTGGAAAATGCAGTACTTGTCGTCTTCAGCTGTGAGGTTAAGACCTTCAGACACGCTGCGGCTCTTCATAACAACTTCATTACCATTGCCGGTTTTTACAGCATAAGGATCTGACTGCTTAATCCAGCCGTGAGCCTGGTCGTACTTGTTGTTGTAGAATACGATAGCACGCTCGTTGCCGCAGCCGTTTGAATAAGCAAATACGTTTTCATTTACATGGCCGTCTTCCCATAAATCATAAAGAAGGAAGTTTTCAACTCCAGAGAAGAGGTAGCGCTTTTTCATAAGAGGGAAAATGTCATGCCAGTGACGGTCTACAAGATACTGACTTGGCTTTTCGTCCTTGTAAGCCTTTGTATATTCCATTCCGTATTTTTCAGTAAAGCCTTCAATCTGACCGTGACCGAACATTGGAAGACCCGGCATAGTAATCATAAGTGTACATACACCAAAGTACTTGTCGCCGTCGCCGAACTGAGCAATCGCAGTTTCCTCATCCGGGTTGTTCATAAAGTTTACATAGCGTTTAAGAACCTGCGGATCAAAGGTGATTGTATTTTTGATAGTGTCGCGGTATTTCTGATTTTCTTCTTTTTTAAGCATGTTCATGAATGCCGAGTTGTAAACGCGGTGCATGCCGAGAGTGCGTACAAAGTAGCCTTCCATCATCCAGAAAGCTTCGGCAAGAAGAAGAGTGTCCGGGCATTCCTGAGCAACGCGGTCTACAACCTCACGCCAGAACTCATTTGGAATTGCGTCGTTGAACTGCTGTGTGCTGAGGCCTGTTTCTGAACGGGTTGCAATGTCTCCTCCATGTCCCGGCTCCGGGTACCACAGGCGGCGGATAGATTTTTTAGCAAGAACCATAGCCGCATCAAAACGGATGATAGGGAAGTTATGAGCAACATGTAAGATTTCCTGCATAACTGCTTCGCGGGCTGCAGGATTCAAAAAGTCAATCTGGGCAGTATCGTTCCAGGGAAGACCTGTACCGTCGTTTCCATGGTAGATATAGCGTGTATCACCATTCGAATTATCAACACGCTTGAAAACTACAGAACAGTCATTCTTGCTGTAGTAATGGTCTTCGAGGAAAAGTGAAATGCGGCCATCCTGAGAAAGGTTTTCTCCATTAAAGGAGTACTGTGGGAAGGGATTATCGCGGCGCTGAATAAAGTAATCAGGATGATTGATAACCCAGTCGCTGTCCATACCTGTGTGGTTTGGAACCATGTCGGATGCAAGACGGATTCCTCTCTGCCAGCAGCGCTGACGGAGATTAGAAAGAGCATCCCAGCCACCGATATTTGAAGCAATATTATAATCATAAAGAGAGTAGGCAGACGCAGCTGCTTCCGGGTTTCCGCAAATCTGTTTGATTCTTTTACTTGCCTTAGAACGTTCCCAAAGGCCGATGAGCCAGAGACCTGTAAAGCCCTCGTCGCGAAGACGGTCGAGTTCTGCATCTGGAATCTGGTCGAGTCTAGTAATAGGGTAGCCGTACTGTTTTGTGAGCTGGTCGAGCCAGACAAGTACAGTCTTTGCCATAAGAATAACATTCGGCATCCAGGCACTGTCAGCAGAAAAACGCTCGTATTCGTTCATAAGATTTTCAAAAGAATACGGAACCATGTCCGGCAGATCGCCGCCGCCAAAACCCTGCCATGCAGCCTTTTCTTCTTCGGAGATTGTGTCCATTCCGGCTAAGATTCGCTTGAGCCATTCACCGAGGAACTTATCCCAGTATTTCTGAAGATATTCAAGCTGACCGCGCAGACTGTCAGGAGCAAATACCTGAGGCTCACGGAGAAGTGTAATCAGGTCATGATTAAAAGGTCCGAAGGTCGGCTGTGTTGCAGCATATTTTTGAATTGATTTCCAGGTAGTTTTGTAAAGAGGATTTTTAGCAAGAACCTTATCATCAAAAAGAAGAAGGAAAGGCTTAAAAGCCTGATTTTCATTTGCAAGATGAAGGAGAATCAGTTCCTCGAGAGTCTGTTCGCGGTTTGAGCGTTCAAGACCTGTGCCTGCATCGAGTTCTGTTTGTGCCAGATATTCTTCAGGTCGGATTTTTTCCTGATAAACTGCAACCGGAGGAAACTCTTTCATAAAATCAAGGAGGAGGGCGTCGATTTCTGACTTGCCGTATTCCTTATCGAGTTCCGCAAGTAAATCCCGTCCGAACGAAGCTACTTTGTCGCGGCGGTAAAGCATACAAACATAATGAAGAATCTCATCAATGAGTCCCATCGCATTCAGCTGACCGGCAGAGAGTTTCTTGCTTTCATCACCAGTAACATGTTCAATATAATTATTGAACAGCAGCTGGAAATTACGGACGTTGCTCATGTTTGCAAAAACAACATTTCCGCTTGAAGCAAAAAGTCCCTTATCGAAAGTACACAAATCACGTACCTTTCTGCTGATGTGAAACTCGTTGTGTGAAATCTTCATTTTATATCCTCTTAATTTTGTTTATTAAATCATTGTTTGCACACAGCTCTTCAACCGTGCAAGGCAGACGGTATGTCCAGTTAAAGGCAGTAACCGTGCCCGGAATATTTATGCGTTCATCTGAAGCTTTTTCCAGCCACAGATTTTTAGACATATAAAGGAAATCCTGAAGCGGTGGAATGAACCACTGGCTTGCAGAAGTTGAAGACGCTTTGAGAATAGACTCCGCGATTTCCGGAGTGAAATCTGACTGAGCAATTGCTGTGGCTTTAGGTTCAATTTCTTCTTTTGATGCAGTGAACAAAGGTCCATCCTTTGCACCGGTTTCAATTCCAAAGGCATCGCCGTTCTGCAAAATAAATGCCTTTACGCTTTCTTTTTCAGTTTCCCACCATTCACGTATTGTAGATGAATCATGAACAGATGTGGTAGTAACCGAAAGTGGAGTATAATCAGCAAAAGGAACATAAGGCTGACCCGGTTTGCTCCATTCACGGCACCAGCGAACTACGCGCAGTCCAAGTATTTTATGTGCTTCCATAGTTTTTGGAACACATTCAATACTTACGCCAAGGTCTTCACCACAAGGAATCATCTTTACGGCACCGGTAATTGCAGCAAAGATTTCGTCAGCCTGCTTTTTCCAGAGCTTTTCGTTTTTTGAATTCAATTCATCAAAACACTCGAGCAGAGAAGTTTTTTCTTTATCGTTTAAAGTGCCCCATGAAGTAGACTGACCATAAGTCCACAGCGGAACATACTTGTTCTTTGAAATTTCAAGAAGAGTGCGATTGCTCCAGTAATCTTCCAGTACTTTCTTTACGCGTGGAATTGCATCAACTGCACAGAGTTCAGAAAGATCTGCACTCTCAATCATCTTTGAGCCGGTTACAGACGGATCAAAACGCCAGAGCTCTTCACCGTCAATCTTATTACAGAAAATTGCGAGAATCTGATGCGCCTTATCATGATTCCAGGTAATGTCTTCAATTACATTAGTTGGAATATGAGGCTGACTCAACCAGCGGATGCGGTCATCATCAAAACCAAGTTCATATAAATCAGTTTTTTTGATGAAAGCATAAGGCTCAGTATGACCATTTAAGGCATTCAAATCTGCTTCTGGAATTGCCCAGATGCGGAAAAAGCCCAGAATATGATCGAGACGATATGCATCATAATATTTTGAAGCATTTTTAAGGCGGTCCTTCCACCAGCTGTAATTATCTTCTTTAAGATTTTTCCAGTTATAGGTAGGGAATCCCCAGTTCTGTCCGTTCGGATTATCACCATCAGCAGGTGCGCCGGCGCGGAGATCCTGATTAAATACTTCCGGATAAGCCCAGGCATCTGCAGAATCTTCATTCATCAGAATTGGCATATCACCTTTGAGTTTGAGACCAAGACCGTGAACATATTCAACAGCGTCCTTAAACTGAGCATCGGCAATCATCTGAGTCCAGGCATAGAACAGATGTTCCTTTTTGAAGGCCTTTTTATTCCAGAGAGCAGTGATTTCTTCCTTAGTTTTTGAGCGGTCTGAATCAAGCCAGCTTTTCCATGAAGCCTGCATATAATTCCACTTTAAGTTCTTATAAACCGCATAATCTTTTACCCATGAATTAGCTTTTATCCACTTAGAAAGGGCAGCTCCAGCTTCTCCCGTTTTTCCCTCGTCAGTATTGTCGTAAAGCTGTTTCAAAAGATCAGTTTTTGCATTCAAAATGCCGTCATAGTCGTATCGCAGACAGTATTTATGATTTTTATACAGATCATCATAAGTTGTTTTAAATTTTGCATCTGATGAATATAGTGCATCGAATCCTTCAATAGTAGAAATACGTATATAGATAGGATGAAGAGCAAAAGCAGAAAGACCTGAATATGGCGAACTTTGTGTTCCAGTGTCGTTTACCGGCAGAAGCTGGATAATAGAGATTCCAGCAGATTTACAGAAGTCAGCAAACGGTTTTAAATCTGGAAATTCTCCAATTACAGGATTATCTTTTGTATATAATGCACCTAGCGGAACCGCAGTTCCAGTCAATTTTCCCTTAGTCATACGGCAAATATTATAGCACGAATTTATAAAAATAATGAGAAAATAATGAGAAATTATAGAAAGAATTCCATTTGTATTTGAACTAGCACCAGAATCATAAAAAATGATATAATGGAAGATATGACAGACATTAATAAATTTCTTTCTGATATGCAGAAATCTCTAAAACATGACCGCCAGAATAACGGTGGAAAATCTGATTATAACCGCGTAAAAAATGACCTGCGCCGCCTTTTTGAACGTAATGCAGCAATGGTGGGTGAACTGGCAGATTCTGTTTATGAATATTGGGAAAATGAGTATATTTACCGCTCAGCAGATATAAAAGCAGAACCATCAGAAGAAAATCAGAACCGATTGGCAGCATATCTTGCATTTCTTGAGAACAGTGATGAATTTCAGGAGTTTATTTCTGATGCAGACTGGAATGAATTCGGCCGCCTTGTAAATTTTGAAGCAGAAGATCTTGATGTTGATGTACTTCAGGATTTGATGAAGATTCTTGTAAGCAAGGGCGCATATTAATGGAAAAATCACAGATAGAAGCGCTCTATAAAAACTGTCGTCAGTGTCCGAGAGCCTGTGAGGCAGATCGTTTCGAGGTCTCTGAGCAGACTCGAAGTGCCGGTTTCTGTCGTGAACCAGCCGACCTCCGTATAGCTTTTGCCGGCCTTCATTTTGGAGAAGAGCCTCTGGTAACAGTTTTCGGTGGAAGCGGAACAATCTTTTTTACCGGTTGTACATTGCGCTGTGCTTTTTGTCAGAACTATCAGATCAGTCAGGATGGACTTGGCCGTGTAGTTGATGAAGAAGAATTTGCCGACATCTGCCTGCGCCTTCAGTCCGCAGGGGCAGAAAACATAAATCTTGTTACAGGCAGCCACCACATCCCAAAAATCGCAGCCTGTTTACGTAAAGCCCGCGACCGTGGAGTTACAATACCGTTCTGCTGGAACTCTTCCGCTTATGAAACCGTGGAAATGCTCGAGCTTTTAAAGGGCCTTGTAACAATATGGCTGCCCGACCTTAAAACACTGGACGGAACTCTTTCAAAGTCACTGTTTGCAGCCCCGAATTATCCAGAGGCAGCAACTGCCGCAATCTGCTGGATGATTGACAATAATCCGCTTGAAATTGCCGAAATCCCAGAACCTCCCGATGCGAAACCCGCCGAATGGGCAGAACCCGGCCAGCCACGCGACAAACTGCTTTCCGGCGTAATTATCCGACACCTTTTTATGCCCGGCCATTTCGCCGAAACCGCCGACGTCCTCGCGTGGCTTAAAGAAAACGCCGACGGGCGCGCCATTATTTCTCTGATGAACCAGTATACCCCGGTAAAATTCAACGAATCCGAGACTCAGCTTGCAGCCCGCAGGCGCGCCCTCTCCAATCTCGAAAACCGCCTCGTAACTGCCGAAGAAGACGCAGATATTCAGGACCTCATCGAAGCCTATGATTTTGAGTATCTGTTTTATCAGGAATTAAGTGATGATACCAGCTGGCTGCCAGATTTTACAAAACCTCAGCCGTTCAGCAATAAACTTGCAACCCCGCTGTGGCATTGCTGATATATACAGTTAGATATAGTAGTAATGATAGGAATTAATTGCGCTACGGATATTTCTAAGTTCTTCTATCTTTTCATTATGTTTGAGATCTTGATCATAAGTAATTAGAGCTTCTTTAAGGTTGTCTGCACGCCCAGATTCAAAAACTGCTATTAAATTATTAAAATGCTCTGGTGTAAATTTGTCGTCTGGAAGTGGAGGATTTTCTGTTTGTGCAGCAATATCCTGAACTTCTTTTCGGTATATTTCCAATTTTTTATATGCTGCTTTTATTTTTGATTTATATGTTTTCTGAAAGATCTTTGTAATTATCAATGCAACAATTAAAAGGGGAAGAATAATTATTTTTTTATATGCACCTCTAAAAAAAAGAATTAGTGAAAGATATATAGCAAAAAGAATAATAAAACTTAAAATCTTAATTAATCCTTCAGTTTTTATAAGTTTTTTTTCAAATTCATATATGTAATCATCTGTTCCGGCAAAATTTCTATATGATTCAGTTTCAAATACTTTTACATAAAAATCTTTTAATAACTGGCAATCTGGGTTCATCATAAAACGCTCCTGATAACTTTGTAATTTTATTTAGTTTCTTCTTTTTTACTTGAAGGAGCACCTTCTGGTAAAGAAATAGTTCCTGTAAAGGTTCCATCTATAATGGCTTTACGTGCTTTAGTATCTGGTGTAAACTGGAAGAAGTTTTTACCGCCATAACACAGGAATATTTCATCTCCGTCTGATACTTTTATATCAGGCATATTCAAATCAACTATATATTTTTTTGATTTATCATTTTCTGTTTGAATTTCAAAAGTTGTTACTCCAGGTCTTATTTTTAACACTGCTCTTTTCTTTTTTTCCAGAAGTATCCATTTATCGTTAGATTTATACCACACAAAAGCATAAAATTTATCAATCAGTGTGTATGGAATATTGCTTGTACAGGTTATTCTTTTGATTTCCTCACTAGAACTTTCATTATATAAATAAACTGTTGCTGTTGTTTTTTTTAGATCATATGGTTTATACCAGTAATTGGTTTTTGTAGTCATAATAGCCAGTGATGCTAATGGAAGAATAAAAAATAATATGATAACTAAAAACTTCTTTCTTAGTACAACATCACCTTTGAATTGTATTATAAGGGCAGAAAGCAAATAGATTCCACAAATAATTACAGGCAAAATTTCAAAATCATAATTTAAAGCTTGTATAAATGAAAATAACAATTCAAATGCTACTGGAAAAGCTATTAGAAATATAAAAGTGAGAATTGAAGATATCTTTGGTATGTGAGAATTAGAAGATGACATAATACCTCTTTTTTAATTTGTTTATTTTAAATTGAATATATAAGAAAAATTCTCTGTTGTCAATTTTTAAATAATCAGTCATTTTCTGTTATTTGTATTTTTGTTTATAAATTGATAAACTCACACTATGTTTTCAGATACACATTTCCATTTTAAAATGATGACGACAGAACGCGGAGTAAACGGTGTAGAAGTTTTGTCTACCATGGCTGCGCGTAACTGTTTTTTTGGTCTTGATATAGGAACTCATTGTGATGATCTGGCAGAGCGTCAGTCTTGTGTTGAACAGGCTATTGCCGGAATTACAGACGGAAAACTTGCTGCTAAAGTCCGCGAGTTTATGTATTTTACTGCCGGTATCTGGCCTGATGTCGGAGCAATTCATGACAGAGAGAATCAGATGAAGATTCTGCGTCAATCTATAGAAGCTGCTTCTGCATGTGGAGACCAGGATACTCTTAATCGTAAAATTGTTGCGGTGGGTGAGTGTGGGCTGGACCATCACTGGAATCCGAGTGGAGAGGATGGCCGTTGTGAATCTGATTTTGATGAGGCAACTTACCGTGGTGAACGCGAAATGTTTGAGTCTCATCTGGAGCTTGCCCGTGAATTAAACCTTCCTGTAATTGTTCACAGCCGCGATGCCTTTGAAGACTCTCTCGCCTGTATAAAAAACGTTGGCTACGATAACGGAATTATTCACTGCTATAGCTACGGAATTGATGAAGCCCGTGCTTTTCTTGACCGTGGCTGGTATATTGCTTTTGGCGGAGCCGTTACCTACAACAAAAAAGCTAAGCTAGAGGCGATAAAAGAACTTTTAAAATTTGTTCCTGCAGACCGCTTTTTGTGTGAAACCGATGCGCCTTATCTTGCTCCGGTGCCGTTGCGAGGGACTGTAAACACTCCGGTAAATGTTGAGCATGTTTATAATTTTGCAGCCGAGGTTCGTGGAACATCGCCGGAAGAACTCAGCAATCTTGTTGATGAGAATATTCGTAAGCTTTTTAAATTATAATATAATAATTTATTTGGTATTATCACAATGCTGCCTTATACTATAAATATAGGAGTTATTGATGAAAAAAGTTATTGCATTTTTTTCAGTTCTGATGGCTGTTTCATGTCTGTTTGCAGCTGGTGCTAAGTGGAAATCTTCTGACATCTTTTCTTCGAAAAAGTTAAACAAGTTACTTGAAACTTATAATCTTACAAAAAGTTATGAGAAAGATAATATTGTATTTTATAAGAATGAAGAAACTTCAGACTGGATTTATATCATGCGTGAAGGCCTTGAAGAAAATTTTGATAAAAGAGTATTCTTTATAAGCTTTGCAAATTTGGATGGTGTCTTTGATTCATGTAGTATTTTTGGTGGTTTTACCAGTCATAAGGAAAATGTAAAATATCATTATTCTTATCTAAATGAATCTACAACAGCAATTCAACCAGGAGATTATTTCGGAAAATCTAATTGGAAATGGACAGAACCAGATTATACTTATTTCTGGATTTTTAAACGAAGAGCCTTTGCTTTTATCGCTATGGAATCAATTAAAGATATTATTGGAATTACAATTCCAGAAGATGTACACGAAAGATATGCTTATTTTGCAAACTGGCTTATTGATAATAATAATGAAGAAAAAGAACAGTTTCTTCTTAAAAAGGAATATAAAAAATATTTAAAAGAACATAAATAGATTTATTTCAGCTTCCGTAAGTTCCCGCCACTGTCCGGAGCTGAGCTCTTCAGGCATTTGTAGGCTTCCGATGGAGATACGTTCGAGGTCTTTTACTTCATTGCCGAGGGCGCGGAAAATACGGCGGACTTCATGGAACTTTCCCTCGTGAACGGTGATTTCGCAGAGGTCTGATTTTATAAAATGGAGAATGGCAGGCTCGGCCTGTTGTTCTCCATATTTTTTTTCTGGTGGAAGTGTGAGTCCTTGAGAGGCGCGGGTGATGTACGAGTCTTGTTGCTCCAGGGGTACGGGGATGGTGAGAGTGGCCCGGTAGGTTTTTGTGATTTCTGACATTGCAGCAATCCTGTGTGAAAAATATCCGTCTGTGGTAAACAATAAAAGCCCGCTTGTATCGCAGTCCAGTCGTCCGATTGTGTGAAGCCTGCTTCCGCGTTTTGCACCCTGAACGAGTTCTCGTAATTCTGGAGTCAGTAAATCGTAAACGGTTTTATGAGAATCAGAAACTGCCGAGCATACATACCCGCAAGGCTTATTCATTATGAGGTAGATTTTTTCTGAGCTGGAAGAAGTCTTCATCTTATTTCTTATAAAGTGCTGCAGAATTTCTTTCCCAGAAAACTCCATCACTATAGCCTTGAATCTCTTTGTCTGTTTCGGCAAGTTCAAGGCGTTTTTCAGCGAGCATACAGTATTCTTCGTTCAGTTCAACTCCGCACCAGTGACGGCCGAGCTTTTTTGCAACAACGCTTGCAGTTCCACTACCAAGGAAAGGATCGAAAACAACATCTCCTGGACGCGAGCTTGCCAGAATCAGTTTTGCATAAAGTTTTTCTGGTTTTTGAGTCGGGTGATCTGTGTTTTCCGGCATGGACCAGAAAGGCACGCTTATATCATCCCAGAAGTTTGAAGGGCAGGTGAGGCGGAAGTTCCCGTCTTCGCTTTCTTCCCAGTCTTTTGGTTTTCCGTTTTCGCGGTAAGGGGCAATTACCCGGCGCTTCTGCTTTACGGCTTCAATATCAAAATAATAATTATCTGGATCTTTTACGCCAAACCAGATATCTTCCATTCCGTTTTTCCAGTTTGCTTTTGCTCCACGTCCTTTTTCTCTCTGCCAGGTGATGCGGTTCAAAATTGAAAGTTCGCTTTCCATTGCCCGCTGAAGAGCTGCCGTACATTTCCAGTCACCGCACATATAAAGGGAACCTGAAGGCTTTAGTTTTTTGCAAACCTGTGGAAACCATGACATAAGGTATTCTTCATACGAAGCTTCGTCGCGGGCTGTAAAAATTTTACCGTTGAAATTTTTTGTGAGGTTATAAGGAGGATCAATAATGATTAAATCTGCAAATTCATCCGGGAGAAGCGGCAAGGCAGTGAGAAGGTCTGCGTTTATTGTGTGATCCAGAAAATCTTGCTGGTTGAGAAGGCCGGAGGCCGTATCGAAATCACCGCGGACTTCAATCAGTCTTTTTTTCAGAGTCTCTTTTTCTGCTTCACTTAATGTAATTGTGCGGTTACGTCCTGCCCGTTTTTTTTCTTCCATAATTAACTGAAGATTTTATTTCAGAATAAAGTTCATGTAAACAGGGTTATGATCAGAGTTTTCAAAATCTTCATCAATTACATTTACAGAAAGTTCTTCAATATTAGGCGAAATAAGAAAACCGTCAATTACATAGTACTGCCAGTTATGAGCCTTTGCCTTCTCATCATTATAAGGAGCTTCCAGAGAACGGCAGGTTGGTTTTGAATCATCATAAACAAACTTCCATCCGCCATCTGTAATACTTGCATCCAGCTGGCCTGGAATCCATCCGTCTGGACTGATAACCGGGAAGGCTGTAGAATCCGGGAACTTCTGATTAAAATCACCGCCGGCAATTACATAATTTCCCTTTGCATATTCTGAATCAATAAAATCTTTAAGAGCTTTTGTCTGTGCGATTTTTCCTTCGCCACTGTCATAAGCTTCAAGATGGAAATTTGCAAGTACCAGCTCCTGTTCTGTAGCACCACCGTTTTCATAAACAGGAATTCGTGTTACAAGAATACAGCGTTTAAGGTTTGCTACCCTTGTTGGCCATGTAAAAGGAACAGGAAGTGCAAGACGATGTGCTGAAGTTGTTTCGAAGTTTGTATAAATTGCAACTCCGCTCTGAATGCGTCCCATTGGCGGGAACGGAATAGGCACAAAGATACAGTTATAGTTGTAAGCAAAAGCTCCGCCTTTTCCGGTAAAGTTTTTCATTGCTTCAACCTGATTGATTTTATAGGTTCGGGCAGACTTTGTATCAATTTCCTGAATGAAAAGAATATCTGATTCATGAGTTCCGATAATACTTTTAATACCGGAAAAATAATTCTCAACAGTCTTTTTTGAATCCGGCTTGCTCATTTTGCCGCCATCCATAAAGAAGTCTTCATTCTTTCCAAGACCTGCAAATCCTATGTTCCATGTCATAATGGAAACAGGTTCACCTTTGCTCAGCATTGCTTTTTCGCTTGTGAATGGTACCTCTTCTACAGGTTTTGGTCTGTATTCAATAATAGTGAGAAAGAGAAATAAAAGTACAACGCATAAAACCGGAGCGCAAATTACAGCTGCGGGAATAATAATAAACATTCGTCTTTTCATGGTAAAAACTATTATATCACGGGTGCGGGGATATACAATAGAAAATAATTTTGTTATTATGTATAGTATCATGATTATAAAACTAGGTTTACTTATTCTTTTCTTCGCCGTTTTCATCTTTGTTGGTATTAAATGCCGCGCAGTTTCAAACGATGTAAACGGTTACGTATTGGGAGGCAGGACTGTAGGTCCATGGCTCACTGCTTTTGCTTACGGTACATCTTATTTCTCTGCCGTAATTTTCGTTGGTTATGCCGGACAGTTCGGATGGAACTTTGGTGTTGCATCAACCTGGATTGGTCTTGGAAATGCGTTCATCGGATCGCTTATGCCTTGGGCAATTCTTGGCCGTCGTACTCGTGTTATGACACAGCACCTGAACTCAAAGACAATGCCAGATTTCTTTGGTCAGCGTTATGAATCAAAGACTCTTAAGGTTGTTGCTTCTGCAATTACCTTCCTTTTCCTGATTCCTTACACTGCATCTTTGTTCAACGGTCTTTCACGTCTTTTCCGAATGGCTTTCAATGTTGACTATTCAGTTTGTGTAATTGTAATGGCAATTCTCACAGCAATTTACGTAATTGTTGGTGGTTATATGGCAACTGCTGTAAACGACTTTATCCAGGGTATCATCATGCTCATTGGTATTGTTGCAGTAATTCTCGCAGTTCTTTCTAAGAACGGCGGATTCATGCAGTCACTTGCTTTGATGTCTGAGATTGAATCTCCTGTTTTAAAGGGAGCTTATACTTCATTCTTTGGTCCGCAGCCGTTCTATCTGCTGATTGTAGTTCTCCTTACTTCACTTGGTACATGGGGACTTCCTCAGATGGTTGGTAAGTTCTATGCTATTAAAAATGAACGTTCTATCAAAATTGGAACTGTAATTTCTACTTTCTTTGCAATCGTAGTTGCTGGTGGATGTTACTTCCTTGGAGGATTTGGACGTCTGTTCAATACACCTGAACAGGTTGCTGCTAATGGATTTGATAGTGTTGTTCCTACAATGCTTTCTGGTCTTGGTGATGTACTTATTGCTGTAGTTTTGATTCTTGTACTTTCTGCTTCTATGTCTACACTTTCTTCTCTTGTACTTACATCAAGTTCAACTCTTACACTCGACTTCATCAACTCTTTCAAAAAAGAAAAATCAAGTGATAAACATAATCTTTTGATTTTGCGTGCTTTCGTTGCTGTATTCATTATCATTTCTGCTGTAATCGCAATTGTTCAGGCTAAGTCAAAAGTTACTTTCATTGCTCAGCTTATGGGTGTTTCATGGGGTGCTCTTTCTGGTGCCTTCCTTGCTCCGTTCTTCTTCGGTCTCTACTGGAAAAAGACAAGTAAGGCTGCAGTTGCAACTTCGTTCACACTCGGTTGTGTTTTGATGTTAATTCAGCTTTCAATTTCTATGGGCTTTGTTCACGTAAGCGGCCCAGTTCTCGGATTGATTTTCAAGAACTCACTTTACTCTGGTGTATTCAGTATGCTTTCATCTTTGATCATCGTGCCAATCGTAAGTCTCTGCACAGCAAAGACCCGTCCGGCTGGGGTAGAAAAGATGTTCGACTGTTACAATACAACAGTTACAGTTCATACAACTAACGCTCTTTCAGAGGAAGACTAGGCTATAATAGCAGAACCGTTAAAAACTGAGCTGCGAATATAGTAGAGCTAAAAATTGCTTTCGCAATTTTCTTAACGCTCTGCTATAGAACAACGCCCGCCAGCGGGCTTACACAGGGTCGGTTTAGGTTCTACACAAAAATGCCTCAGAGGTGAGACTTGCGAGCCGACTCATTGATATGAGCCGGCTTTTTTTTATTTAATGCTAGACAAATTAAACGGCGTAGCCTGGTAAACGTAATAGTTCAGCCAGTTCGAATAGAACAGATGCGCCGTAGCACGCCAGTAACTGGTTGGCATACGGTTTACGTTATTTGTAGGGAAGTAGTTCTTTGGAAGCGGAACCTTCATTCCCTTATCTGTATCGCGGTAATATTCCTGAGCAAGAGTCATTGTGTCATACTCAAGGTGGCCGGTCATAAAGATTTCGCGGTTATCCTTTGATTTCAAAATTGTAACACCTGCTTCTGCGCTTTCTGCAAGAATTACAAGTTCAGGATGTTTAATCAAATCTTCTTTTATAAGAGTTGTATGACGGCTCTGTGGAATAGGGAAGGTGTCATCAAAACCACGAAGAAGAGGATCGCCTTCAACAGAACGTTCATTCATAAAAATACCCGACATCTTTTTTTCAAGTGCGTGCTTTGGAACTCCATAATGATGATAAAGACCTGCAAAACAGCCCCAGCACAAATAAAGGGTAGAGTAAACATTCTGGCGGGCATAATCCATAATTTTACAAAGCTCTTCCCAGTAATCAACATCTTCAAACTCAATCTGCTCAACAGGTGCACCGGTAATCAGCATGCCGTCGAACTTCTGATTATAGAGCTCGCTCGAAGGAATATAAAAACGGTCGAGGTAGCTCTGGTCTGTATTTTTGCTGGAATGATTTTCCATATTAACAAGAGAAATCTCAATCTGAAGTGGTGTATTTCCGAGCAAACGAAGAAGCTGAGTTTCTGTAACTTCCTTGTTAGGCATGAGGTTTACAATCGCAATTTTAAGCGGACGGATATCCTGTTCCATCGCCCGTTTCTCCGTCATGACGAAGATGTTCTCTTTTTCAAGTGTTGCGCATGCTGGCAAGTCGGATTGAATTTTAATAGGCATCGTAAACCTCCTTGTAATAAATCTCCGTCATTGCGAGCGAAGCGAAGCAATCTATTAAATGGATTGCTTCGCCTACGGCTCGCAATGACGATGTTTTAGTGTAATTTAGGGCCTATTCTAGCAGAAAACGTTCCTTTTTGCTATAATATATAGATATGGAAAACAAAAACGACCGCAAAGGTGCAATCAAAAAACTCAAACTTCTTACCTTCGGGTCAAAATCAAATGTAGATATTTTCCGCGCAAAACTTGATGAAGGCTTTAAAACTGTTTTTTTGCCTAACGGAGTTGAGCGTACTGAATATAAATACGGAAATACAGAGTGCGATGTGCTTGCACCGGAGATTTATGCTTCAAATCGTGTAATGCTTTATATTCACGGCGGTTCCTTTGTCGGCGGTTCACGCGCAGCTTACGCAAGTTTCTGTGCTTCTCTTGCAACAAAATGCTTCTGTCGTGTAGTTGTTCCAGAGTACCGTTTAGCACCTGCTTTCCCTTTCCCTGCTGCTAATGAAGATATTCAGAATGTTTTTAAATCTCTCTTTACAGAAGAACAGATTGCCTGTTCATTAAATGCAGAAAAGGGCGAAAAACCTCAGATGCCGGAAATCATAATTGCAGCTGATAGTTCTGCAGCTCCAATTGCATGCTCTCTGATTTTTAATCTTCGCGAGAGATACCGCACCTGCATCAAACAGGTAATTCTTTTTTCTCCATGGCTTGATGTTTCTGAATGTTCAAAACTGATTCAGACAAAAAAAATCAGTGATGAAGTAATGAGTGGTGACGTTCTTAGAAAGAGCAGCTCAGTTTATACTTACGAATCAAATACAAAAAGTCCTATGGTTTCTCCACTTCTTGCAGGTGATGAATCTCTTCAGAATTTCCCACCTGTATTTATTCAGATGGGTGAAAAAGAAATCCTTCTGGATGATGCAAGGGAATTTGCATCTAATCTTCGTTCCACAGGAAATGAATGTGAACTTGATATATGGCCAGATATGATGTTCATGTTCCAGATGGCAGACGAATACTTACATGAATCTCATCTTGCTTTAGATAAAGTTGGAAAAGTTGTTACGGAGGGAACTGCAGGAAAAGCTGCCGTTCAGATTGAAAACAAGCCTAAACTCGAACACAGTCTTCGTTCGGAGGCATAACAATGGAACTTTTATCGCCAGCCGGCAATGTTGAAAAATTATACTATGCATATGCTTATGGAGCAGATGCCGCTTATATCGGTCTTAAGAAATTTTCTCTCCGCGTAAAGGCCGACAATTTTTATGAAGATGAATATAAAAAGGTTCAGGCACTTAAAGCTCAGTTTCCTGGACGTCGTCTTCACTGTGCACTCAACATTTCTTTTCATGATGAAGAAATCGATGCATTAAAGGCAAATCTCGATTATTTTAAACAGTATCCGATAGATGCTTTTATCGTACAGGATATCGGTATTGTTCCATTACTTCAGAAAGAATTTCCTAATGCCCAGCTGCACTTAAGTACCCAGGCAAGCTGCGTAAACAGTGAAGCTGTTAAGATGTATAAGAACATGGGGTTTTCTCGTATTGTTCTTGGACGTGAGATTTCCATTGATCAGATTCGCCGCATAAAAGATTCTGTTCCTGATATGGAACTTGAAACCTTTGTTCACGGTGCAATGTGTATTGCCTATGCCGGCCGCTGTCTTATGAGTGCTTATCTTACAGGCCGCAGCGCACAGAGTGGTTTTTGTTCTCATACCTGCCGATGGAATTTTAAACTTGCAGAAGACCGTGATTCAGGAAACGACAGTTCGGCTCCTCATATCATAACCGCTGAAGAAGCAAAAATGATGGCACAGAGCGGACTTCTTACAATTGAAGAAGAGCAGAGACCTGGCGAAAAGTTCCCGATTTTTGAAGGTGAAGATTTTACTGCAGTTCTTTCTTCAAAAGATATCCGCATGATTGAACACCTTGCAGATCTCCGCGATGCCGGAATTGATTCCCTCAAAATCGAAGGCCGTATGAAGAGTGTTTACTATGTTGCAATGGTAACCCGTGCACACCGCAAAGCCCTCGATGTCCTTGAAGGAAAAATCACAGACGAAGAAGCTGCTCCTTATATTGCAGAGCTCGAAAATGTAGCTCACCGCGAAAGCACAACAGGCTTTTACTATAACAAGGCCGATGCCGATAAAACTACAACCGGTGCCAGCGACAGTAAATATCAGCTTGCAGCGGAAATTGGAAAGGAAATCACAGATGCCGCTTTTGACACTGTTTATACAGAAGGTCAGAAACGCGGAGTCGAAAATCAGAAAGCTCTGGACGAAATGCACCCTGCAGCCCGCGAAGCACGTCTTAAGGATTACGAGCAGCATCCTGACCGCCGAATTATTCCGTTTGAAAAGAAAGACGGCTGGTATATGTATGAATGCAATGCAATGAACATGATTCGTATTGAGGATGACATTGAGTTTGTTTCACCAGAATTCTGTTCGCTTACAATTCCTGCTGGTGAATGGGAAATCATTGATTCTGAAACCGGCTTGAAGATGAACTGGACCTGCGACGGACATCCGACATATCTTTATGTTTCTCATAAATTGCCTGAAGCAACTCTGCTCAGAACTCTTGATCCTGATTATGTAGAAGGAAAAATCCGCGACACTGGAAGATAAAAATCGGTCGGCCAGCTGCTTACTGCTGGTCGTGACCATCATCCCACGCAACGTCAACACTGCGTTCTTCTTTCTGAGGAATACGCTGATAAATCAGACAGTCGGCGCGGTGAATTGAAACACCCTTAGTTCTTGTAACATATCCCGCAATAAGGTCCGGATATTCCGGATGGCAGCACTGCGCAATATTGTAAAGAACACGGCGCTCTCCCTGTACGAGAATACCGCATTTTTTTCGAGGCTTCTGTTCGGTAATTTCCTGCTTGCCTTTTTTAGGGCGGGATTTCTTTACCCTGCTGAAGTGAGTACCACCGGCACCCGCAGTACCAACCGTTCCCTCAATACCCTGGGCTGCGGCGGCTTCCTCAGCTTTAAGAGCGAGTCTTTCACTAAAGGTAGGGTCATTTGCCATGAGCCAAGAGTGAATCTTCTGGTGAGCCTTACTTGTTTTTACAAGCTTAAGCTGGGCCTCTGTAGGATGAGCCTGAGGATTTGTGATTACCTCAATAATCTGTGTATTCTGAAGCGCTTTAGACAAAGGAATGATTTTTCCGTCTGCCTTTGCTGCAATAATCTTTTCACCGATAGCCGAGTGAATAGAGTAAGCAAAGTCAATTGCAGTTGCTCCCATCGGAAGTTTCTTTACATCTCCCTTTGGAGTAAAAACGTAAATCTCATCACCAAGGAGTTCGTTTTTGAGAGTCTCAAAATTGTTGCCTTCTGTGAGACTGTCCTTAAACTGCTGAAGCTTGTTGTAAATGGCAAGGCGGTCTTCTTCTATCAGCTCTCGTGAGCTGCCTTTTTTATAAAGCCAGTGAGAGGCAATTCCGTGCTCAGCCATATTGTGCATGTCGTGGGTACGGATCTGAATTTCAAGAGGCTTACCCTCACACATTACAGTTGTATGCAGTGACTGATAACCGTTTGCCTTAGGCATTGCAATGTAATCTTTAAAACGGCCGTCCAGCGGTTTCCAAAGTCCGTGTACAATACCAACGAGAGTGTAGCATTCTGCAGGTGTGTTACACAGAATACGGAGTGCAAGCAAATCAAAAAGCTCGCCGGCTTCCTTGTTGCGCTTTCTCATCTTCTGATAGATTGAATAAAAGTGCTTTGCACGGCTTTGAATTTCAATCTTCATGCCCATCTTATCTGCAGACTTATAAATGCTGTTTACAGCCTTTTCGAGGTAGCTGGAACGTTCATCTTTTTTCTGAGAAACAATGGCTTTAATCTGCTGGAAAACTGCCGGGTTAGTATATTTAAGGCTTAAATCTTCAAATTCATTTTTTTCTGCCTGCATACCGAGTCTGTCTGCAAGCGGAGCCCAGATTTCTATAACGGCAGAGGCAATCATATGCTGGTCTGCAGCCGTAAAGTTTTTGATATTGCGTATACGGTCCAGACGGTCTGCAAGTGTAATGAGGATAATTCGTGCATCATCACACATAGCAAAAAGCATATTACGGATTGCATCAGACTGATGCATGGTTTTTGTATTTATAGGCAGATTGAGAATCTTATTTACTGTAAGAATGATATTGCAGACATTTTCGCCGAACTGATTTTTCAGTTCTTCTTCTGTAACATTAAAATCCAGAATAGTATGAAGAATGGCTGCTACAAGAGTAGGGCTGTCGAGTTTGCTTTCTGCAAGGATATTTGCAACTCTTAGAGGATGGAGATAGTAAGGCTTACCGCATTCACGTACCCTGTCACCTGCTTTTGTAACAAGGAGAGTCCATGCCTGTGAAACTGCCTCTTTTTCTTCTGGAGAAAGATACTCATGCTTTGAAAAGAACTCTTCCAGAAGGGCAGCCGGATTTTTTATGTCTGAATCAAACACTTTTTCGCTGCTCATACCCATAAAAATAACAGATAATTCTAAAAAATGACAGTAATTTTCTATAAAAAAGCTTGTAATTTTAGTATAATTTAATATGGAAAGTATAATATGAAACGTTTAATTTTTACAATGATTGTGGCTGCGTCATTTTCACTGTATGCGCAGACTGCAACTGAGAAATCTAGAGTTATTACAGTGGAAGATGCAGTAGTTCTTGCTGCAGATAACAATATTTCCCTTAAACGTCAGAAAATTACTCTGGACGCACTGGATAAGCGTAATAAGACTTCCTGGAATGGTGTAAGTCCGTCTGCCTCTTTAAGCGGATCCTATGAAATTCCTTTTGATGGTTTGCTTACAGAAAAAGAAGCTTCAAATAAGTATACTTATAGCTTTAGTGCTTCTGTCAGTCTTTCTCTTACACCTTCACTTTATACTTCAATAAAGGAAGCTCGACTTAAGTTTGAAAGTGGAAAAACTTCTTATGAGGATGCTGTTCGTCAGGTTGAACTGAGTGTAAGAAAGCTTTTTTACTCTCTTTTGTATACAAAAGAAAGTATATCTCTCCAGAAGCGTAATATGGAAACAGCACGTCTTCGTTATGAAAATAACCGCGATAAATATAACCGCGGCCAGCTTTCTGAACTCGACCTTTTGCAGTCTCAGTACAGCTATGAAAGCCAGCGCCCGACAATAGAATCTGCAGAAATAGCTTATCAGAATAATATGGCTTCCTTTAAGCAGACTCTTGGTATTTCGCAGGATGAAAAAATTGAACTTTCAGGATCTCTTTCGGATGCAATTCCTCCTGAAACTTTTACAGTTACGCAGACTGTAGAGGAGCTTCCTTCAGTAAAGAAGATTCAGACAAATATTGAACAACAGAAAAACTCGCTGCTTGCAACTCGCTTTTCTGCTTATGCACCTTCAATTTCGGCCTCATATTCCTGGGGAATGAATAGATTGTCTGATAAAACAGAAGATATTACTAAAGCAAATGAAAATGAAAGTCATAGTTTGTCGTTTGGAGTAAGAATTCCTCTAGATGGATATCTTCCATGGTCAAATGGAGCTCTTAGTATTGCAGCACAAAAGGGAGCTTTAAAAGATCTCGAATTGCAGCTTGAAGATGAAAAGACAACAGCATCCCTTAATCTTGAGAACAGTATAAAAAATATTCTTCAGAAGCAGAGTCAGATGGAGATGCTGAACCGCAATGTAGAAATTGCGCAGAAATCTTATGATATGACTCTTACTGCCTATAATCACGGTTCACGCGATTTACTTACTTTGCAGAACGCTTCAGATTCACTTCTTAAAGCAAAAACAGACAGAGAATCTCATATTTACAATCTGATTTGCGCTGTTTTAGATCTGGAAAATACACTCGGAGTTCCATTTGGATCTTTGGGAAACGAATAAAATAAATTAGGAAAAATTAAGAGGTATATATGGACAGGAAAAAAACTACAACTACGGCAATTATTCTGATTGCCATTCTTGCTGTTACAGCTGGTGCAGTATTTTTAATAACCCGCTCAGCAAAAAATAAAAACTCAGCGTCTGGTGGATTCGGAGGTTTTGGAGGCCGAGGTCCACAGACAGCAACTGCAGTTCGTACAACTGTAGCAGAAAAGAAAACAATTACAGATTTCGTTTATACAAACGGTGAAATTGAAACTCAGAAATCAATTGAAGTTTTTCCTTCTATAGGGGGTAAGGTTGTAGAGATGCTGGTTTCTCTCGGCTCTTCAGTAAAGCAGGGCGACATTATTGCTTATATCGACCCGTCTGAGCCTGGAAGTTATTATGCAAAAAGCCCTGTTACAGCTCCAATCGACGGAAGTATCATTACCTCTCCTGTAAAAATCGGCCAAAAGGTTAGTGCAAATTCAGTAATCACAAAAATAGGTGATATCAACAATCTTCAGATTACAGCAAAGGTGCCGGAGCGATATGTTGCAGATATCGCAATCGGTCAGAAGGCAGAAATCACACTTCAGGCTTATGGCGAAGAAAAGTTTATTGCTTCAGTTGTTCGTATTTCTCCAGTTGTAGATCCTGCTACACGTACAAAAGAAATCATTTTGAATTTTGATAAAAAATATGACAAGGTTAATGCCGGTATGTTTGCCCGCGTTAAGCTTTTTACTGTTGATTTTGGAGGCTATCCGGTTATTCCTCAGGATGCCTTTGTTGAAAACAGTGATGAATATTATCTGTATGTTGTAAAAGATGATAGCACTGTTACAAAGCGCAAGGTAACCCGTGGAAAAAATATCGACGGTTACAATCAGGTTACTGATGGTCTTGCTGCCGGTGAAGTTGTTGTTCTTGAAGGTATGCTTTCACTTTATGAAGGTGCAAAAGTTCGTGATATCAGCGGCAACGTGGAGTTTGTAGAAGCACCACCTGCAGATAAAGGTGATGAAAAAAGTCCAAAGCCAGAGGGTAAAAAATAATGAGTTTAAGCAGAAAAACACTTGAACATCCGGTATTGATTCTGATTGTTTTTGCTCTGCTTGGAATGATTGGTATTTTTACCCTGAGCAATGTAGCAACTGCACTTATGCCGGAAATCGAAAATCCTTCTCTTTCAATCAATACATCTTATCCAAACGCAGACCCTGAGTCTGTTGAAAAGTCTATTACAAAGATGATTGAAAGTGCTGTTATGAGCGTAAACGGTCTTAAGAATCTTACATCAACTTCGAATGAAGGTTCTTCTAACGTTTCCCTTGAGTTTGAGTATGGAACTGATTTGACAGCTGCAATGAATGATGTCCGCGATAAGCTTGATAGAGTAAAGCGAGGTCTTCCTGATAATGCGGGAACTCCTACAATTTTCCGCTTCACTGGAGACAGCGGCGAAATCATGCGAATCCTTATCCGTGGTAACCGTTCTGTAGATGACTTAAAATCAATTGCCGAGAGCAATGTAGTAAGTATTCTTGAACAGGCTGATGGTGTAGGTGAAGCTGAAGTTTATGGTGGACGTTCTGCACAGGTAAATGTAAAACTTGATCAGAACAGAATGGCTGCTTACGGCTTTACAGTTCCAACTGTTACAGGTGCTCTTTCAAAACAGAATCTTGAACTTGGTGGTGGTAAGGTTCAGGAAGGACACAGAAACTATATTGTTCGAACAACTGGTGAATATACAAGCCTTGATGAAATTAATGATACTGTAATTTCTATTATCAACGGTTATGCAATCAGACTTCGAGATATAGGTGAAGCAACAATCGGTTACAGCGATACAACACAGGAATCGTTCATCAATGGTGAAAAAGGTGTTTATATCAGTGTTACAAAGCAGTCAGATGCAAACTCTGTAACTGTAGCAAATAATGTTTATAAAAAGATTGATCAGGCAGAGCAGAATCTTCCGCCGGATGTTACTCTTGAAATCATTCAGGATTCAACAGACGCTATCCGCGAAACAATCAATACTTTGATTACTTCTGCCTGGCAGGGACTTATTCTTGCGGTTATCATTCTGTTTATCTTCCTTCAAAACTTTAAGTCAACAATTATCATTTCGATTTCTATTCCTCTTTCAATTATCATTACTCTGTTTGCAATGAGTATGTTTGGACTTACATTAAATATGATGACCCTTACAGGTCTGATTCTTGGTGTAGGTATGATTGTAGATGCGTCTATCGTAATGATTGATAATATTTATGCTTACAGGCAGCGTGGTGCTAAGCCTCGTACTTCTGCAATTCTTGGTTCACAGGAAATGCTCATGTCGGTAACATCAGGAAACCTTACAACAATCTGTGTATTCCTTCCATTTATCTTCTTTATTAAAGATCTTGGATTTATGGGGCAGATGTTTAAGGCTGCAATTTTTACAATTGTAATTGCCCTTGTTTCTTCTCTGCTGGTTGCTATTTTCCTTGTTCCTGTTTTGGCAGGAAAATTCTTTCCGCTTTCAAACAGAAATGAAAAACCTGTTTCAAATCCTGTGCTGAAAAGACTATACGGATTTTTTGAAGGAATAATTCAGTTCTTTATCCGTTTGTATTCACGCGTATTAAAAGCAGCCCTTGATAACCGTCTGATTACAATTGTTGCTGCTGTCTGTGTACTTGTAATTTCTTTTGCCTTTATTCCGACAATGCAGATTAATCAGATTCCAGCCGGCCGTGATGATCAGGTTCAATTGAATATCAATATGGCAACTGCAACTCCTTTTGAAGAAACAAAAGAGGTCGTACTTGCACTTGAGGCATATGTTAAAGCCGAATGTAAAGGAATTAAAACTGTAACTACTTCAATTGGTGGTCGTAATACAAACCGCGGTTCCATCACAATTGCTCTTCCGGAAACTGCAAAGCAGATTGATTCTGCTCAGGATATGCAGAATAAGCTCCGTAAGCATTTTGCAGAATTCCCTAGTGCACGACTTTCCTTTAGCGAAGGTTTCCGTGGTCAGTGGATGGGAAGCAGTGTAGATGTCGTTCTTCTTTCAGATGATCTTGATGCGGCTTTGAATACTGCAGAAGAAATCCGTGAAGTTATTTCTGCAAACAAGAAAATCAGCGAGCCTTCTGTAAGTATGGATAAGGGACTTCCTCAGGTTGAAATTGTTATTGACCGTGAACGCGCCTACAACATGGGTGTAGACATTGCAACCGTCGCACGCGAAATCAACTATGCGATTAACGGTTCTACCGCCTGTACTTACAAGAGCAACGGAAAAGATTACAGCGTAGTAGTTGCTTACCGTCCGGAAGATCGCAAGACAATCAACGACCTTGAATCCATTTACGTTCGTGGAAACGGCGGAATGGTCAGCGTTGCAAACTTTGCATCGATTAAAAAAGGCCTCGGTCCGGTTTCTATCCGCCGTGAAAGCCAGAAGCGAATCATTCACGTTCGCGCAAGCAATCTTACAGAAGAAAACGACAACGTAATTGAAGAAGAAATTAAGGCCGCCATTCAGGAAAATGTTATTATTCCAGATTCAGTTGTAGTTAATTATAAGGGAGCCTGGAAAGAAACAATGAGCCAGTACGGCTTCTATCTTAAGATTGCGATTATGGCAATTCTGCTGGTATTTGGTGTAATGGCTGCAACCTACGAGTCGTTCAAGGCTCCGCTTATCAACCTTGCAACAATGCCGTTCATTATCATTGGTGTAATTCTGATTCATAAGATTATTGGAGAAGCACTTTCCTTCATGACAGCAGTCGGTGTTATCATGCTGATTGGTATTGTTGTAAATAACGGTATTATTCTTGTTGACTACACGAATATTCTTGTAGGACGTGGTGTCGAGCTTAAGAATGCCTGCTTTGAAGCTGGAAAGAGCCGTTTCCGTCCGGTATTGATGACAACCCTTACAACAATTCTTGGTATGCTCCCGATGTGTTTTACAACAGAAGGCCAGTCAAGTATGGTTCGCCCTATTGCCATTGCTGTAGTAGGTGGTTTGATTTCCAGTACGTTTATTACACTGCTGGTAATTCCGGTATTGTACAGCCTGGTAATGAGAAAGCGCGGTGCTCGCCCGGTGGTTGAGCATGTTGAAAACACCGGTGATTACGATAAAAGCCGCTGGGAGGAGGATGAATAATGTCAGAACTTTATCGTGCTGAAATAATTTCGAACCAGTCTGTTCAGGAAGATATTACAGAAGCTCTTGAAAAAGAGATTCCTTCAATTCAATATACCGTAATTCCGGAAATCCACGGCCGCGGTTCTCACACTAAAAAGCTTGGTGACACCATCTGGCCGGAAATGAACTTTGTGCTTTTTTCGTATGTTGAAGAAGCAGATGCCCGCAAGGTAAATGAAGTCGTAGAAAAAGTAAAACAGCGCTTCCCGAACGAGGGAATCAGTTTGTTCTTTACAAAAGCTGTTGAGTTCTAGTAAATCTCGACTACGCGGAGCTGGCCTTCGAGATCTCTGTGAATCTCCGTATTAAAGCCGGCTGCCTCCGCGAACTCGGCTGTTGCTTCTGCGTTGTACTCGCCGGTTTCCATAATAATTGAACCGCGCGGTGCGAGGTGTGCAGCAGCCTGCGGAATTAAGTTCCGGATTATCGCTAGTCCATCATCAGCAGGCTCGCCGCGGTCATTTGTGGCGCGATCGCCGTCTATTGTTATGTCGCCGTCGAGTGCGAGGCGCGGTTCGCTGCGACCGTCCTGTAAAAGTTCATCCACCATTGTGTGCGGAATGTACGGCGGGTTAGAAAGAATCACATCATATTTAATTGCTTCAGAAATTGCATCAAAGAGGTTAGTGCGCACAAAGTTAAAGCGCGAGAGAATAAGCGTGCTGTCCGGCCTGTCCCCGAGCAGGGCAGCAACATTTCGTCGTGCTATATCGAGCGCAGGTTCTGAGATGTCGGCAAGTGTAAACTTTGGCAGCTGTTCAGCCGGAACTCTTTCGTCTTCAAGCAGAGTCTTAGCCACTGCAACTGCAATACAGCCGCTACCGGTACACATATCACAAACTGTTAAAAGGTTCTCACCGCGTGCATCCATCATCGATAGAATAACGTCTACAGCGCGTTCTACTAAAATCTCTGTGTCTGGCTTTGGAATTAAAACGTCTGGAGTTACGATAAAGTCGTAACCGTAAAATTCCTTGTGTCCGGTGATATACGCAATAGGAAGTCCTGTTGCGCGTCGGGCAACAGCGTCGTCTATTTTAGTTTTTGTGGCGTCTGACAATTCCTGATTTTGATTCATAAGAAGCTGTGTTTTATTGTAGTTCAGAAAATGGCATAACAGGATTTCTGCATCTAGTTGTGGAGATGCGGAAGATGAAATTGTTTTGATTATTTGATTCTTATATTCACGAATTGTCATAGCGGAGGCGTTGCGGGGGTGTCCCCCGCTGGAAGGGGTAGGCTGCAACGAAGTGCAGCCGCGGGGGGAGACTTCCCCCCTACATCAAATTAAAGTTCAGTGATATCCGACTTCAACTGCTCTTCCTTAGCGTAAACGTTCAATGCATCGAGCATATCGTCCATTTCGCCCATCATGAAAGAAGGAAGGTTATGAGCCGAATAGTTGATGCGGTGATCAGTTACGCGGTCCTGAGGGAAGTTGTAAGTGCGGATCTTTTCAGAGCGGGCACCAGAACCTACCATGCTTGAGCGGGCAGCTGCACGCTCTTCCTGCTTTTTGCTTTCTTCAAGGTCGAAGAGGCGGGCACGGAGTACTCGGAAAGCCTTTTCCTTATTCTTAATCTGAGACTTTTCATCCTGCTGAATAACAACAAGACCTGTCGGAATATGAGTAAGACGAACGGCAGAGTCAGTTGTGTTTACACACTGTCCACCAGGTCCACCGGCACGCATTACGTCAACGCGAACGTCGCCCGGTTTAATTTCAATTTCAGTTTCTTCAGCTTCAGGAAGAACAGCAACAGTTGCAGTAGAAGTCTGCAGACGTCCCTGGCTTTCTGTCTGAGGAACACGCTGAACACGGTGAACACCAGATTCCCAGCGAAGTGTACCATATACAAACTTACCGCTGATAGAAGTTACAATCTTGTTGAAACCACCAACTTCAGTTTCCTGAGCTTCCATAGTTTCAGTTTTCCAGCCCTTGCGTTCAGCGAGGTGTGTATACATTTCCCAAAGGTCTCGTACAAAAAGCGAAGCTTCGTCACCACCCGCAGCCGAGCGGATTTCAAGAATAATATTTTTCTCATCAAGAGGATCAGGCGGAACAAGCTTCAGTTTAATATCCTCTTCAAGCTTAGGCTGTCTTTCTTCCAGTTCCTTAAGCTCCTCGCGAGCCATTTCCTTCATCTCGGCATCATCTTCTGCCGTAATCATTTCCTTAGCGTCCTGGATACCGCTCAAAACCTTTTTGTATTCGTCATAAAGTGCACAAACTTCAGTCAGGTATCCGTGCTCACGCATTGTGTCCTTGTACTTCTTCGGGTCCTTTACAAGATTCGGATCCATTACAAGGTCGCTTACAACTTTAAAGCGCTTCTCACATTCATCAAGCTTTTTCAGTAAATCCATAATTTGAGTATATTATCATAGAAAAGAAAATATGAAAAGGAGGGGGATGAATCCCCGCTCTTATAGAGAATCCGTTAAAAAACGAGCTGCGACAGCGGGTCGTTTTAGGATTATCCTTAAAAAATAGCGGCAGAGGCAGGCTATGCCTGCCGTTATCCCTTCTTTTTATAAATCCAAACTTTTCAAACTTACCCCATATATTACATATAATTAAGCAGTTGAAAGTTTGGATTTTATTTTTATTATCTTTACCATAACAAGTTCTTCGCAAAAAGAACTTATTCCAAATATCCGCCGTAGCACCAGCCTGTGGTACCCGATTTTATTTCATTGCCGTCTTTGTCTTTCGCGTCAGAAAGAACTTCTACCTGTACCCAGTTGCTGTTTATTCCATCGATAGTTTCTGCTTTGCCAAGTTTCAGGATTTTGACTTTTGTGCCTTTTTGCATGGTTGTGATTACACTGCTTGATGTTGCTTCCTGAGAACGAAGGCGAAGATTGTCGTTGCAAGTCATTACTTTGCTTACAGCTACGTTTGTTGATGAAGCTGAATCCTGATTATCAAAATTGATGTGTTCTTTATTCCACTGCTCGCGCCACTGTGAATCCCAGGTATTTTCGATTCGCCAAAGGGTGTGAGTGTCTGTTGTCCAGTTTATAGTCAGGAAATACCAGTCGCCGTTTGGATGATAGGTGATGGATTCTTCGGTTTCATTCTCAGGAATGGTGTAATATAACACCTCACTTTCTTTTCTGTCAAAAACCCTAATAGTTTTACGCTTGTTATTTAGAGTAATTACATAATCTGTAGTTTCATAAGCTGTTGCATTCCATCTGCATCTGACTCCATCAATATATAAATCATTATCTGAATCTAAAGTCAGATGAGGATCATAATTTCCATTTTTAAGAAGTTTACTTGTTTCTTCTGCATTACGGAAATTTTTCTGATTCTGAACTTCATCAAAAGAAGGATTTACTATGCTGTTTACCGAATTATGAGGGTATGTAAAAAACAAAATATCTTTTTCTTCATCATAATAACAATCAGTGAACCAATTACTGTCCCCTCCATTAAGCTTATTTAATATTGAATAAATATTTACTCGAAAAAACTCAGAACCATTTTTATTAAAATAGAATGCTTCGGTATGGTTTCCCATAAAAATATTATTTTCAATTGTTTGGAAAGTCTGCAAAGATGTATCTGTATTAATTTTTATCTGTGTTTCAATCTCTAAATCTTTATTGGTGAAAAGCATCAATTTCTTGTCACGCTGATAAATCATAAAATTTCCATCAGCATCAAAAAAGATATCGTTACCAGTAATATCATCCTGAGGATTGACCTCTTCTCTAATATAAACAGATGCCTTATCATTCTTAAATTGTTTAATTTTTTTAAATTCAACATTCTGACACCATAAAAATGTGCTTATGAAAAGTAAAGTTATAAATATGAATGTCTTTTTCATTTCTTTTAACTCCAGATAGATTTTGATTATTTCTCTAACTTTTGTATCATCTCAACAAGCTTCTGACGATGCGCCGGAAGCGTCACTTCACCAGATGTTTTGCCTTCATCTGTGTACCAGACTTGTTTGTTGAAATGAGTTGAAAGGTCTGCGCTTTTAAAGTGAACGCCATAGATGGCAAAGATTGTATTTCTCAAAAGACGGAGTTCTGCTTTGCTCAAAGTTGGAAGAACCTTGTTTACGTACTGGCCGTAAGAGTCGTCTGTGTAGCCGTTGATGGCCATAGCATAAAAATCTGGATCACCCCAGGTGCGGCGGATGCGGAATACTTCGGTATATTCTTCGCCGGCTATGTAGTAGTAGATGTTGCCGCCGAACCCAAGATACCAGCTGGAGCTATAATAATCATCATCTTTACAGTTCTTGATTATTTCAGAGTATGGATTTAATCCTTCAGTAAATTTGTAAAAAATACACTTATCATTAAAGTAACATCCAATGTCAGAACCAAGGCTTCCAAAGTCTTGCATAAAATAATAATTTCCTTGAAGGTCATATTGCACCATTACATTGTGTTTCATGTAATGAGTTTTTCCCCAGATAAGGACACGATTGCGAATAAAATCATTGTAGAGTTCTAATTCACCAGAAGTACTCTTGCTCTGCTCGTATTTTTCCGGGTCATATTTTTTCAAATATGCCATTGCTTATTCTTCTGAATAGATACGGCCGGTGGTATCTACAGCACTTGGAAATCCATCTTCATTTACATAATAAATTATGTAGCCATTATCTTTTTTGAGAATGAAACTGATTCCAGACTTGATATTTTCATATCCGGCTATATATTGAATCTGTTCATTGTCTTTTTCCAGAATTAAAACATCACTATGGCAACTTATATCGAAATCTCCCAATTCAATTTGCATCAAACCAAAGGTATTCCGATATTCAGTTTTTTTGACACCTTCCAGAGTAGTCAAATCATAATAAGTAAAATCAGATGTGCTATTAATGATTTTTATTGTGTTATCAACTTCATTTATGGCAAGCTCATTTGGACTTCCGGGTCCACCTGCGATACCATCTCTATAATATATATCTTTTATTTCTCCAAGTTTTTCCACTTCCAAAGCGAAACATAAAACGCTCATTGCGAGAATAATTGCTGTAAGTAAAAGTCTCTTCTTCATATTCAAACCTTATTCCAAATATCCGCCGTAGCACCAGCCTATTGTGCCTGATTTTATTTCTTTACCGTCTTTATTTTTTGCATCAGAAAGAACTTCTACCTGTACCCAGTTGCTGTTTATGCCATCGATTGTTTCTGCTTTGCCAAGTTTCAGGATTTTGACTTTTGTCCCTTTTTGCATGGTTGTAATTACATTGCTTGAAGTTGCTTCTTCTGAACGCAGACGCAAATTATCATTGCAACTCATTATTTTGTTAACCGCTACGTTTGTAAATGATGTTGATTGCTGATTATCAAAATTGATGAACTTCGTTTCTACCCAGCCTTCGCGACCATCTAGTTTTTGAATTTTACTCCAATTGCCTTTTGTCTCTTTTTGCAAAACTATGTCGTTTTCATAATTGTTTCCATTTGCAGCTGAAGATGAATTTGCATTTTCGTAAAGCGGAATATTGTTGTTTATAATTATTCCGATATGGCTGATATCTACATCTAACTGATCATATAATCTGTTTGGAATCTTCTTAATCAACCATTCTTTATTCTGAGCATTGCAATCAGAAAAATAAATACTTCCATCTGGAGCTATATAAAACGAAGTTTTGCAGATTGGTTTTCCTGCTTTATTGCGGGCAGGATTCCATTCATTTTCTTTGTAATCTTCATAAATATAAAGTTTACTATCAAAAGGAGTCAAAACTGCAATAGAAAACTTTACATTAAAGCCAGGATTATCATTTGAAAATCTTCCATTTTCACTATCAAATCTCATAAAATAATGAAAGCCCTTTAAATCTGTCCCGGTCAGAGTATATACAGGAAAACCAGGATTTTGTGAAAAAGAGTCTATATTTTTTTTGTCTTGATATTGTGGATTCATAATTTGGAATGTATCATTTCTTCGTTTCCAATAATTAATCCCATCTGAACTTCTATTTAGTGAATAATCACCTATACAGATTCTTGAAATATTGCCCTTTTTATTTCTTGTAAAGATAAAGCCAAGTTTCTCTGCCATCCCTTTATCCAGATATTCAGAGGTTTCTCTTTCATTTTTAACAGTATAAGTACCATCTTTTTTTAATTGAATGCAAACAAGTGTTTTTCCAGTAGTCATAAAGAAAACTGTATCATCTAAGCAAAGGAAGGATGCATAATCATAAATTCCATATGGGAAAAGGCTTGTTTTGTTTTCGATTTTATATTCATTTCCTTTATGATAAATAATCAGATAATCTTCATTCTGTCCTGCACCAGCTCCAACATTTCCATAAAGAAAACCGTCTGAAAGATTTCCATATATTTGGGTTCCAGTATAAGGGGCATTATTTTTTAAGGACAGTTTCTTCTTAAGTTTTTTACTAATAAGATTTAATTCATAATAATTCTTTCCGTCATAAACTATCATCATGTTTTCAAAGGACGCTAAAACACTGAGTTCAGGAGCAGAACCTTCGTTTTCATCCCAAGAGGATGAATAATTAAATGCACCCTCAGTTCCAAAAGGAATCCTTTTCATTATTTCAACATTCTGGCTCCATGAGAAAGTGCTTATAAAAATCAAACAAACTATAAAAAAAATCTTCTTCATTTCTCAATTTCTCCTGCATTTAATATTTCCCAGAAACCAGTTTTATTGGAACCTGAGCGTTTTATATAACCTTTCTGTTTGAGAACTGCAATTGCATTATCAACGGTAGTCTTTCCAACTCCGACCAACTGTGCAATTTGAGGTTTTGTAATATTTGGATTATTTCGGATTTCTGAAAAAATCTTGGACTGAGTATTATTTAATTTTGAATTATCACCCGTTTTATTACCCACTTTATCACCCATATTGTTAATCCAATTAAAAGGGATTTTTACAACAATAGAGTTTTCATGAAATTCGTATGCACTTTTTCCGTATGTGCTGGTAATTTTTGGAACACCACGGCCAGTTTTTTCACTGATATGAAGTTGTAAGAATATTTCTGAAAGCTTCTTATTTACAGGGACAGATTCACCTCTAAAAAAACCTTCAAGCGTCTGTTCTGGTGGTAGTATTCCCCGAGAAAGAATTTCAATTCTATCTGAGAAAACGGTAATCATCGGTTCATTTTCTGTTACCCATTTGTTATGTACAAACGCATTTATAACAGCTTCCCTGAAAGCATCATTTTCAAACAAAGGAACGTCCTTTCGCTCAACAACTCTATCCTTTTCATCTGCCTGAAGAATATTCAAGACATCTCCATAACGAAGAACTTCATCAAGCGTATACAAAATACACTGGTAACCAAATTCGCGGATAGAATACATTTTATCAGCTTTTGTCTTTCCTGAGAAAATGGCAACTCTTAACGGAATCTGAGAATTATCAGAAAGCAACTGTGCAAGAATGTTATATTGTCCATCTTCTGTAAGAAGATTAAGGTTCTTTTTGAAATTATCAGGATTAAGTTTCAGACCTTTAGCACCATAATAAATAAACAGTTTTTCAAATGTTAGATCCTGATATTTTGAGGGTGTATTCTCAATTGTTGGAAATCCGTGCCGAAGGACATCAAACAGATAAGACTCTTTTTCCGGATACTTTCTGAGACTTTCCTTACTTGAGCCAATTCGTATAAAGCGTTCGTTATCAAAACTTGTAGGAACTGTCCTTGCAGCCGGAATAGTAAGAACAACTACTTTTTTACCCTCATAATTAGTTTCTTCAAAATTGAAATTTAAATCCGGATAAATCTGTCGTGCAAGAAAATGTTTTAAAGGCTCATTTTTAATATCCATGTTGCAGTTAAAAGTTGTGCCTGTTACATCATGTGTATCATTATGAATTCCCCAGACAAAATAAGCATTCTTACGACCTTCAATTGCTGCACTGTTTGAGAGAGCAGAAATATACTGTCCAAGCTGAGTCTGATCAAACCAGTTTTCCTTAAACTCAAACCATTCACGTTCAGTATCATAAGAACGGAGTTCATCTAATAATTCATGTAATTGATTATTCACTTTATCACCCATGATGATTATATCACACATGGGTAATAAAGTAAGTAATATGGGTGATATTTTGCCACAAAATTTATCTTGGTAATCCAAGAAATTCAGATAATGAACCATCATCCATTTCCCACTTTTTAGGAAGCGCTGCCTCCTTTTCATCTTCAAGTGTCGCCAGTGCTTCTGCTTTTTCGGCTATGGAAACATCAAGGTATTTCATTGTCGTTTCAACACTTTCGTGTCCAAGTAGAAATTTTATCTGAACAATATTCATTCCATCTTCCAGCCAATGCGTGGCTTTTGCATGCCGTAATTGATGTGAATGCAAATTAATTGGAATTTCCTGACTTTTTGCACTGCCTGCTTCTGCGTATTTCTTTATACGCTTTGCAATAGCCGGCTGAGTTAATTTCTCCTTCCGATTTCCAACAGGCGAGAAAAATAAGTAATCTTCCGGCTTAGGATTTTTTCCATGTACGGATTCAATATAACCTTTCAAGTTGGTAACAGTTCTTGGCATGAGAAAAGCAGGTCTAATCTTTTCACCTTTTCCAAACAAATTCATATAAGGATGAGGTCCCTCTAAGAATAAATCTTTTATTCTTAATGATAAAATCTCATTAATTCGTGCTGCCGAACTATACATCAACATTAAAAGCGTATAATCTCTTCGACCTATCTTAGTTCCCAAATCTGGTTGATTCAATAATTCTTGAATTCCTTTTTTAGAAACACCTGTAACTTTCTTCTTCAAAGTTTTTAATCTGTGAATAGTTCTTGACTCTTCATACAGGTACATAAGTTTTATGTCCTTAGAACCAAGATATTTCAAAAATCCTCTGAATGTACTCATTCGATTGTTACAGGTATCTGGAGAACAACTGCGTTCATTTTTTAACCAGAGTATCCATTTTTCTATATACGTTCTTTCAAAAGCTTTTCTTGATAGATTTGAAGAAGTGATACCTTCTTTTTCTAAAAATTTGATATATAAAACCAAAGTATCTTCATAAGATTTCAGAGTATCTTTTGAACGGCTTAAAAATGCAGGTGCATAATTGTAAAGATAATCTGATATATATTTCGAAAATTTTATAGCTTCCGCATTATTCTTCATAATTCACCTCTTTTATTATTTCATTCAAATCAGATTCTGTTTTATCTTTTATAGTTTCACTAAGACGCGGGACTATCGAGTAATAATAGAGTGTAGATACTAACTTTTTATGTCCCATAGATTTAGACAAGAAAAACAATTTATCATTGAATTCGAATGAATCAGTTTCCCAACTATTTATATTAGTTGTTGCATAGTTGTGCCGCAAATCATAAGGCACTGCAGATGTTTTATTAGCTCTGTACCAGCACTCCCTAAAACATCTGCTAAGCCAGCTTGTATCAAAAAAAGAACCATTAGATTTTTCAAAGAAATATGTTCGATTTTTTTTCAATTTATCCATTGCAAAATCATATTTCTTTAACATATCAACGGTAGAGGAATGAAGCGCAACATAATGTTTATCAGAGCCTTTCCCTTTTCGAATTTTAAGAATGCCGTTCTCAAAATCGACATCTTCTCTTTTTAACAATCTGGCCTCTGTTGTTCGAATTCCAGAACTATATAGCAAGCGGAAAAGAACCGGAACAACAAGGTTCTTATAATTGGAAAATCTGCGACTATCTTTACAAATATGATCACATTCAAAAAAGAAAGCCTTCAATTCTTCTTCTGTGAATGAATGTGGTATATATTTAGATTTCTCAGACTTCAGGAGCACCGGCAGTTCAATGCATGACAAGGCTCTTTGATTAAGAAATTTTATAAAGGCTCTAACGACTTTTATTCTTGTATTTCTAGATCCATTCAATTCAGAAGATTTTTTTTGACACCAAGAATCAATCATTTCTTGAGTTAATTCTTTCTGAGCAGCAAAGTTTTCATAACAAAATTTTTCAAATCGTCTTAAAGTCTGTATATATACTCTATTCATACCACCAGAAACTGTTTTGTAATTGAGGAAGAGCTTTATTTTTTCCTCTAAATTCTTTTCTAAATCAGTCATTTGTAAACACCTCCTCGTCAATTGGAAAGTTTTCTAGACTAAGTGCAAATGGTCTTAAATGTTCTATATCTGCTTCAAGATATGGCTCTAAGGAAGTTGGTTCGACATGTCCCAAAGTTGCACTTATTACAGGTTGAGAAAATCCACTGGATGCTAATGCTGTTGCAATATGATGTCTGAAAATATGCGTTCCTCGACGATCTCCTTTATTCTGCCTAAGCCCAGTTATTTTAAATAACCTATTTGAAATGCTATAAATACCATTGCTATTGAGGGCTTCATATGGAGAAAACGACTTAAGGAAAAGAAATTGACTCTGTTTTTTTGGTCTCTCAAATTTGAGATAATCGTATATTGAATTTCCAACAATTGGCAAAAGAGGTAATTCAACCAGATTTAAGGTTTTTGACTGGTATAAAGATATTTTATCTTTTTGCCAGTCTATATTTTCCAATTTAAGATTAGCTACATCACAAGCCCGTAGTCCATAGTAAAACAAAATATTCAGGATAGCCTTATCTCGTAATGAAAAATGATTATCCATCAGCTCGTGCTTTATTACTTCACATTCTTTTACTGTTAGAAACTGATAAAGCGTTCGTATTTTCCTTATTTCTGGTACATAGTTCATAATTCTTTGCACATCAGAATCTTCAAGATTTACCTGTAACGCTGTTGTTATGGCCTTTTTATAAGAGTGACTTTTATTTAGTTGATTATTCTCATCAAGAAAAAAAGCATATACTTCTTTCTCTGTCACCTTTGCGAATGTTGCAAACCCTTTTTGCTGAAAAAATTTAAGAAAACATGCAGCTTTTCTTACACAGGAGCTTATAGTTTTTTCACTATGTCCTTCATTAGTAGCATATGAGATATAATTATCAATCAGTGATTTGAAATAGGGATTTAAGCATAAATATGCACTTTTAACAGGTTGCAAAGGATTTCTTTTATAGTGCAATGGCAATTGATTATTTTCGTCAAAGTCCCTGAAAACGCGATACATAGAACGATAGCTATATACCACACCAACAGAAACTCTTTTTCTTTCAAGTCGATAATTACATAAATCAACATAAGATGAAAAATCTTTGTCTTTTCCATGTTTTTGTATCCAATGAATTTCGCAAATATACTTTTCTATATTTGAATCTGTATAGTGTTGCTCTTTCATTGCTTTGAACAAAACATCCGATGTCGCTATTAATTTTTCGATATTCATAACAATATCCTCCTTGTCTTGAATATCGAAAATAAAATCCAAACTTTTATATTATTAATTCTTTATATCATAAGAGAATATGACAATAAGTATGGATTTCTTTTTAGTTAGGATAAGCTCAAAAATCCAAAAGTTTTCATTTTCGCCGACCCCCTCTGTGGTTTATTTTTTAGAGGCGCAGTGACAAGCTCCGCCACATGAACTGCAACTGCTGCCACACGAACAGTGGCTGCGTCCTGCGCGTTTTGCTTTAACCATTGAGGTTATAACACATGCAACAACAGCAATAAGAATTAAACCAACTATTAATGTACCCATATTATAACCTCCACGTCATCCCGAACTTGATTCGGGATCTAATTCTTAGCCTTTCTGAACAAAGCGTAGCACAAACATCCAAGCACTGCAATTGCACAGATAATGCCTGCAATATTTGCATTTTCAGTGAACATGCTTCCGAACTGGTAAACGATGAATGAAATTACATAAGCAAAGCCGCACTGCCAGCCGATTGCTGCCCAAGTCCACTTTCTGCTGTTCATTTCGCGTTTGATAGCACCGATTGCTGCAAAACAAGGAGCACACAAAAGGTTGAAAATCAGGAATGAAAGACCTGCTGGCGCTGTGAATGCTGCAGCCATGTTAGCCCAGGTTTCTTCTCCACCATAGAGAATACCCATTGTACCAACAATGTTTTCCTTAGCAACAAGACCTGTAATAGAAGCAACAGCTGCCTGCCAGTTACCCCAGCCGATAGGTGCAAAAATCCATGCGATAAGTCCACCAATCTTTGCAAGAATACTTGAATCCATCTGATCTTCTTCAAGCATTCCAAATCCGCCGTCTGCCCATCCAAAGAATGAAAGGAACCAGATAACGATTGTCGAAAGCAAGATAATTGTACCGGCTTTCTTAATGAATGACCATCCTCTTTCCCACATTGAACGAAGAACGTTTGTAACTGTTGGCCAGTGATAAGCAGGAAGTTCCATAACAAAAGGAGCAACTTCGCCCATAAAAGGCTTTGTCTTTTTCAAGATAATTCCGGAAATGATGATTGCAGCACAACCGATAAAGTAAGCACTTGCTGCAAGCCATGGGCTTCCACCAAACAAAGCACCAACAACAAGTCCGATAAATGGAAGCTTAGCTCCACATGGAATAAAGGTTGTTGTCATGATTGTCATGCGGCGGTCGCGTTCGTTTTCAATTGTACGGCAAGCCATAATTCCAGGAACACCACAACCCATACCAACCAGCATAGGAATGAATGATTTTCCAGAAAGTCCAAAGCGGCGGAATACACGGTCAAGAATAAAGGCAATACGTGCCATGTAACCACAAGCTTCAAGGAAGGCAAGGAAGATAAACAGAACAAGCATCTGTGGAACAAATCCGAGCACTGCACCAACACCGGCAACAATACCGTCAAGAATAAGTCCCTTAAGCCAGTCTGCACAACCGATTGCATCTAAACCGCTTTCAATAAGGACTGGAACACCAGGAACCCATACACCGTAGTCTGCTGGATCAGGTCCTTCTTCACCGTACTTTTCTGCCATTGCTTTTGCTTCTTCTGCAACTTCATCTGTAATTTCAATTGGTTCAGAAACTTCCATAGTTTCTTCATCAACAGTTACATAAGTAACATCACCGTTTTCAAGTGCTTCAAGAATTGCTGCTGTGTCACCGTATTCTTCGGCTGCTTCTTCGTAAGCCCCTGTACCGATTCCAAACAGGTGATATCCGTCACCAAAGAGTCCGTCGTTTGCCCAGTCTGTTGCTGAGGCACCAACGGTTACCATTGCAACGTAGTAAACAAACCACATTATAACAGCAAAGATTGGGAGAGCAAGCCAGCGGTTTGTAACAACGCGGTCAATCTTATCTGAAGTGCTGAGCTTAGTGCGGTTCTTTTTTGTTACGCAGTTTTTTATGATTGATTCAATATACTTATAGCGTTCAGCAGTGATGATAGATTCTGAATCATCATCAAGTTCTGCCTCACACGCTTTGATATCTTTTTCAATATGTTCGAGTTTTGAAGGTTCAATTCCAAGAGCTTTGATAACCTTTTCATCACGTTCAAAAAGTTTTACTGAGTACCAGCGGTGTTGTTCTTCCGGAAGATTGTGAACGATTGCTTCTTCAATGTGAGCAAGAGCATGTTCAACGCAGCCTTCAAAGCGGTGCTTATACAGCATAGGTTTTTTTTCCATTGCCTTATTCAAAGCAATTTCTGCCGCTTCAATACAGCCGGTTCCCTTAAGAGCTGAAATCTCAAGTACAGGACATCCGAGCTCCTTTGACATTGCATCAACGTGAATCTTGTCGCCGTTCTTCTTTACAACGTCCATCATGTTTACAGCAACAACCATTGGAATACCGAGCTCTGCAAGTTGAGTTGTCAGATATAGGTTTCGCTCAAGGTTTGTTCCATCAACAATATTCAAGATTGCATCAGGGCGTTCTTTTACAAGATAGTCGCGCGATACAACTTCTTCGAGTGTATATGGAGAAAGCGAGTAGATGCCGGGAAGGTCTGTGATTACAACATCATCCTTGTGGCCCTTAAGCTTTCCTTCTTTTTTTTCTACAGTTACTCCAGGCCAGTTTCCAACAAACTGATTTGAGCCTGTGAGCGCATTAAATAATGTGGTTTTTCCCGCATTCGGGTTTCCTGCTAAAGCTATTTTTATCATTGTCGTGTTTCCTCCGGTCGTCCTATTTCAACAGAATGAGTTCTGCGTCGGCCTTGCGAATCGAGAGTTCGTAGCCGCGAACTGTAACTTCTACCGGGTCTCCAAGTGGAGCAACCTTGCGCACATAAATCTCTGTACCCTTTGTAATTCCCATGTCCATAATACGGCGCTTTACCGCACCTTCGCCAAGCAGCTTTTCAACAGTAACTGTCTGGCCTGTTTTTACATCCCTTAAAGTCATATTTATTCTCCTATAAAATGTACTGAATTAAACTATGATTTTTTGAGCCATTTCTTTACTGATGGCCACACGGCTTTCCTTAATCTGAACGATTATATTACCGCACATCTTTGAAATAACAGACACTTCGGCTCCGGCAACAAATCCCAGATTTTCCAGAAAGCGTCTTACTTCTTCTTTTCCATTGATTTTTTTGATCAGAAACTTGTCATCCTGACAAGCCATAGTTAAAGGCATTTTAGTTAACTCCCTCTAACATAGTGTTAGATTAGCCTAATATTAGTATTAACTAACAGGTTAGTCAATACTATCAAAAGAGAAATTAATTTTCTATTAAATTGTATTTTTTATTTCATTGTTATATATTGATGCGTATGAAATACTCACTTGCGATTTTTGACATGGATGGAACAATCCTTAATACTCTTGATGACATGACAGATTCTCTGAATGACATTCTTACAAAATACAACCTTCCGCTTCATACTGTAGATGAAGTACGTTTTATGGTAGGAAACGGAATTCCAAAGCTGATCGAACGTGCTCTTGCAGACGGCCGCAGCAATCCTCAGTTTGAGCAGATTCTTGCTGATTTTATTGCATATTACGAAAAGCACTGTGCAATAAAAACCGCTCCTTATGATGGAGTAGTGGACTGTATAAAAACTCTCCGCGCTGCTGGAATCAAAATTGCTGTAAATACAAATAAGGTTGAGCCTGCCGCCATTGCTCTTTGTGATGACTACTTCCCGGGCCTTTTTGATATTATTTCCGGCAGCCGTCCTGGTATGCCACCTAAGCCTGCACCAGACGGAATCTATGAGATTCTGAGCCGTGCCGGTATGGATGGAAAATCTGAAGGTCAGCGCGCAGTGTTCATCGGCGACTCAGATGTAGACATGCAGACTGGAATGAATGCCGGCCTCGATGTAATCGGCGTAGACTGGGGCTTCCGCGGTAAAAAGTTCCTCGAAGAACACGGCGCAAAAGTAATCATGATGAATGCCGCAGAGCTTGCCGGATATCTTACAAAATAACACGTTTTATGCTATATTTTTTTGTGTATTTCAATGGAATCAGGTGCAAGGCCTGAGCTGAATGCGCAACGGTATGAAGATAAAAACGACATCTGAAATACAGCCACTGGACCGTCTGGTCTGGGAAGGCTTCAGATGCAAATGCTTCAAGCCCGGAAACTTTGGTACACACCTTTCGTATGAAAGGATATCTCTCTTTTTTGGGAACTGCGCAGTCTCGGTTCCCGGGTAGGAAATAATGAAAAATTTAAAATTTTCTCGTTTGTTCGCAGCAGCTCTCGTTGTTGCATGTTTGGCTCTGACTGGATGTAAACCTCAGACAGAAGAAGTTCTTGTTGAGAAGGTTTATGTAGTAAAAGAATTATCAGCTTCTCATCCAATTATTGGAAACTGGGAAGATAATTTTGAAGAATGGAATACTTATATTGACTATGATTGTCAGATAAAAGCAGATATGATTAAACCTGCATCTTACTATAGTTATAATAATGGTACTGTATATATAAGAGAAGTATCAGAAAACTCTGGATATATATATTATCAGTTTTCTGGCCCAATTTCTTTGTGGAATGGTAGCGGATATGATGATGTTGATGTAACTGGCAAATGGGGAGCAATTGCATATCAGGAATTAACAGCAAATTCGGTACAAATGTGTGATGCAGATTATACTGATCAGGAATTTGTTTCAACATTGGAAGAGTGTGTGACAAAGTATACTAAAGCAAATAAATATTTTGCTTATATAAATACACCGTTTACAAAAGTAACAGAATAGTTTTTTCTAATCGCCCTCTATGCTTGCAATGAACAGCCTTGGGGGCAAATGAACTCTGTAATTTTCGCCCCGCTGGAAGGGGTAGCCCGCAACAACGTGCGGGCGCAGGGGGAGACTTCCCCCTCCTTATGAACCATCATGAAACACCGTCTTTTAATTCTTTTTTTTTCAATTCATATTTTTAGTTTTCTCATTTTTGCCGATGAGGCGGAAATTATTCTGCCGGAGGTGACAACTTATATTCCGGCATCTGTTGAACAGAAGATTGTGATTACGGCGGAGGAAATTGAGGTGGCGCATTATGAGAGTCTGCCGGAGCTGGTGGAGCGCTGTGGGATTCAGATGCTTTCTTACGGGCCGTATGGGTTGGAAAGTAAGGCGAGTATCCGCGCTTTTACAGATGAGACGGTGCGGGTTGTGATTGATGGTATCTGTGTGAATAATGCGCAGTACGGAACCTTTGATCTTTCTTCTATAAATCTTGCTGCAGTAGAAAAAATCGAAATTGTTCGCGGCGGTTTTACAGAAGGCGTGGAAGATGAAGGGGCTGTCGGTGGTGTTATTTACATCACTATGAAAAAGCTGGAATTAAAAAACTCACTGACGGCAGATATATCTGCAAAAACTTTTTTCAATTATGAACGGCCGCTGGATTCTGTTTTTCAGAAACTCAATTTTGAAGGACGGCTGGGTGAAAATACTTTTCTTAATACAAGCGGAAATTTGAATTATGCTGCTAATCGATATCTTTATAAGATAGACAGATTATATTCACTTTGTGATGGTGTATTTGGCGCTTATGATAAAAAAGGTTCCTTAAAAAGTCAGGAAAATGCAGCTGTTATAGATGGAAATGCATCGGCATTTATTACCACTTATTTTGGTGATGGAAATTATATTTCGGTTGGAGATATATTTTATGGCGGACATAAGAATACACCGGGCGTCATAAATTCCAGAGATCAGGGGCTTCAGCGGGATTACAATAATAATATTTCTTTTACAGTCTGGAACCCGGCGATTGCAGGTGGCCTTTTTAATATGAAAAACAGCCTGGTGTGGCTTTCTAATAACCGCTTTTATAAAACAGATAACGGAAAAGAAAACAGCAGTCATTTTATTCAGACTGTAAAATATACAGGAAGTGTTGATTTTGTTTCGCTCGTAGGCGGGCGGCTTCAGCAGATGGCTGGCATCTCAGCTGATTTTACAAGACTTGATTCTTCAAACGATGGAAAGCATTATCAGGTTTCCGGAGTTTTTAAGGAAACAACAAAATTTGCAGCAGGTGGAGGCTTTAGCATAAGTGTGCCGCTTGCTGTTAAGTTTTGTATAAATGATACTAAAACTAATTTTGCTTTTACTCCTAAGTTTGGTGTTGCGTGGAATCATGATATTTTTGCAGGCGGTATATTACAGCTGACGGCAGATGTTTACCACATGGTTCAGTTTCCGAATATGGATGATTTGTTCTGGCAGGGTGGGGGCTATCATGGAAATCCTGATTTGAAACCTGAACGCGGATTAGGTGCTGATCTGGGAGTGGCTTTAAAAAATATTAAACTGGGACAGGGAAAGAAAAGTTCTGTTTTAAGCTTAGATCTTACAGTTTTCTCTGATTATTACACTGATAAAATTAAATGGGAAACCAGAACGACAGAAAATCTTTCGAGCGCATTTTATCTTGGTGTAGATTTTAATTTAAATGCAGATTTCTTTGCCGGGCTTTGGACTGTGGATTTAGCCGGAGAATATCTTTACAATCGCCTTTTAGATATAACAAATAAATATACCTATGGCAAACGAATTATGTGGACTCCTGATTTTGTATGCAATCTTTCGACAGGACTTAATTTGGAGTTTGCAAAAATGACACTAAGTGCAAACTATATTGGACGCCGCTATACAGACAATATGAATCTGTATTATCTGAAACCTTATGTTCTTGTAAATCTCTCTGCAGAATCTGCACCGATTCGCAATAAGTTCACTACTTATATAAAACTCGATAATCTTCTCAACTGGCGTTATCAGTCTGTGCAGGGGTATACAATGCCCGGCATTTCACTAACCCTCGGCGGAAAATACAAATTCTTTTAATTACAACTGACTGTCTGCACGCAGAGAATCCAGACGGGCGAGTCGTGACTTATCAGGTTCTATACAAAGATTCTTTTCCTGAGTTGGAAGTACAAGGCCTTTTGGACCGTTTTTTGCGCGGCGAAGATATTTTACGTGAGTATAGTAAAGGTCTGTCTTTCCGGCGTTGCGGGCTTTTGAATAATAAACTGCAAGATTAGCTGCATCCAGCAGAATATCCAGAGGAACAGTTTTTCCTTTGCGGGCTTTTATAAAAACATATCCGCCAGGGAAATCACGTACATGGAGCCACAAATCATCACCCCGAACATGATGACGGAGAAGTTCGTCGTTCTCATTTGCATCACGGCCTACGAGAATGTACCAGCCGTCCACTGTGTAGTCGAGTCCAGGATGAGTTTTCTTCTGCTGCTGTTTTGGAGTCGTATCACGTCGCAGCAGCTGTTCTATTTTTACAGGATTTTTTTCGTTCTTAATTTCTTCATAAAGAGCATCAAGTTTTTCCAGCTGCTTTTTCATTATTTCGATATCATGAACGAGTTCTTCGCTTCCGCTTATAGCCTTCTTGTATTTTTTGTAATATTCGGCTGCATTATCCTGTGCATTTTTTTTCGGATCAATCATAAGGCGGACAGTTTTTCCAGTTTCGTAATCTTCGCATTCAAGGAAATTACTGTTTCCGTCTATCATATAGCCGTAAGAAAGAATAAGGTCGCCCTGATGTTTTAACTGTTCTGCATTCTTGAAGGATTCCTGTTTATCTTCCAGATTTTTAAGAGCCGATTCTTTTTTCGAGCGGGTAGAGTTGTACCACTTTTCAGCCTTTTCAAGCAGTGATTCGCGCGAGAGTGTATCAGAGTGTTCCGAGTACCACCAGTCGATGTAGGCGTTGAAGGTTGGATGTTCTGACCATTCACGGACCGGGAACCGCACCAATGCCTCGGCCACCTTCTGTTCATCCGCGGCGGGCTCCGCGAACTTTTCATCCTTCATTTCCCCACGTTCTGGTCGGCGGAACATTGGTTCAAGAATAGTGCCGTCCGTGTCGCAGAGAAGTACATTCGCAGCATTATTCCAGAGCTTAATGTAAAGAATGTAGTTTTCTTCAATTTCAACAGGCTCACCCTGAGCTTCAATTTCATCCTTGCTGAGAACCGGCTTTTTTACCAGTGAAATATGCACGGTTCCCTTTGCTGCACCCTTCGGTTTTTCTTCAACCAGACGGCTGAGTTCCATTTTAATAACGCGCTCAACTCCAATCTGTTTAACCGAGTTTATGCGGCAGCCCTTAATGCGGGCGCGGAGAAATTCCATAAAGCGCAGCGGCTTATCGTTCTTTGTAATTTTTCGTCTGGTCGCATTAAGGCGCACCGAGTTCTGGGCAGTACAAATCAAAACAGTTTTTGCATTGCCTTCTTTATAAGTATAAAGCGCAAGTGTATCATAACCCGGCTGAATTATATCCTGAATGAATGCACCTTCAAGATTAAGCTCTTCGAGAATCAGATTTATTTCATTACAATTGAGTGACAATTTTAATCCCTTATTGAATCTATATTAGCCTTACCACCAGGAACAAATGGAAGTACGTTTTCTTCAGAATCAACGCTTACCCTTACAAAGCAAGGTTTGTTCTGACGGTTATTGTCAAAAGCTTTTTTATACCATTCTGCATCGCTGTCGGCATCAATAGCTTCAATTCCAAAACCACGTGCAATTTCAAGAAGATCTGGTGAACGTCCAAAAACAGAAGCACTGTAATTCTTATCAAAAAGGAATTTCTGCTGCTGATAAACCATGCCCAGTGTTCCGTTCTGGAAAACGATTACAGTTACCGGAAGATTAAGTTCAGCAAGAGTTGCCATTTCCTGTACATTCATCATGATTGAGCCGTCACCGCTAAAGCAAACAACTCTACAATCCGGATTAGCAACTGAAGCACCAATTGCAGTAGGAAGTCCAAAACCCATAGTTCCAAGACTGCCGCTTGTTAGGAAACTGCGTGGTCGTTCAACAGGGTAATACTGAGCTGCCCACATCTGATGCTGTCCAACATCTGTAGTTGCAATCAGTTTGTCTTTTGACATACCGGCTGCTTCTGCATATTCAGGAACTTTAGAAATAAGTTCACGAGGATTTGTAAGTTTTTCATTCTTTGGACGGCCGCATTCAAGAGAGAAGTGTTCCTTGCGGAGCTTAGCCATCTTTTTAAGCCAGCCTTCATCACTTGTAATTTTCTTTTCTGCAATCAGTTGTGCAATTACAGGGAATACAGACTCAACATCTGCAACTACAGAAATAGAAGCCGGAATAATCTTATCAACTTCGGCAGCATCAATATCAATATGAATGATTTTTGCATCCGGGCAGAACTTTGAAACAACGCCGGTTGCGCGGTCATCAAAACGAACTCCGGCTGCAATTACAAGGTCTGAATCATGCATGGCAACATTTGCGGCATGATTTCCGTGCATACCAACCATACCGATATACATCTCGTTGCTTTCTGGAATACAGCCGATTCCCATAAGACTTGTAACAACAGGAAGTCTGTAATTCTGTAAAAAACTTTTAATTCCACTTACTGCTTCTTCTGAATTACAGCCACCGCCACAATACAATACAGGGCGTTTTGCTTTTGATAGAGCCTCAGTGATTAAGCCCATTTTTTCAGAATATTCATCAATTGGTGTGTGGAATTTTATATCATGAAGGCGAACTTTTTTTATGTCCGGCCATACGTCAAAATCACATTCTTTAAGCTGTACATCACGTGGTACATCAATAAGAACAGGACCTGGTCTTCCTTTTAATGCAATTTCAAAAGCCTTAGGAATTGCTTCCAGAAGTTCATAAGGATTTTTTACCATTATAGAATGCTTTGTAATTGGGAATGAAAGGCCGAAAGTATCTGCTTCCTGGAATGCATCAGTTCCAATCAATGTTGTATTTACCTGACCTGTAATTGCGATGATAGGGATAGAGTCTGCACGTGCATCTGCAATTGCTGTAAGAAGATTCATAGCTCCAGGACCGCTTGTAGCAAGACAAACGGCAGGCTTGCCTGTAGAGCGAGCCATACCCTGTGCAAAAAATCCGGCTGCCTGCTCGTGGCGCACAAGGACGTGTCGGATTGAAGAACGATTAAGCTCGTCATAAAGAGGGAGAATAGAACCTCCCGGAATACCTGCAACGGTTTCAATTCCGTACATCTCGAGTAATTTAACAATGATTTGTGCGCCTGTGTATTTCATTATAAATCTCCTGTGCTGCTCCAGCTGGAAAACAAAAAAGCTCCCCTAACCGGAGAGCTTCTCTTATATTTTTTGCTTATCACAAAGTATATAACATTCACTCTCTGGTTATTTATTAACCACAAGGACGAGGACTGCTACGACTTTGACTAAAGCATTGAATTTCATATATTATATTTTCCAAATTTTTGGCGTTGTGTCAAGACATCTCAATTGTAAAGAACGCAACTTCGCTTTTCCATTCAAAAAGTGTACGGTCGCAGGCTGCAAGCATAAGGTTTACGATTTTCTGAAGTTCTGCATTGCCGCAGGCTTCACTCATTTTTGCACCATATGCTGAAGATTCTGGTGTAAACCATTTTTCGATTTCTGATGGAGTTATGCGGCGTTTTTCAGTGAGAATCTGTGAGGCAACTTTTACCTTAAATCCTCTCTTTCTGAAAAGGTTTGCAATGAAAATGCTGTCCCATGAGAAAAGCTGGTTGTCTCTATCACCAAAGAACTCCTGTTCAGCAGCTTCCATTTTATCTAATGTTTCGCGGAACTGTCCAAGATTATCTGGAGATAGAATCTGTTTACGTACAAGTTCGCTGATATGCTGTCCATGACAAGGGATTTTTTGAGAAATGATAACTTTCCAGTTTTTAGCAAGCGGACATTCGTATGCAAAATCTTCGCCGGCTTTTTCTACTCCCTTATCTATATCAGCATAAGGTACAGAAGGTGTGTCAGGTTCATCAGAATCCTTTTGAGGTGTCATAATTCCAGAAAGACAATCAGCAAGAGCAATAATAGAAGGCTCACTCGCAAATGGATCTGTAAAGAACAGACGGTCAAAAATGACCCCGTTATACTGGAATTTTACGAGAATATTATAAAAGTCCTTCTGAGTAAGGAAATCTGTAGAGATTGAAGTTCCGCGATGCTGTAATATAGGGCGGTCAAGACTTCCAAGAGTACGGCCATACTGTTCAAGAATTTGTTTTCCTTGTTCTGTTCGGCATACACCACAGGTAACACCTTCCGGGGTTTTACGGGCAATTTCCCAAAGTAAAAGACCGCTGTCTGCATTCCAGATGAGTGAGCGGTGATGGCGCAGAAGTTCGGCCATAGAAGTCATTGTATCGCGGATTCCAAGCAGAACCTCGGCTCTGTTAGAATCAAGTCTCTGCTGCCAGAAACGGTCTGCACGGTTGAATACAACTTCTTTTGCAGGATCCTTTGGGCTGAAAGTAAGATTTTCTTCTTTCTTTTCGTTTCCGCTTTTGAAATGCTCGTTTACCCACCATTCAGAAATTGGATTTTCTCCATATTCTGATTTTTCAAGTCCATCATCATTTGTACCGGCAGCAGCTTTTATCTGTCTGAATATGTTGATAGAACCTGTTTCCTCTGGAGAAGATGCAAGTTCATCAGATGTATACTGCTCGTGACTCTGTGTCTTTTCAAGAATTGCTGCAATCTGAAGTTCGCGGCGCGAAAGAACTCCGTCTCTTATTGTTGCTTCATAGCCCTGTGTGCTTGGATTATAGAAAACCCTGCCGCTTAAGGTATCCGGCAGATACTGCTGTGCAACCCAGTGGTCGCGGTAGGCGTGAGGGTAGAGGTAACCGGCTCCATGTCCAAAGCCCTCTGCATCTCTGTTGTTGTCTCGCAGATGGTTTGGTACTTCAGAATCTTCTTTTTCAACGCTGGCCAATGCATCAAAAAATGCCATACTGCTGTTCGATTTAGGAGCAGTCGCAAGATAAAGTGCTGCATGTGCGAGGAAATAGCGGCCTTCCGGCATACCAACTCTGTCAAATGCATTTGCACAGCTTTCTACAACTGTAATCGCATTCGGATCTGCAAGACCGGTATCTTCACAGGCAGAAATAAGCATACGGCGGAAAATAAAGTGAGGATCTTCTCCTGCGGCAACCATTCTTGCAAGCCAGTAGCAGGCAGCATCAGGATCGCGTCCTCTCAAAGATTTTATAAATGCAGAAATTATATCGTAGTGATAGTCGCCGTCACGGTCATAAAGTACAACTTTTTTCTGAATAGATTCTTCGGCGGCTTCTTTTGAAATATAAATCTTAGTACCATAAGCCGGCACCGGCGGATCTGAATATGGCGACCATTTTTCCGGAGTAGTTTCAATTGCAAGTTCAAGAGCATTCAAAAGAGAACGTGCATCACCATTTGCTGTTTCTATAAGATGTTCAAGAGCACCTTCTTCAAACTCAACCTTCCAGTGTCCGTAACCACGATCAACATCAGTTAATGCCTGATGAGCTGCTTTTTCAAGGTCGTTATAAGTCAAAGGTTTCAACTGGAATACACGGGAACGTGAAACCAGAGCCTTGTTTACTTCAAAGAAAGGATTTTCTGTAGTAGCACCAATCAGGATGATTGTACCGTTTTCTACCCATGGTAAAAGAGCATCCTGTTGGCTTTTATTCCAGCGGTGAACTTCGTCTACAAATAAAATTGTTCGCTGTGAATAAAGGTTATAGTAATCTTCTGCCTGCTTAATTGAGTCACGGATATTCTGAACACCTGTAAGCACGGCATTTAATGTCAAAAAGTTAGATTTTGTATGATTTGCAATTACACGGGCGAGGGTAGTCTTACCACTACCTGGCGGGCCGTAAAAAATTATGGAAGTAAGCTGATCTGCGGCAATGGCGCGGCGTAAAAGCCGGCCTTTACCTACAATATGATCCTGTCCGATATATTCATCAAGATTTCGCGGCCGCATGCGGGCCGCCAGAGGTTCCTGAGTCAGTTTTATCTGTTCAAATAAAGAGTTTTCTGACATTTCTCTCCTGATTATTTATCGGAAGGTTATTCGCGGTTCCAGTTACCTCTATCAGGATAGTATGACCAGAGCCCGATATTGCCAAAGCCGGAACCTGTTCCATAAAAAGTAACGGCAGCATATAGATTACTGTCTTCTTCTTTTTTTTCTGGGGTTGCATTGACTAAAGCAAAAACAAGATATGAACTTGTAATCTGGAATGTTGCGTTATTGTCAAATGTTGCTAATTCAAGTTTTCCATTTTCATTATATGCAGCTCTTCCAATTCCTCCTGCCTTAGGAGATGAAGTGTTAGATCCTGGATAACCATAGCCGATAATAATAGAATCTGCAGTTGTTGCTAAAGAACAGATAGTTGTTTTGCCTTCTAATGAGCTAGTGTTTGTTCCGTCAGAATAATAGAGTGTGTTTGAATCTGAATAATAATAAAGATTTGCATCAGCAACATAGCTTTCATTTGTTGTAGCAACTGTTGAAGTAAAGAACTTAAGTCCGCCATTAAAATATACTACAGAAGTTGCAACTGGAACATAGTCTTCTGCAGAAGATGGAGATGGATCAATTATCCCTGAAATAGTATATTCAGCAGGCATTGTTGATTCATCAAATTCATCCAGACCGGTTAATTCATAGTAATGCCATTTTTTGTCTGTGGAGTTATAACTTCTGACAAAAGCATGTCTATGTGCTTGCTGAGGTGCATTTGTCTGGAATACTCTGAATTTTGATTCATAATATGTAGAACTACTAGAAATTTCTGTTTCAGCTATAGGGAACAGAACTGTATTATTTTCTGTAACAAGAGTCCAGTCTGTTTTTGCTGTTGTTGAAGTAATTTTAGCACCCCAGAGTTTGATATTAGCAGGATATGTATAACCTTCAATCTCTGTATGTGCATTTTTTGCTGTTATAAGATAAAGATAATCGCTGTTTGCAAGAACTGTAAGTATCTGTTCTCCTGAATAAGTTGAATCATCATAATTATATTGATTCAAAGAGAATGGAACTGGGAATCTACTCCATGAACCGTGTTTTGTATTATCCGTCTGCTTATATCTCAGACCACCGTCTGCGGCAAGGAAAAGATATTCTTTTGAGCCAATTGTATAGCGGGTGATATTTGTGATGTCTCCGGAAACTGTAGCTTCTTCTGGTGCAACGTCTTCTCGAATTGCTTCATAGATAGGTTGCTGACAGCCTGTTATAAATAAAATAGAAGTTAATACTATAAATAAAGTTGTTTTTTTCATTTTTACATCCTGTATTAGAAGTGATAGCGGACAGAAAGACCTACGCCTGTGAAAAATCCATTGTCTGATTTATAGCCTTTGTAGTTAATTTTACCATCTTCGCGTTTTCCAATCCAGAAAAACTCTGGAATCCAATAGGTTGTAGAACTGATTCCGAAAGACCAGGTTTCTGAGAATCTGTAATAAACACCTGCATTAAATCTAGCAGCAAAGGCTGGAAAATAGGTCATAGACTGACATGTCTGTGTTGCAAAACCTATATTGAGCTGAAGTGGAAACTCAAATTTTCCTACATAAGGCTGATACATTACACCAAATGTGACAGGAACTGAGAAAAGTGATTTTTTTCCTACAGATCGATTGTAAGAAACCAGTAAATCGCCACCTATAGCAAGATATTGATTGAGGAATCTGTAATATCCAATAGATACGAGCCCTCCAACTTTAAGCTGAGAGTCAAAGTTTAATGGAAAATTAGCAGCCAAATCAATTTTTAAGAATTGGTCTCCAGCACCATTCTGTTCATAAACATAGCCGTCGTCATATTCTTCATCATCGTCATAATAATCGTCTGCAAATACAGCAGCGGATAATAAAAGAACGGCTGATAATATGGAAATAAAGCGTTTCATATTGCGACCTTTTTTTTATTTCAGTATATTTTGTTACTATAAGAATATACTGTTTTTATAGCAGTTTATCAATAAAACAGAAAGGAGCTTTGAAGGTTACATGAGCGCAGTTATTATCGACGGTAAGCAGGTTGCTGCAGATGTTCGTGCGGAGGTTGCAAATAAGGTCAGTGAGTTGAAAAAGAAAGGAATTGCACCTTGTCTTGCAGTAATTCTTGTAGGAGAGAATCCAGCCAGCGTAAGTTATGTTACAGGCAAGCAGAAGGCACTTGCAGAAGTTGGTATGGTAGACCGTTCTGTACATCTTCCAGAAAGCACAAGCGAAGAAGAACTTCTTAAGCTTATTGATGAACTTAATGCAGATGACAGCGTTCACGGAATTCTTGTTCAGCTGCCACTTCCAAAGCATATTAATGAAGAAAAAGTTATTATGGCTATCTCTCCTGAAAAGGATGTTGACGGTTTCCACCCTGTAAGCGTTGGTAATCTTATGATTGGCCGTCCAGGCTTCCTTCCTTGTACACCACATGGAATTATTGTTCTGCTCAAAAAAGCCGGAATTGAGACAAGCGGTAAGCATGCTGTTGTAATCGGCCGCTCAAATATCGTTGGAAAGCCGGTTTCTATTCTTCTTGCACGCAAGGACGTAAACTGTACTGTAACAATGTGTCACACTGGTACTAAAAATATGGCAGAAATTACACGTCAGGCTGATATTATCGTTGTAGCAAGCGGACATCCTCACACTCTTACTGGTGATATGGTAAAAGAAGGGGCAGTAGTAATTGATGTCGGTGTAAACCGCATTCCAGATTCTACTAAAAAGTCTGGCTTCCGTTTGATTGGAGATTGTGATTTTGATGATTTGAAGGAGAAGACTTCATTTATCACTCCTGTTCCTGGTGGAGTAGGACCTATGACAATTGCAATGCTCATGCAGAATACTCTTGAGAGTGCAGAAAGAAAGGCTTAAAAATGCGTGATATTCAAAATGAAGAAGACACCCGTGCCGTACCTCTTCAGAAGGTTGGTGTAAAGGGTGTAAAATATCCAGTTGTCGTTCTTGATAAAACTGCATCAAAACAGCATACGACAGCAACTGTAGATTTATATGTAAATCTTCCTCATAATTACAAAGGTACACATATGTCTCGATTCATTGAAGTGTTCCATAAATATCATACGGATATTTCGATGCATCATTTTCTTGATATGCTTGAGGAGATTCGTGTAAAACTTGACGCACAGAAGTCTTTTGGTCGTATAGAATTTCCATATTTTATAGAGAAAAAAGCTCCTGTTACAGAAGCCTCTGGAATTATGCAATATAAATGCTCGTATGAAGGCGAAGTAAGTGAAGATGGAGACCGTAAGTTCTATATTTCAATTCAGGTTCCTGTTGCAACCCTTTGTCCATGCAGTAAAGCCATAAGTGAATATGGTGCTCATAATCAGAGAGGTCTTGTAAGCGTTCGTCTTCTATATAAAGAGTTTTTCTGGATTGAAGATGTAATTACAACAATAGAAAATTGTGCTTCTACTCCATTATATTCACTTCTGAAGCGTAAGGATGAAAAATATGTTACAGAACATGCTTATGAGAATCCACGGTTCGTTGAAGATGTTGTACGTGAAGTGTATTTAGGATTAAAAAAGCTTGGATTTACCAGTTTTTCTGTAGAAGCAGAGAACGACGAAAGTATTCATAATCATAATGCATATGCATTTGCTGAATATTCCATATAAAAAAATAGAGCCGCCAGAAACTCTGACGGCTCATATTCTAATACGTAAAATACCAAAAGACCCAAAAACTGTTTTTTAAATAATTATTTTGTTTTTAACTTATTTTTTAATACTTGTTTTACTCGCCCTTTTTTAACTTATTATTAAATTAAGGTTTTGAACTTCCGGTAAACTCATCGTTTACCTATGATTATAGTAATATGACTATAGTAATATGTCAAGAAAAAATATTGAAAATGTTAAAAAAAGTTTAAAATAGTTGAAAAATATATCATTTTAAGAATATTTTAAGGCATTTTGTGTGTGACGGAATATTACCTTAGTCATATTTAGGTAATATTGTGAGAAATATGTCTGTTTCAGGTTATTTTTGCTTTTTTACAGAGTCACGGACAACAACATTTCCGTGAACAACTTTCTTTCCAATGTGGAAATTAGGATTTTCGAGCTTAAGAACAATACTTTCTGCAGCGAGCAGAGCCATGGTGTTATAATTAATACTATATGTCGTAAGTTTTGGGATACCGATATCTGCGAATATACCATCATCAAAGGCTGCAACAGAAATATCTTTTGGAATACTGTATTCAAGGCCTTCAAGATTATGAATCAGTTTGTAAGCGGTTCGGCAATCATTACAGATAAAGGCATCTGGCATTTTATCTGGAAGAATAAGACTTATTTCTTCACCAAAATCAGTTACATCTGGAATCAAAAGCTCTTTCTGAAGATCCAGTCCGTGGTGAAGAAGTGCTTTTGCAATTCCAAGGTAGCGGTCCATTACGATTTCTGCAAATTGAATGTTTCCGACAAAACCTATTGTTTTACAGCCTTGTTCAACAAGGTAATTAGCCAGGGTAAAGCCTGCATAAAGGTTATCTGTTATAATTCCACCTTCATTTACATCATCATAAATATGGGCAAGAAATAAAAATGGTTTTCCGGAGTTTTTAAGTACCTGAACATATTCTTTACTCATCTGACCAAGAATAATAAATGCGCTTACTTTATTTTCTTTAAGGATTTTAGGAAGAAGAAGAAGGTGTTCTGTTTCGTCGGAAATGATCTCTGTCATTCCATAATAATTTAACTGTGTAAGATTTGAAATGAGCGGTTGCTGAAGGGACATATAGGTAGCATTGGCATTCATACTGCGTTCTGCAATCAAAATACCAATATTATGTGAGGTTCCGTCATCAATAGTAGAGCTCTGAGCTTTTTTATAGCCAAGTTCCTCCGCCTTAGCAAGAATCTTGGCTCTAAGATCTTCACTCACCCCGTCTTTACCTGATAACGCTTTTGATACAGACATGACCGTGATGTCAAGCTCATCGGCTATGTCTTTCATAGTTACAAGGTTTCTCATTTTTATTTATTATATAGTAAAAAGAAAGTTAACGCAAAGGTATTAGGTATATATTTATAAAATCTTAGTTTTTCTGTACAATAAAGGTGTATGTTGACGTATTTTTTTGAAACCTATGGCTGTGAGATGAATATTGCAGAATCTGCAGCAGTTGAACAGCTTTTTATTGCGAGAGGCTGGAAAAAATCTGAATCTGCGCAGATTGCCGATGTTGCAGTAATCAATACCTGTTCTATTCGCGAAACTGCAGAAAACCGAATTCTTGGTCGCCTTGGCTGGTTTAATGGTCTTAAGGCTGTGCGCGAGTGTAAATTTGGTGCAAAAACAAAAATGCTCGAAGAGGCTGTTGAATATGTGAAAGACGGAGCAAAGCCTCTTACCCTGATTGTTATGGGCTGTATGGCAGAACGTCTCTTAAAGAGCTTTCAGAAAGATTATCCTTTTATTGATTATGTTGTAGGAACTTATGCTAAACATCATTTTTCAGAAATCATAACAGCAATTGAAGAGGGGAGAAAGCCTTATCAGATTGATGATTCGGAAAAATACCGTTTTGCATCTTTATCTGCTGAACCTGGTGCTTTTTCAACCTTTGTTCCTATCATGCATGGCTGTAATAACTTCTGTACCTATTGTATAGTTCCGTATGTTCGTGGCCGCGAGCTCAGCCGCCCTGTAGATGAGATTCTTCATGAAATTGATCTGCTTAGTAAAATGAATGTTCGTGAAATCACTTTAATTGGTCAGAATGTTAATAGCTATCATAGTGATGATGGTGTGAACTTTGCACAGCTGCTTCAGAAAATTGCAGACCATCTTCGCGATACAAATTCACCTATAAAATGGGTGCGCTTTATGTCTTCTCATCCAAAGGATTTTTCTGATGATGTAATTGATGTAATTGCCCGTGAAAAGATTATCTGCCATCATATTCATCTTCCGGTTCAGAATGGTTCTACAAAGGTTCTTGAAAAGATGAACCGCCGTTATACAAGAGAGCATTACCTTGAACTTGTAGCAAAAATCAAAGAACGCATTCCAGATGTTTCTCTTACAACTGACATTATGATGGGGTTCCCTGGAGAAACTGAAGAAGATGTAGAGCAGACTCTGGATCTAATGCGCCAGGTAAAGTATGAATCTGCAATGATGTACTATTATAATCCTCGTGAAGGAACTCCTGCCAGCAAATGGGAACAGATTCCTGTTGATACCCGTAAGGAGCGTCTGCAGCGTGTAATTGACCTTCAGCTGGAGCATACTCATGAGCAGATGAGTAAACGTGTTGGCAGCACTGCAATGGTTCTTGTAGAAGGTGTAAGCCGCGATAATAAGGAAGAACTTCTAGGTCAGACTGAACAGCACGAAAAAATTGCATTTAAGGCACCGGCTTCTCTTATCGGTACTTTTGTAAATGTAAAAATAACAGAACTCAGTGGTAACACTTTCCGTGGTGAAATTGTTTAGGAGATAGTATGGTAATTACACTAATTCTTATCCTTCTGATTGTCATTTTTATGGCTTTCTTCATCGGCATGAATCTTTCGAATGTCTGTACATTCTGGTTTTTTAAGACTTTTACAGAATTGCCGGTTGCAGTTCTTACACTGATTGCCTTTGGTGCAGGAATAATTTTTGCGCTTCTGTTTATTTTTGCTGCAAAAATGAAAGCTCCTGCCTCTGATGCAGAAGCTCGCGCTGCAAAAAAGCTGGAGAAAAAAGCACGTGCAGAAGAAAAACTTCGTCTGGCAAAAGAAAAAGAAGCCTCTAAAAAGGCTGCTAAAGATGCAAAGAAAAACGAACCGATATAATATATATGAAGAAAATAATTTCCGTAGTTCTGACAGTTTTTTTCTGTACTTCAATATTTGCCGCAGAACTAACAGCCTCCTTCGTAACGGCCGAGGCTGCTAAAAAAGATTCTGTTGAAGAATCGGTTTCTTATCTTAAATCTCAAATTTCTAAAATGACTGTTGCTGCTGAAAAGCGTGCAACTTATGTTTTCTTAGCCTCGCTTCAGGAGCAAATGGCTATGTATGCCGATGCCCAAAAATCTTATGCACAGGCAGCTGCAATTGCGGCTGGTAATGCAGAGGGAATGCCTAAGAAATCAAACGAGCAGATCGTTCTTGATGCAGTACGCTGTGCCTTAAGTTCCGGTGATTATGCTACTGCCGACAGTTACCTCAATTCTGCTGTACGAAATTCTAAAAATGCTGACGTTCAGGCTTATATCAAACTTTATACTCAGTGGAGTGCTCTCTGTAAGGCAGAAGAGGTTTCTGATATTCAGGAACCTGTAGTAATGCTTCAGGCATATCTTAAAGTTGATTCAATGAATACTGTAAAGCCAGCAGTTCTTCTTACTCTCTGGTATGTAACCGGCGACAGCTCGTATTCAAAAGAAATTACAAAACTTTATCCAAAATCTATAGAATCTTCTATTGTAAAGGGTGATGCACAACTGCTTCCAACTCCATTCTGGTTCTTTGTTCCAAAGAGCGGTGAAGCAGAACAGGGAACAGGAAGTTTCGCAGTTCCAGAAGAGCCAAAACAAACTTCTACTCAAACAGCTGCTGCAGAAAAGCCTGCTAAGTTTACTAAATGGCAGCTTGGTCTTTTTCGTACAGAAAACAATGCAAAACTCCTTGCTGATGAAGTAAAAGCCAAAGGTTTTGATTCATACATAACTACCGAAAAACGAGCCAGCGGTACAACATACTATATTGTTCTTGTTCGCGAAGACAAAAACGGTAATGTTGCAGACCGCCTTCGAAGCAGCGGCTATGACTGCTATGGAGTTGAATAAAAATTAATTAAGAGCCTGGCTCATTTTTTGAATAATTGTATTAACACTGTCCTTTTTGATTCCCGAGTAATTTATTACAAAGCTTTCAGTTGAGGGCAGTGTTTTTTTATCATAATAATAATCTGACAAAAGCTGAATGTTGATTCCTTTCTTCCGCCATTTTTCCTGTATAAGGCGGGCATTAAATCCGTTGTTCAGAGTCAAAAGAAAGTGAAGTCCCGAGTTCTCTTCACGAATCGAAAAAGCCTTTGAAAGCGCCGAGTTTTCAATACCTGTAATCAAAATATTCCGCAGGCTCCTGTAATAATTTTTCATTCGGTTAATATGCTTTTCGTAATGTCCGGCTTCTATAAAACGGGCAAGCGTAAACTGTTCAAAACTCGAAACCTGACACGAGTAAAAACCGAGCTTTTGCGAAAACTCCGCTGCAAGCTCCTGAGGCAAAATCATATAGCTGATTCGAAAGGAAGGGGACAGAGTTTTAGAAAAGGTGTTTATATAAATTACCCGACCGTTCTGATCAATACTTTGCAGGGTAGGTAGCGGCTTTCCAATAAAACGGAATTCGCTGTCATAATCATCTTCAATAATAAAACGGTCCGGGGCTTTTTTTGCCCATTCCAAAAGTTCAGTGCGACGCTTAAAGTTCATTATGACGCCGGACGGAAAGTGATGCGATGGAGAAACGTGAACAATATTTGCCGCGGCCTTTTGAAGCTCTTCTATGATTATTCCGTGCTCGTCAATATTCACCGGCTCACACCTTACCCCGTTAAGTCTGAAGATCTCTGCCGCTTTGTGATAACCCGGATTCTCTACGGCAAATATTTCATCTCTCCCAAGAAACTGAACCAGCATAGAATACAGCGATTCTGTTCCGGCCCCTATAATTACCTGAGATTCGGAAACGTCCATGTTGCGGAAGGCTTTGAGATGTCGGTAAATTGCACGCCTCAATTCCAGTGTGCCAAAAACATCAGTTCGTTTTAGTAATTTCTCATTTTCAGAAAAAAGCACTTGTCTCATAGTCTTCGACCACAGTCCAAAGGGAAACTTCCCTGGCACTGCCGCATTACTTGTAAAATCTGCAAAGTAAGTAAGCGGGGCTGCTGTGCTTTCTGATTCTCTGTGGTCAGCTTTATGGCTGCGGGCGTCTTCGGCGGTTTCCTTTTTCAAATGTCTTGCAATATCTGAAACAAAAAATCCCTTCTTTTCTATAGAATAAATATAGCCTTCATCAATCAGCTGAAGATAAGCATTCTGTACGGTAATCACACTGATTCCAAGGTGCTGGCTTAAAGAGCGTTTTGAAGGAAGCTTTTCATTTTCTTTCAGTACTCCATCCCGAATCTGATTTTTGATTGAAGTGTAAAGAAAATCTGTTAGAGTTTTGTTCCCGCGTTTTTCAAAGTCCAGAGTTATCATAAATCTGATTATATAAAACTTATTATAAATTGAATATATCTATAATATCAGATTGTCGCTACTATTTACCTATAAATATCGCCATCTGGCAATTTTTTCGAGGTAATAAAATGGATAAAAGACTTTTGACAATTCAGGACATTTCTTGTGTCGGACAGTGCTCGCTTACAGTTGCACTTCCTGTTATTTCTGCCTGTGGAATTGAAACTGGAATTCTTCCAAGTTCTGTTCTTTCAAATCATACTGCAGGTTATTTCGGCTGGACTTTTCACGACCTTACAGACGATATGCCGAAAATCCTTGAACGCTGGCTTACGGAAAAAGTGAGCTTTGATGCATTTTATACCGGCTATGTTTCAAAAACTCAGATTCCATACATTCTTGAAATTATGGAAAAAGCTGCCCGTCCTAGCGCTCTCCGCATTGTTGACCCGGTAATGGCCGACAACGGAAAGCTCTACACAGGTTTTGATGAGGATTTCCCTCAGGAGATGAAAAAGCTGATTAACGGCGCGGATGTTATTATGCCAAATCTTACAGAAGCTGCCTTCCTTCTTGACCAGCCATATAAAGCTGATGGTTATGATAAAGCGTTTATCGAAAAAATGGCTCGCGATCTTGCAGCCCTTGGCGCTAAAAATGTAATTGTTACGGGAGTCAGTTTTGAGCCTTCTAAACTTGGTGTTGCAGTTTATGATGGTAATAAAGTTGAATATTACTTTAATGAAAAGCAGGCTGTAAGTTCTCATGGAACCGGAGATCTTTACGCTTCTGTAGTTGCGGGTGCTTTGCTTCGCGGTAAGTCTCTTCTGGAAGCTGCAAGTCTTGGAGCTGATGTTGTAGTGGAAGCAATTAAACTTACTGCCGGCGACAAAGACCACTGGTACGGCGTAAAGTTTGAACTGGCTCTTCCATATCTTATTCAGCGTCTGTCATAATCTGATTTTTACAATGTCTTTGCAAATGGTGCGGTTATGTGTTGTTTCATTCGTTTTTTTTATGTAAACTGTAAATGAAAAAAATCAGAAACAATACAGGAGACCGCACTATGGCAAAAACATTCGACGATAAAAAAATCATATACACAATGGACCGGGTTACCCGTTCTTACGGAACTAAGGTTGTCCTTAAAGATATCAGTATTTCATATTACTATGGTGCGAAAATCGGCGTTGTAGGACCTAACGGTTCTGGTAAATCTTCTCTTTTTAAGATTCTTGCCGGAAAAGATACAGACTTCGCCGGTGAAACATCTCTTGCTCCAGGTTACACAATCGGTTATCTCGAACAGGAACCAGAGCTTGAAGCTGGTAAAACTGTAATGGAAATTGTAAAGGAAGGTGTAAAACCAATTACAGACCTTCTTGCAGAATTCGATAAAATCAATGAAGCCTTTGGTGACCCGGATGCAGATTTTGATAAGCTCTGTGCACGCCAGGGTGAGGTTCAGGAAAAGCTCGATGCTCTCGATGCATGGAACCTCGACAATAACCTTGAACTTGCTATGGACGCCCTCCGCTGTCCTCCTGCTGATCAGGTTGTAGATGTACTTTCTGGAGGTGAACGCCGCCGTGTTGCTTTGTGCCGTCTTCTTCTTCAGAAGCCAGATATTCTTCTTCTCGACGAACCTACAAACCATCTCGATGCAGAAACTGTAGCATGGCTCGAAAAACATCTTAATGATTATCCAGGAACTGTAATTGCTGTAACTCACGACCGTTACTTCCTTGATCAGGTTGCCGGCTGGATTCTTGAGCTTGACCGCGGTGAAGGCTATCCATTCAAGGGTAACTACTCAAGCTGGCTTGAACAGAAGAATGCCCGCCTTGCACAGGAAAATAAAAATGAATCTGCACGCCAGAAAGAAATTCAGCGCGAGTTGGAATGGATTCACATGGGCGCTAAGGGACGTCAGGCAAAGCATAAGGAACACATCACACGCTATAACGAGCTCATGGCTCAGGAAAGCAAAAAGCAGCTTAAGGATACTCAGATTTCTATTCCAGCCGGTCCACGTCTTGGCGGTCAGGTAATTGATATTGAAAATCTTACAAAGTCTTTCGGCGACAAGCTTCTTTTTGAAAATCTCAACGTACATATTCCAGCCGGTGCCATCGTTGGTATTGTTGGACCTAACGGTGCCGGTAAAACAACTCTCTTTAAGATGATTGTTGATGCAGCTGGTCTTGAAGGTGGCGAAAAACCGGATGCCGGAACTATCAAAGTTGGTCAGACTGTAAAGCTTGTTTACGTAGATCAGATGAGAAGCGGCCTTGATATGAACAAAACTGTTTACGAAACTCTTGGCGGTGGCGGAGACCTCGTAAAACTCGGTGCTGTAGATGAAAAGGGTAGAGCTCTCGAAGGTGGTGTTCGCGAAGTAAACGCTCACGCATACTGCGGCTGGTTCAACTTTGCAGGCCCGGATCAGAATAAAAAGGTAAGCGTGCTTTCTGGTGGTGAGCGCAACCGCCTGAACCTTGGTATGATGCTTAAGGAAAGTGGAAACGTTCTGCTCTTCGACGAACCTACAAACGACCTCGACGTAGAAACAGTCCGCGCCCTCGAAGAAGCGCTCGAAGACTTCGCCGGTTGTGCGCTTGTAGTAAGCCATGACCGCTGGTTCCTCGACCGTATCTGTACCCATATTCTTGCATTTGAAAACAACTCAGAAGTTCGCTTCTTTGAAGGAAACTGGTCTGAATATGCAGAATGGAAGCTCAAGGAATTTGGTGAAGATGCCGGAGTTCCAAAACGCACAGTTTATCGCAAGCTTAGTAGATAAATACAATAATCAGAGATATTTCTGACTGTCAAAATCTTCATACTTCTATTATAGTTAGGGGTATGAAGATTTTTTTTAAAACTACACTTAAGTTATTATGTTTGATGTGTTTTGCCGTTATTGCATTCTCTTGCAGCGGTAAATCAGAAAAGAAAAATAATTCTGCTGAATTCAGTAATCCTATGGCAGACAGATTCCTGAAAGCTCAGTCTTCAGAAGGCACTGCTAAGCCTGTTAAAACTGAAGAAAAAGCCGCTGAGCCCGCTCCTGTTACCAAAGTAAATCCACTCGAAATTATATGTTTTAATCGCGAAAATGCCGTAGTTGACACCGGTAAAAAAGCTTTCAAAGATATTACAGCTTTAGAACTTGTCCGCGATATGAAAACCGGCTGGAATCTTGGTAATACTCTTGATGCTACAGGTGGCGGAAAGGGACTTGCTTCAGAGGTAAGCTGGGGACAACCTTATACTACAAAAGAAATGATTGATGGACTTGCTGCCTCAGGAATCAAAACTATCCGTATTCCTGTGTCATGGAGCCGTCATATTATAGATAATAACTATACTATTGCTCCTGTATGGATGAAGCGTGTAAAAGAAATCGTTGACTGGGCAATTGAAGACGGAATGTATGTTGTTCTCAATATCCATCATGATAACTATGAAAAGAATGCAAAAATGCCAAGAGGTGGCGGTTTCTATCCTACAGATGAAAACTATGAAGAATCTGCATATTTTGTTTGTAATACCTGGGCACAGATTGCTCTTGCCTTTAATGATGGTTATGATGAGCACCTTGTATTTGAAGTTCTGAATGAGCCTCGTCTCTGCGGAACAAAAGAGGAGTGGTATTATAATCCAAGCTCAATGAAATCAATTGTTGCAATGAATAATCTCAATAAGCTTACACAGAATATTCTTGATGTAATTCGTGCAAGCGGCGGAAACAATAAAAAGCGTATGGTTGCAATTCCATCATTACAGGCATCTCCTGAATCTGCACTTGAAAGTACATTCAAAATGCCTCAGGATTATGATGGCAGCAAGGACAGACTTATTGTTTCAGTTCATATGTATACTCCATACAACTTTGCAATGGAATCACCTGGAATCAAAGAATTTTCTCCAAAGGTTGAAAGTGATTTCACATCAATGTTCAAAAGATTGCATAACTATTTTATTGCTAACGGATATGCAGTTTATATTGGTGAATACGGTGCTACTAATAAGAATAATCTCGAGGACCGTGTTGCATGGTTCCGTGCTTTTGTAAAAAATGCAAAAGCTAATGACATGCCTTGTTTTGTATGGGATAATGCTGTTTGGGAAGTTGAAGGTAATGAATATAGTGAACACTATGGATTTTACAACCGTTATAATCAGACCTGGTATTTCCCTGAGATTATTAAAGCTATAAATGAAGGGGCTAACTAAATGAGTTTTAGAAAAGATTTTATGTGGGGAGCTGCAACAGCTTCCTTTCAGATTGAAGGTGCATGGAATGAAGACGGAAAATCACCGTCTATCTGGGATGTATTTTGTGAAGAGCCTGGAAGAATAGAAGACGGTTCAGACGGAAAGGTTGCCTGCGATCACTATCACCGCTACAAGGAAGATGTAAAGCTGATGGCTGATCTTGGACTTAAGGCTTACCGTTTTTCAATTGCCTGGCCTCGTGTTATTCCTGAAGGAACCGGCAAGGTAAATGAAAAGGGACTTGAGTTTTATAGTAATCTTGTAGATGAACTTTTGAAATACAATATTACTCCATTTGTTACTCTTTATCATTGGGATTTACCATATTCACTTCAGATAAAAGGCGGCTGGTTGAATCCTGAAATTTCAGACTGGTTTGAGGAGTATACTCGTGCAGTTGTAGCAAAACTTGGTGACAGAGTAAAGCACTTCATCACTTTCAATGAGCCTTCTGTATTCCTTGGCTGTGGAAATCTTTTTGGAGTTCATGCTCCTGGAATGAAGTGTGGTTCACGTGACCTTCTTCTTGCAGGACATAATGTTCATGTTGCTCATGGAAAAGCTGTTCGTGCTATACGTGAACTTGCTCCAGATGCACAGGTTGGAATCACCCTGGCAACAATGCCTCGTATTCCTAATGGAGATATGGATGAAAAAGCAGCTTATGATATTTATTTCAGCTGTCATAAGCCGTTCTTTATCTGGTCTGATGCTTACTGGGCTGATCCAATCGTATTCGGACACTATCCTGAAGACCTCGTAAATGAATGTAAAGACATCTTCCCTAAAGTAACTGATGAAGATATGAAGCTTATCAGTCAGAAGATTGATTTTATCGGACAGAATATCTATCAGGGTAAATATGAAGAGGGATATGAAAGACCTCGAGGAACACCACATACAGAAATCGGTTGGGATACCTTTGACCGTGCTCTGGAGTGGGGTGTAAAGCATTTTACAAAGAGATGGAATCTTCCTGTATACATTACAGAAAACGGTCTTTCATGCCACGACTGGGAGAGCCTGGATGGAAAAGTTCATGACCCTAACAGAATTGATTTCTTACACAGATATCTTCGTGGCTTAAAGGCTGCCGCAGATGCTGGTTGTGATATCCGCGGATATTTCCAGTGGTCATTTATGGATAACTTTGAATGGGCTAAGGGATACAATCCTCGCTTTGGAATGGTTTTCTGTGATTATAATACACTCAAACGCATTCCAAAGGATTCAGCTTACTGGTATAAAGAAGTAATAGAATCTAACGGAGAAAACTTATAAGTATTTCTTCATTTCAGCAGAAGGCGGAATTTCATTGAGGGCACTGTAAGTAGTGAACTCCATGAAGTTCGCCTTTTCTGTTTTAAATGGTGTCCACTCAGGAAGTGGCTCTCCACAAAGGTCTTTTCCGTTTGGATTTCCATTCTTAATGAAGTTACAAAGATAATCACACATCTGACGTGCAACATCATAGTGTACTCCCTTAAATGGTCTCCAGCACTTAGCGAGAGTTTCGAACCAGAACCACAAATCAACAGAATGGAACTTACCTGGGTGATCCCAGCCAGGAATTGGAACATCAAACTTATAACAGTAGTTCTGAATATCCAATCCGCGGTTTTCCTCTTCCTTCATCAGCTTTCGTACACCCATTTCTACAGCATGCATGCCACCGAATATAAATTCATCAGTAGTATAACCTGTAAAGATAGGACATGGTGTACATTTACCTTCTTTTACTACATCTATCAGACTGCCTTTATTAAACTGTTCATCAAAAACAGGAGTCCAGCAGGCAATTGATTTTTCATAACCGCCCCATTCACTCCATTTCTGACGTAGCTGGTCGGTAGTAAGTTTTCTGGCTTCTGCAAGGGAATTACAGCCACAGAACTTAAAGAATTCAACACCAAGCTGCTCTGCTTCTTTTACATTGCGTTTAGGGAACATGTCAGGCATGTTCGGAGTATAAATGAGTCCGCTGTCTACTACGGCACGCTTAAAGTATTTTCTGCTCTCTTCATTTTCAATATGGAACATTACACTGCCGGCACCAGCAGACTGGCCTCCGATTGTAATGTTTTCTTTATCACCACCAAAGGCTTCGATGTTTTCATATACCCATTTTAATCCGGCCTGCTGGTCCTGAAGCCCCATATTTGCAGGTTTGTCTGGATATTCTGCAGTAAGTTCTGGATGACATGTAAAACCAAAAAGATTTACACGGTAATTAACTGTAACTACAACAATACCGCGGCGGGCAATACGTTCTCCGTCGAACTCCATTTCTGCTGTGTGACCAACCTGCCAGCCGCCTCCGAAAATCCAGAAATATACTGGAAGCTTTTCGTTACCGGTTTTTGCAGGTGTCCAGATATTAAGATATAGACAGTCTTCACTTACAGGAATATCAGGATCTACAGACCATTCACGTGAGTATACATCCTCTGGTGGAGGATTGCGGTTAGGGGAGGGTTGAACAGGAATTGCTGGGAACTTATAACATTCGCGAACACCTTCCCATGGATCTGCAGGCTGTGGTGGAGCAAAACGTAAGTCTCCTACAGGTGGCTTTGCAAATGGAATTGATTTGAATGCAGTTATTCGTGGATCTGCAGCAGGAATACCTTCAACGGTACCAAGTTTTGTTTTTACGATTCTTAGCATTTTTAATTCTCCAAAAAAAAACGGTGGTTATTATCCACCGTTTAAGTCGGCAAGCACAGCTTGCCTCTGAGGCATTCTTTCGATGAACCTAAAACGGCCCGCTGTCGCAGCCCGTTTTTTAACGGTTCTTCGATTTTAGCCTTATTCTTTAACACCACCAATTGTCATACCTACAACGAAGTATTTCTGTACGAACGGATATACTACGAGGATAGGAAGTGTTGCAACAATTGTAATTGAAGAACGGATACTGATTGGTGTAGCCTTAGAAGCAGTTGAACCTGCTCCGGCAGAAATAGCCATAGAGTTAGCATCAGCTGCATTTGAACTCTGGTTCTGGCTCTGCTGCAGGAATGACATCAATACATACTGCAGAGAGTGAAGCTTTGGCTTGTTAGAACAGTAGAGGTAAGTATCAAACCAGCTGTTCCATGCGTTTACAGCAGTAAACAAAGAAACCATAGCAATTGAAGGAACAATCAGAGGGAAGATGATACGCATGAAAATCTTAAATTCATTAGCACCATCAATACGAGCTGATTCAACAAAGCTGTCTGGTAAACCATGGATGTAAGTTCTTACAAGAATAAAGTTAAAGACATCAACAAGACAAGGAATAATATAAACAGAATATTTTCCAAGAAGGTGAAGGTTCTTAATAAGCATATATCCTGGAATCAAACCAGCGTTTACATACATAGAAATTACAAGAATAGTTGTTAATGGCTTTCTGATTACAAATTCTTTGCGGCTGAGTGCATAAGCAAGCATAGAAGTACAGAATACACTTAAAATAGTCTGAAGAATTGTACGAGTAACCGAAATAATTCCAGCCTGGAAAATACGTGGAGTCTGGAACAAATCCTGATAGTTCTTCCATGTGAATTTTCTTGGGAAGAACTTAATTCCACCTTTAAGGGAATCCAAACCATCATTCAAAGAAATTGCAATTGTATTCCAGAAAGGATATACAGTTGAAATAACAACAAATGCAAGAACAATATAAATGATTATATCAAAAATGATATTACTTACATTTGTTCTCATTTTTGCTGCTGCATATTCATTTTTCTTAATTTCGTCCATCATATCAAGCGCTCCTCACCACTCTTCTTTGCAATTGTATTAGCTATAATAAGAAGCAAGATATTAACTGCATTCTTAAAGATACCGGCAGCGGTAGCAAGTCCATATCTAGAAAGTTTGAAACCGTATTTCAATACATAAATATCGATAGTTTCTGCAACGTCCTGGATAAGTCCATTCTGCAGCAAGTATGGCATTTCAAAGTTTGCATCAAGAATATGTCCGGCAGACATAATCATCATGATAATAATTGTAGGTTTGATTCCTGGCAAAGTGATATGCCAGATCTTGCGGAGACGACCACAACCATCAATCTGAGCAGCTTCATACAAACATGGGTCAATTGCAGTCATTGCACCAAGGTATACAATTGTGTTCCAACCTACTTCCTTCCATACATAAGTCCAACCGATGATGTGCCAGAAGTATTTCTGAACTGCAAGCCACTGAATAGGCTGTTTAACAAGTCCTAAACCTAATAATATGTCATTTAAAATTCCGTCTTCAACGGAAAGAACATTCGCAACTAAGCCTGTAACAATAACCCAAGAAAGGAAGTGTGGGAGATAAGATACAGTCTGAACAAAGCGTTTAACACCAATATAACGTACTTCGTTCAAGAATACGGCAATCACAATAGCAGTAATATATCCAAGTGCCGTACTAATAAGGCTCATTCCAACAGTATTTCTTAAAGAAAGAAGGAATTCTTTCTCAGTGAAAAGCTGTACAAACCATTTGAAGCCTACCCAATCCTGCTGTGCAAAAGTTTTATATGGCTTATAGTCCTGAAAAGCCATTGTCCAACCCCAGAGAGGGACATATCTGAACAGAATAATGTAAAGAACAAAAGGAAGAGACATAAGAATAAGCAGTTTCTGCTTGCCTAAAAGCTTCCATTTGCTTTTTTTGTTTACAAGTGCTGTAGAAGTTGTTTCTGCAGTACTAGAATCTTTTTTATTTTTCATAAAAAAACACCTGTTTTTAAAGATTAAAAAAAAGTCCACAGAAAATCCGTGGACTTTTTTTTAGATGTAAGAGTGCAAACAACACTCTTACATCAAGTTTAAGTCTGACTTAGAGTCAATACTAAACTAGTCCTGGAAACCACCGAATGCTTCTACACGGTGATCGAGCTGCTGCTGCATGAACTTGTTATATTTCTCTGTAAGAGGTTTAAGCAAGTTGCAGTACTCGTTCCAAGTCTTTTCAAAGTCAGCTGGTTTACCCATGATCATCTGTGGGAGATACTTTCTCTGGATTGTTTCGAATCCAGCCATAGCTACAGCTGCTTCTTCTTCGAATCCGCCGTTTTCAGCTGATGGGTTACACTGCCACATTGGGTACCATCCAGCATTCTTTGGAGGGTTAGCATCTACGAATTCTGCATAAGAACCAACTCCGTAAGCTGCCCAGAGGTCAAGGTCAACCTGCTTCTGTGCAAGAGCATATTCCCATGCGAGGTCATCCATCTGACGTGTATATCCGCTTGGAAGTGTTCCTTCAAGTTTTGGAGCTTCTTCTGTCCAGAGAGTAGCGCGGTTCTTCTGAATCCAGTTTGGATCCTTCTGTTCAGCACGCTGCTTGTCTGTTCTTGAAGGGCGTCCCTGAGCATCTTTCTGCCAGTCTTCGCCTTCGAATCCCCAGTAAAGAACTCTCTGGTTCTCTTCGAGAATCATCTTGTCCATGAACTGAAGAATCTTGATAGCCTTGTCTTCTGGACACTTTACAGTAATACCATAACCTCTCTGGAGGTTAGGAAGTGACTGGTCACGGTAGTGAGGCTTAATTGATTCATCGAATGTGATTGCCAATGGAGCATATGTTCTTTCATCTTTTCCAGCTGTCCAGAGTGTCTGTTCTGGTTCACCCATGAACTGCCATCCCTGAATGAACATACCGAGTACACGGCCCTGTGCAATCTTTGCATAGTACTGGTCACGGTTGTCTGTGAATGAAGCTGGATCGATCAAACCACGCTGGAAATATCCGTTAGCGAGCTTGAACCATCTGTGAGCATTTTCATCAGCAAAGTTGTCTGTGTAAACATATTTTCCGTTTTCGAGAGTAACGTGTCCGTTACCATCGTTTGGATAACCAGCCAAGAAGTTAGGTGGGTTCCAGAGGTCAAATGCTTCCCAGTCAGCTGTAATGATATTGAATGGGATTGTTGGAGCTCCATCAATTGTTGGATACTTCTTATAGTAAGCTTCGATAAGATCGAAGTACTGGTCAATTGTCTTTACCTTTGGATATCCGAATTCCTTAAGAACTGCTTTCTGAATCCACCAGCCATTCTGGTTGTAGTATGTATCAGATGGGATTCCATCGATTACACCGTAGTTAGGAAGAGAGTAGATGTGCTCTTTTACGATGTTTCCATTAGCATCTTTTTCAGAATCCTGATCAATCATCTTCTTCCAAGCTGAAGAATAGTGCTTCATCAGGTTAGGAGCATATTTTTCCAAGAGTGGCTTAAGGTCGCGGAGACATCCAGCACCCTGGAACTTCTCTGAGTCTACTTCTACGAGGTCAGGAAGGTCGCCAGAAGCAATAAGTACACCGATCTTCTGGTCTTTATCACCTACGAGGATATCCCAAGAGAATGTTACACCGAAATTCTCTTCAATCCATTTGTAAGCTTTGTTGTCAGCAGGTGGCTGTTCACGCTGCTGGATTGTAAATACAGAGATGTTAAGAGCGTCTTTCTTTCCAGAAGCGCCGCCTTTACATCCCACCAGGCTCAATGCCAGTACTGCAGCTGCAGCAACTAACATAATTTTTTTCATAAAAGTCCTCCATTTATAAAACTTTTAGTAAAAACATGGTAAAACGTTTTATAAATATGATAAATCGGTTATTTTTGGGAAAAAACACTAAAAGTATCATAATATTTATAAAAAAGTCTTATTTTGCGTTGAATTTCGAGAATTTTCATAGTAGAATACCCCTATGCAGAATGAACAGCGAATAGTACGGCAACCGGTTGCCGTCAGTTTTAGTTCGCAAAACAGTTATCAGGAAGAGCCTTTAAGACAGATAGAATATGAAATTCTTTTCATAAAAAAAGGAAATGGCAAGGTTTATATCGGAAATACAGTTTCTGATATATCTGAAGGTGATTTCATATTCATCAATCCTTTTGAAGAACATTTTCTTAAGAAGGGAAGAGGGGTTCTGGAGTTTCATTGTTACCGTATTCTGTTTGATATTTCTGCACTGGGCAGTGAAAATGATCCGTGCAGGCTTTTTTTTGAAGGAATCAGACTGTGCCGCTTTCTGACAATGCCTCCGGAACTTGCTCAGAGATTTCATAATATCTCTTTAATGAAAAAAAATTCAGAAGGTATGGAGGTTATTCTCCGTTCAATTATTCTTGATGTGATTTCCTATGCAATAGAAACGGACCAGTATGAGCGTTTTTCACAGGTTGTTGAAAATGAAAAACGGAGTCTTTCTGCAATTGATAATGCAATTCATTATATCCGTGAAAACTACAGTGAATCTATAAGCCTTGGAGCAATCCTTAAGCTTACAAATTACAGCAAGAGTCACTTTATCAGACTATTTAAAGAAAGTACGGGAATGAATGTATCAGAATACATAAATAAATACCGTATTGAAAAAGCCTGTCTGGACTTGATTTACACGAATAATAATATTACGGAAATTGCAACTTCAAACGGCTTTAACAATATTCAGTATTTTTCGAGAAAGTTTAAAGAATATATGAACTGTACGCCAAAGCAGTATCAGAATAAAAAAAAGAAACTGATCTGGCGTCAGGACAGTTTATGAGAGTATAAATCCCTTGAACTGATGGCTTCCTCCACCGACAAACTTAAAGTACAGTTCGCCGATTCCGTCTGGAATGCTGATGTCTGCACTGTTTGTTTCCCAGATGTTAGAACAGCCTGCTGATATTTCTGCAAGTACAGGGCCATCCCACTTTGTTCTGATTTCATATTTTCCGTAAACATAACCGCGGGTTAATATAGAAATCTTTTTTACATCCTTGAAATCAAAATATTTAAAGCCATAGATGTAGCCGTTCTGAACATTTGCGATATATCCTGTTTCTTCATCGCCATCGCGGCCGTCCTGAGAAACACGGGGATGTCTGATATCAACAATCCAGTTCTTTTCTTCCGGATTAAAGATATTGCAGGCAATGTATGCAGGGTATTCACCTTTTCCTTCAAGAGGACCACCGTTCAAACCACATGAAGTAATCTGAACCTGTGGAATTGTACCATCTGGAAGAACCTTAAGTTTTTCTGCACAACCCTGACGGTTAAACCAGTTACCGTTTGTGTGGCGGTGATAGAAGATGTAGTATTCACCGTTTATCAGTTCAATGCTGCCGTGGTTATTTGCTCCAAAAGCTGCCGGCATATCAGCAGGCTTATAGGAATCAATATGCATATCAACATTACTTACAATTACACCCTGATACTTAAAGCCTGAAGTTGGATTTTTACTTGTTGCATAACAAAGCTCATGCATAACCTGAGATGAGAAAATAAAATAATAAGTATCGCCAATTTTTCTGATTGAAGGAGCTTCAAAGAAAGCGTGGTCTTTATAGTTTTTCCATTCTTCAACTGAATCCTGTTTGTAAGGGCAGTCTGTTGTAACTGGGGCTGTAACATCAGTGTAACAGTCGCCTGGAGCAACAATAACAGGTTCTTCTTCAATCGTGAGCATGTCAGGTCCAAGGACTGTAGCCATTGCTCCAATTCTGTCTTTCATATGATTTCCGCAGAAGCCTGTGTAAAGGTAAGTGCGGTTTCCTTCTGTAATAACGCCCGGGTCAAACTGCGGTATATCGCCTTTACGATCTCCCAGTCTTGTTCCGTCTTTGTAGTGAACATGTCCGTAGAACTTATATTTTCCTGCCGGTGTGTCACAGACTGCAACAGAAACAAAACCTACTTTATCATAAACATAATAGAGGTAATAACGTCCGTCTGGTCCAACTGTTACATCTGGAGCATAAAGACACATGTGTCCGTCAGCATTCATTTCCTCTGAAGTTTTAGGATAGATTACTCCTTCATAACGCCAGTCTCTAAGGTCAGTTACCGGAGCAGAGTAGCACACGTAATCTCCCTGACAGAAAACCCAGCCGTTAAAGCAGTCGTGTGAACCATATACATAAACTCTGTTTCCGAAAACATGTGGTTCTCCGTCTGGAATATATTCCCATGACGGTAAGTAAGGATTAAAGCCCTGCTTTTTCATTATTTATTACCTCCAAAAACTTTTACAAAATTATAAAATCCTAAATTCCATATTCCAAAATCATGACCGCCGCCCTGTTCCTGCCAGCGGAAGTTTTCGCCTTCTGTGAGACGGTCTGTAAGGCGCGGAAGAAGTTTAGCTGCAGCTGCATGAGCTCCATAAGCAATCGAATCTTCAGTACCACAAATATTATAGAAATAATGTACCGGCAGTTTTTCATTTCGGTCTAAAACCTGAGCTACCTTTGCTGCTTCATAAGAAGTTGGAGCTGCAGAAAAAGCACCGAAATAACTTATCAAATCAAGACATTCACAGATTCCAATATTTATAGTCTGCATTCCGCCCATAGAAAGGCCGGCCATTGCACGATGGTCTCTGTCTGCATAAGTAGAGTAGTGTGAGTCCATATAAGGAATCAGATCGTTGCGGAGCTCTTCTCCGAATTTATAAAAAGCAAGATAAGTTTTGTTCGGATTCGGATCGCTGCCTGAACGTCCGTTTGGTGTTACGATTATAAAAGGTTCTATATCACCTTTTACAGTCAGATTGTCCATTATCTTTTTGATGAGGGACTGTTCGTCTTTCATACCCCATTCGTTTTCGTCACCGCCGATTCCGTGCATCAGATAAAGCACTTTATATTTTTTTGATTTGTCATAACCTGCAGGCAGATAGACGTTTGCTTTTTTTTCTTTAGTCTGACCATCACCATAATAATTTTTAGATTCATAAGTGATGTGCTCAATAGTTCCGCCGTCCTTTACAATAACGCGGTAAGCTTCCGGAATGCGGTCCAGCTGCTGTTTTGTGACTGGTTGGTTCTCAAGTTTGATTGCCTGAGAAATCGGATTCGCTTCAAACGGAAAGTCTGTCTTTTTATTTTTGCAGCCGGTAAATAAGATTGTTGCAATGCTGAAAATGATAAAAGTTCTCTTCATGATTATTATCCTGATTTATTCTAAGAAATTTTCCGTAAAAAATAGTTAAACGTTTTACATTATTTTAAATAAACTTTATAATTTAATTATGAAAAGTGCAAGATATTTTGTATCCGTAATTATGATTTTAAGTATAATTACGGCGGCAAGTTCATGTAACGGAGGAAAAAAGATGGAATCAAAAAATGAGACAATACTGGAAGCAACTGCTGTAACAGAAATGCAGAAGCTTATGGCAGAAAAAGCTTTTAAAATGCCGGGAGAGAATAATCCTGTTGTTGCACACAAATATGGTGCAGATCCTGCCATTTTGATTTATAAGGATACCTTATATCTTTATACAACAAATGATATGCAGCAGTTTGAATTTACAAAAGGCAAAACTGATAACGGATATAATAAGATTACAAGTCTTAACGTGTTCAGTACAAAGGATCTTGTAAACTGGACTGACTGCGGAGAAATCAAAGTTGCCGGAAAAAATGATTTTATTGGTGCTGCTCTCTGGGCAAGCAATTCCTGGGCACCTGCTGTCTGCTGGAAGAACATCAATGGAAAAGATAAGTTCTTTATTTACTTTGCAGACAGTGGAAACGGAATTGGTGTTCTGGAAGGAGAGTCTCCTGTTGGTCCTTTTGTTGACCCGATTAAAGAACCTCTTATTTCCCGAAAGGTTCCAACCTGCGAAAAAATCAACTGGCTTTTTGATCCTGCTGTAATTGTTGATGATGATGGACAGGCATATATTTATTTTGGCGGTGGACATGATCCTGATAAATATGAACATCCTATGAATGCCCGCTGCGCTGCCTTGAGTGAAGATATGGTTCATCTTGAAGGAGAACCTAAAGTTATTGATGCTCCATTCCTTTTTGAAGATTCTGGAATCAATAAGATTGGTGATACCTGGTATTATACTTATTGTACAAACTGGGCAGACAGAAAAGATACAAAAGATCCAGATAAGATGCCAATTGCAGTAATCGGTTATATGACATCAAAGAATCCTCTCGGACCTTTCGAGTACAAGGGTTACACTCTGGAAAATCCTGGAACTATTTTTGGTGCCTGGGGAAATAACCATCACTGGATTTTCAACTTCCGCGGAAACTGGTATATCGCATACCACACACAGACTCTTGAAAAAACAGTCGGAAGCGAGAAGGGCGGATACCGCAATATCTTTATTGATCATTTTGCAGTAAATGCAGACGGCTCTCTCCCAATTCAGAAGTCAACAAAGAAGGGTGTAGAACAGCTTGGAACTTTTGCACTTGGTGATGTTGTTCCTGCTGCAACAATGGCAAGCTCACGCAATGCTGCCGTTACAAGCAGGCAGACTGTAGTTGCTGTTAAAGATGGCGCATACCTCTGCCTCAAGGGTGTAGAGTTCAAAGGTACAGAAACTGAGTTCTCTGTAGAATGTATTCCTGTTGAAGGAAAATCAATCAAGTTGAGTATTGATGGAATTGGAAGCACTGGCACTGAGATTGGAACAAAGTTCAGCGGCATAAATGGTGTTCACGACCTCTACATCATTCTTCCTGAAGGTGTTGAACTGATTTCGTGGAGAATCAAATAACCGTATAATTGGCTTCCGGGCGCGTATTTGTAGGACAATAACGCTCAATATTTCGCTAGACGTTGTTTGTAGTATAGTAACTATTATACCTGCCGCTCTCGCGGCAGCCACAAACAAAGTCTTTTTGCCCCACAAATCCGCTTCCTCGCGCCAAAGTTACACTATTTTTTTTTATACGGAACCCCTTTACAATACCGAAAATTCTAAAACTACTTCCTACATATTCATTTTTTTACTATAATATACATCTATGAGTAACGAAAATCAGAATAATCAGAATAACGAAAAGAGAGATCCACTCCTCTGTCACTGGGCAGATCAGATGGCTAACCAGATTATCCGTGAGAAGGGAGATCTGGATTCTTATACCTGTGCTTCAGGAATTACACCTTCTGGAACAGTTCACCTTGGAAACTTCCGCGAAATCATTACAGTAGACTTAGTAGTTCGCGCACTTCGCGACCGCGGTAAGAACGTACGCTTTATTTATTCATGGGATGACTACGACGTATTCCGCAAAGTTCCTGCTAACATGCCTGACCCTGAAATCCTTGAAAAATACCTCCGCTATCCAATTACTGAGGTACCTGATACAACTGGACGCAATGAAAACTATGCCCGCCACCATGAGGTTGATATTGAAACTCAGCTTCCACGCGTTGGCATTTCTCCTGAGTTCCTTTATCAGGCAAGCCGCTACCGTGCTAACCGCTATGCAGAAGGTATGAAAAAGGCTATGCAGAACCGCGACGTGATCAAGGAATGTTTGAACGAATACCGCGATGACGCTCATAAAATGAAGCCGGAAGATGTTTACTGGCCGGTAGCAATTTTCTGCGGAAAGTGCCAGAAAGATACAACTGAAATTACAGACTACGACGGCGAATACGGAATCACTTATAAGTGTGAATGTGGTAACTGCGAAACTGCAGATATCCGTACTTTCAAGGGCGCAAAGCTCGGCTGGCGTGTTGACTGGCCAATGAGATGGAACGAAGAAAAGGTTGTATTCGAGCCGGGTGGAAAAGACCACATCAGTCCAGGTGGAAGCTACGATACAGCAAAACTTGTTTCTAAGAGAATCTACAATTGGGATGCTCCAGTTACAATGCGCTATGACTTTGTAAACCTGAAAGGGGTGCCAGGAAAGATGTCTTCATCAAAGGGTAAGGTAATTGCTCTTCCTGATGCTCTTGATGTTTATCAGGCAGAAGTTCTTCGCTACCTCTTTGCAGGTACACGCCCTAATACAGAATTTGCAATCAGCTTTGATATGGACGTTCTCAAGGTTTATGAGGACTACGACAAGACTGAACGTGTAGTTTACGGAATTGATAAGGCTAAATCTGAAGATCACTTTAATAAGGAAAAGCGTATTTATATGCTTTCTCAGATTGACGGAAAGATTCCAGAAACAATGCCATATCAGGTAACAATTCGCCAGCTTACAACATTGCTCCAGATTTACTCTGGTGATATTGATGCTGTAATTAAGGCACTTGGAGATGTAAAACCTGAACAGGAAGAACGCCTCCGCCGCCGTATTGAATGTGCATGGTTCTGGGTAAAGCATTCAGCTCCAGACTGCGCTCCAGATTTCTGCTTCGAACTCCGCAACGACGGAAGCAAGGCAGACCTCTCTGGCGACATTCTTACAGCAGTAAAGCGTGTTCGTGATGAAGTACTTCCAAAGCTCGATACATTCCAGCTCGACAAGGAATGTCAGCAGGCAATGTACGACATCGCTACAGAAATGGGACTTGAATCAAAGACTTTGTTCACAGCACTTTACAATGCACTCATCAACAAAGATCAGGGACCACGTCTCGGAAGCTTCTTCCGCATTATCGGAAAAGAAAAGCTCGAAAAGATTCTTTCTGTTTATTAACGAAATGTTATTTATAATAGAAGAAAATCAATAATTCTTGAAAAATAACAATCCTATGATAAAATATTTATCATAGGATTGTTATTTTATGAAACTTAATGGCAAATTCTCTTTTATAATTCTTTTTACTGTTTTTCAGTCTGTAATTCTTACAGTCTTTTCAATCGTAAATATTACTCAGATTCAAAATCTTAAAAATTACCAGATAATGGAAATCAAAACTGAATCTCAGCTTGCATCCATAGTTGATTATCTGGAAAAAATGGATTACTGGGATTTTGAAATAGAAACAGCTTATTCTGCATTTGATTCTAAAAAAACATCAATTACAGAATCCTTTAATTATCTTCTTGAAAATCCGGTAATTGATTCATTCCCGGAAGATTTAAAATCCAGCCTCAAACAGACAAAACTTACCTGGCAGCTGCTTAATGACAGCTTTGGACCAGTTGAAAATATTTTAAAAACAATGGAAGCAACAAAGCCTAATACTTCCGTGCTCACAAGTATCAAAAGTTTTGGTATCCGTGAAACAGCAAATCTTTATACACAGGATGAAGATATTTTAAATCTTTTAAGCCTCACAGAGGATGCTCATACACAGATTAAAAAAATCCGACTTCTCTATGTTTCTCTTATGGAGCTGAACACAAAAACCCTTAATTATATAGAAAGAATTGTTCTGGAAAGAGAAACTAAATTCGTTGCAATTACAATTATTTTTGCAGCAGTTACATCAATCATTCTTGCTTGCATGATTTTCTTTGTTACTTCAAAGATTTCTAAGCGAATCATCAAGGTAAAGGATGTTACTTCTACACTTGCAGAAAAAGACTTTACTGCAAATGTAAATCCTGAAGGAAGCGATGAAATGCATATGCTGATGGCAAATATCAGCGATATGGTTACACAGATAAATAACTTCTTCCTGCTTGTAAAATCTACTGCAAAAAAAGCAATTGATGCAGAAGCAATAATCAATGAATCTGCTAATAGTACGGCAACAGCTTCAACTCAGATTGATTCAAATATTGATGAAATGAGTAAGAAGTTTACAGAAATGGTAGAAGTTATGAATGCTGCAATTGGCGTAATTGCGGAAATGAATGTTCATGTTGATACGCTGGTTAAGAGTAATAATGTTCAGACTACCGCAATTGAAAACAGTAACAGCGCAGTAAAAGAAGTTGTTAAGACCCTTGAGTCCATGAGCAAGATGGCTGAAGAGCGAATGGAAAGTGCACAGGAAATGCATACTTATGTAGCCGATGGTGATGATAAGATTACTGCTACAAATGAAATCCTTGGACACGTCGCTGAACAGCTTGATGAAGTTTATGAAGTTGTAACAATCATCAATAACGTTGCAGAGCAGACAAACCTTCTTTCTATGAATGCTGCAATTGAGTCTGCACATGCCGGTGAAGCAGGTAAGGGCTTTGGTGTCGTTGCTGAGGAAATCCGTTCTCTGGCAGAGGAAACTTCTGAAAATGCAGATAAGATTTCCCGCGTTGTAAATGCAATCGTACAGGCTGTTGAAAATGCAAACAAATCGAGTCAGTCTGCATTTGAGGCTTTTGAAAAGGTTAGTGCTCATGCAGATCAGATAGTAAGTTCATTGCAGGAAATTACTGGCGGAATTGGAAGAATTGATTCACAGATGCTTCAGATTAAACAGCGTAGTGAAGAAACTTCTTCTGCCGCAGATGAGATGAACAAATACTGTGGAGATCTTGCAGGAAAACAGCAGAAGGTTTCTCAGCAGGTTGATAACATGAATGAGGTATTCTTCCAGGCTATTCTTTCGCTTAAGAAGATTAAGGAAGAGACTGCAGATATTGTACAGAAGATGAAGAATGTTAGTTCTTCAAGTGATGAAAGTTACAGAAACCTGTCAGAGCTTGAAACTGTACTTGAAGAGTTCAAGACAAGTGAAGTTGGAAAGACTGTAATGGAAGAGCCTGTCGCTGTTGAACCAGAGGCTGACGTTCCAGTTGTAAATGAGAAGCCTGGAGTAAATGAGAAGCCTGCAGTAATTGAAAAGCCGGTTGTAATCGAAGCCCCTGCTGCTGTTGAAAAAACTGAAGAACCTGAAATTCCGGAAATAATGGAAGAAGAAATTCCTATAATGGAAGATGAAGTAAAAGAAGAAGCCCCTGCTGCTCCAGTAGAAAAGAAATCTGGCGGTTTTGAAATGTTCAGCAGATCTAATTCGGGAAGTGACATTTTTGCAACTTCGTCAGAAACTTCTGAAGTTGATGAGGTTAAAGAAATTGGTGAAAGAGGAGTTGTCGGGGCAGAAAACGAGAATGTAAAACTTGTATACAAGAGCCCAAGCCTTGATGAAATCAATGCAAAACTGAATCAGCTTGCAATGGCTGGTGGCTTTGGAATCAGTGATGACATGTTCAAAAATGATGATTTAGAAAGTACTATTTTACAAAAATAAGAAGAAGCGAAACCAGATAGGGCAGTGAAATCAAAAAGGAAGATGGAATGCCCGAAATATAATTCTGAATATTAGCAGAGAAAACATCTGCAATACAGAAAACCAGAACCGCTGCCACAATGCGCAGCGGTTTCTTTTTGCCAAGGAAAACTACTGCAAGTGCCATCCAGCCTCGTCCACTTGAAATATTAGGAACAAAAGAAGAGAGTCTCATAGCAAGAAAGCAGCCAGCTGCAGAACCGTAAAGGGCTGCAAGTGACCAGGACAGAGTTCTGATTACGCCTGGATTTACACCCTTTGCCTGTAATACATCCGCATCACTTCCCGCAATCCGAATATATAACCCGTGGCGGCCGTATCTTAAGAAAATCACCGCAATCGCAACAAGTACCGCCGTAACAACTACAGTCGCCGCGCGCGCCGAGTTCGCAGAAAAACGGAAGAGTTCTGCCGCCAGAACTCCGCGAGTCCCAAAAATCACCGACGACAAACAAGAACACAGCGCACCAAATAACAGGTTCATTGCTATGGCGGCAATAAACCTGTTAGCTCCCCCTCGCTCTACAACTGCCGAGAACGTCAGTGTAATTCCTACCGCACCGAGGCATGCCATCACCGCCCCAAGAATTGCCGAGCCTGTTGTTACAGTGAATGTATAAAACAAAAAGGCAGAGAACGAAACAAGTCCGTCTAAGAAAAGCGCAAGACAACCTGCGTATTCAGTAAACAGGGCTCCAATCGAACAGAGAATAAGAGGGCAGGCGTAAGATAAAACAGCGAGTATTGTCATTTTGACCTCGGCTTAAATGCAATTAAAAACAGTATAACGGCCTGAATCATACTGCTGATATCGAATCCGAAATTATGATAGAGCGCAAACTTATTTGAATAGGTTGTAATAAAGCCCATAAAAATAGACGACGGAATAAGCAGCAGAGGATTAGCTCCTGCAATCAGGGCTGCGGAGAAGGCGTTCCATCCCATACCGGAATAAAAGCCCTGATGGCAGGTAAAGTAGGTTCCTGCGATGGCGGCCGCCCCGGCCAGGCCGTGGAGGCCGCCGGAAAGTAATGCGGAACTAAGGGAAAGTCTGTGGCCTGCGAAGCCCGCGAAACGTGAAAACTCTGGACTGGTGCCGAGTATGCATAACTGGCGTCCCCAGGCTGTGCGGTTGAGTAAGAACCATGCGGCGGCACAGAATGCCAGTGCGAGAATGAACGAGGCATTAAGTGGCGATGGCGGAAGAATAGAAGGAAGACGAACCTTCTCTGGAATAAAAGGCGTTGCCAGCAGATTGTCTGTGGTACTTCTGAACGGTCCGCTTACAAGACCGTCAATAAACGGAATCATGGCAGCCGAAGCAATAAACGAGGTAAACAGAAAATCTGCATTGCGGAAAATCTTAAAAACAGCAGAAACTCCTGCCATCAGCGCGGTACAGATAAAGGCAGCGAGTACTGCTGTAAGAACGGCGAAACATGACATTGCAGGATTTCCACTTTCTGCAAGTTTTGCCAGCACAATTGCACTTACAAAACCACCAAGGTAAATCTGTCCTTCGCCGCCTAAATTGAAATCTCCCGATTTCATTGAAATTAAAGCACCGCTTCCCGCAATCATATATAAGGCAGAAAGATTCAGTGCAGAGCCTGTGTAATAAATATTCATTCTACCTTTCCTATTATTATCTTCACGCCTTTTTTTGCAAGTCCTTCAAGTCTGGAATAAAGCCGTTCTGTGGCTTCTGCATCCAGTCCATGAGTCGGATCAAAAAGATAAAGCTCTTCCGGATTCTCTTCCAGTTCGCGTTCAAGAATCAATCTCTGTAACATTCCACCGGAGAGACACAACGCTTTTTCATTTAATCTTATATTTACATCTGCTTTTGTAAGCAGTTTTTTTGAGTATTCTTCAAGTTCTTTTTGTTTGCCTTTTGTATGATAGGCTGTGCAAAGCTGAAAAATTGTAAGGTTAGGATTCGAGGCTCGGAATGTTCTGTCAGAAGGAATATATCCGATATTTTTTTTTGTCATCTTCGAGCCTGACCCGAAGGTCTCTCGTCTGAGATCCATAACCTCTTCTTCAGAAATATCTTTTTTTTCAATAAAATCTGGAGTTGTTATAGTTTTTGTAAGTCCGAAGAGTTTTTCTTTTATATATGCTTCGGTAATTGTTTTTGCAGAAGTTTTTTCAAGAACATTTCCATCTTTCAGCAAAATCACTTCATCAGATTTTTCAATAGCTTCTTTAAAACTGTGTGTGATTATAATTATGATTAGTCCGCTGTTTGCCAGCTCTCTGATTTTCTGTGTGTCTAAAAAGGGCGGTTCATCCAGAATCAGTACAAATGGACTTTTGAGCAGTGCACCGGCAAGAGATGTATTAAACACTTCCTGTTCACTGATGTTTTTTACTGTTTCTGAAAGTTCACGCCCAAAAATCCATTTTTTTGTGAACTCAGGAATAAGCTTTATCATCTTATGGCTGATGCCGATTCTAAGATTATCCCTGATAGAAATTGAAGGAGCGAGCAGTGGTCTCTGGTGAACACAAACAATTCCGTTTCTGATTGCGTCCTTCGGCTTTCTTATATTCAGTTTTTTTTCATTCAGATAAATGCTTCCGCCTGTCGGCAGAATATCTCCACAAAGTACACGCGCAAGTGTAGACTTACCGGCACCGTTTTCTCCGAGAAGGGAATAAATTTTCCCTTTTTCAAAATTCAGCGAAACGCCGGTGAGTACAGTTTTATAAGAATATTTTACGCAGATATCTTTTAAACTCAGCATCTATTTTTATATGGATTGCCACGTCGCCTTTCAGGCTCCTCGCAATGACGTCATTGCGAGCGTAGCGAAGCAATCTATTATCTATTTTATCTCTGTTTTTCCTGAACGAATATCATCCAAAAGGTTCTTCATTTTCTCTCTGATGTCAGCCGGAACGGCTTTGATATAGTTCGGATCATCCTGAACAAAATCAACAAAACCTTCTTTTATTCCAACCATTTTAGCTGTTCCCCAAGGAGTATTACCTTCAATAAATTCCTTAGTTACATTATAAGACATTTCCTTCTGCTTCATAACACTGGAAGAAATAATAGTTCCAGGAGCTTTTGCAAAGCCATTGTCATCAAACCATGTAACATAAATTCCATTATTTACAGCAGAAGTTATAACACCCTGAGAAGCACCGCCACAGATAGGAAGAATTACATCAACACCTTTCTTTGCAACAGCATCTGCAATTTCTGCACCCTTTGTTGCATCATACCAGTTTCCTACAATTCTAAAGTCTACAGTAGAATCAGCGTTTGCAGCCTTTGCACCCTTTTCAAAATAAGGAAGAATAATGTTATTCATAACAGGATATTCCTGAGCTGCAATCAAAGCAAGCTTATGGCTTTTAGACATAAGTCCGCCGATATAACCGGTAAGATAAGACTGCTCATACTGATTGTAACAGATAGTATGAATGTTCTGATTTCCTTCTTTAGTTGCGTCCATCAGAATAAACTTCTGTTTTGGGAATGATTTAAGAATTGGTTCAACAAGGTCTGGAAGAGAAGGGTTAGAAGAAATAATTACATCATATTTCTGTTCAGCACAAAGAGCTGTAATCTTTGCACCCCATTCAGCCTGGTTAGTACCAGCTTCCATAATAAAAAGATTAACCTTTTCTTTTTTAGAAAGATTCTGATTCTTTTCTTCAACAGCGGCTTTTACCCCCTGAACAAGCATGTTATAAACAGGACTGTCATCAATAATTCCTGGAACAAAAACTGCAATAGAAGTTTTGTCAGTTTTTTTAGCCTTAGCAAATCCCATAGAAAGGATTGCTGCAAAAATAGTTGTAAATAAAATTATCTTTTTCATGTGTATAATATATTTTTATATAAAAGTAGAGTCAAGTGACCGGTAAAAAATTCCTCACAGAGCAAAAGAGGACACGAAGTATTAAATAACTGGATATATTATCTCTGTGTGCACTGTGAGAAATTCTTTTTGATTTTTAGCAGAGATTTAAAAAACTTCTCTTTTTCTGTATCAGAAAAGTCCTTGTAAAATGTATCCAGAAGTTCTTTCGAAAGTTCCTGTGCAATTGAGTTAAACTGTTTGCCTTTATCTGCAAGATAGATTATTCGGCTGCGTTTGTCTGACGGGTCTGGTTCTCCTGTAATGAATCCTTCAGCCTCAAGTTTTCTTACTAGCACAGTAGTTGTAGACTTATCGCGGTTAATTTTTTCAGCCAGATCTCCCATAGTCATTTTTTCATTAACACTGAGCTGAAAAAGAATATTTCCATGAGAAGAAGCAAATTCCGGAAACCCCTTATTTTTAAGCCTTTCAGTAAGAAAATCAGCTGTAATAGAATGAATGTTAGAAAGTAGTGAAATAGAAGAATTTACGTCCATAACATTATTTTACCACGAAATCTTCTTGTATTTAATAGTAATAATTGTTAAATTTTAAATATGTTTGGTTTTATTATTAAAAAGAATTTCTGTGATGGCTGGGACAACCTTCTTTCAGTTATTATGGCAAATCTCGTTTTCCTTTTTTCAGGAATTGGTATAGTTCTTTTGAATGGTCTTGCTGCAAATACACAGTCAGAAATCTTCGTTCTTCTTGCTTTAATTTTTGGTGCAGTATTTCTTTCTATTCTTATTGTAGCTTACAGTGATTCAGCTGCACATATTGCAAACTTCGAAGGAATCCATATGCTCGATTTCTTCAAGGCAATTCCAGGAGCAATAAAAGACGGCGCACTGTTCGGCCTTATGAATGCCGGAGTTTTCCTCGTATCAAGTTTTTCAATCAGATATTATATAGTTGAATCTGGTACACTTTTGGGATTTGCGCTTGGTTGTGCAATTTTCTGGGTAGATTTCTTCTATCTGCTTGCAATGCAGTGGTTCATTCCTATCCGTGCCCTTATGCACAACAACTTCAGAAAATGCTTTAAGAAGAGCTTTATAATCCTCTTCGATAATACCGGTTTTACACTTTTGATGGGACTTTATAATCTTATTCTTCTGGTTCTGTCAGTAGTTGCAATCGGATTCTTTCCTTCAATGACAGGTATTCTTATTGCAAATACCAATGCACTTCGCATTCTTCTTTATAAATATGATTATCTGGAAGAGCATCCTGAACTGAAAACAAAAAAAGAACGCCGCCAGATTCCTTGGGACGATTTAATTGCCGAAGACCGCGACATCCTCGGTCCTCGCCCAATCCGCAGCTTCCTCTTCCCATGGAAGGACGATCAGCGCCAGGATTTATAGTTCAGATTTTATGGTAGTGTAGGGAGGGGCACCTCCCTCGCTTCAACCGCCTGTGGCGTTTTCCGCTACCTACCCTGCGGGGGAGTTCCCCCGCAACGCCCCCGTTAGTCGCGGACTAATTTGTATACATTTCCTTTTGAATCTTTAAGGACATAATTATTTTCAAAGTTATTATTTTCAGAAACTGCAGATCGAGGACTTCCTGAGTATGTTTTTGTATTACTTAAATAGAATGTTGCATCACTATTAAGTTCAAAATAATTATCAGTATGCCAATAATAGTCTTTATCTTGAGTTATTTTTTCGCAGAACCAAACTTGGTAGCAATTTTCTTTCAAATTTGAAATATAATCATATTCGCCAGGTCCAACTTCACAATAACCACTTGAGACTGCATATTCAGTTCCATCTAAATCTTTCAGATACCAGTCATATACATATTCGTTTTTAGTATCGTTATAAAAATACAATGTATGTTCCGGTAATACAAGAATACAACTCGAAAAGAGATCTAATATCATTGTTACTAGAAGTATTGGAAATATCTTTTTCATTTTGTGCTCCTTGAGCCTAATTGTAGCATATAAAGCAGCATTTTGCTATGCAAAATGCTGCTTTGTTTTTTACTCACTCACTAAATCAATTTCAGTTCCATCAGAACCTGCAAGATACAACTGAGGTTTATCTGATGTACCAGCGGCACGACAGGCAACTGTAACCTGACGCTCATACAGAGTGTAGATTACATCCTTGTTAAGGTAAATGCTTTCGCTGCTGTAATAATCACTTGGATTAAGCTGGTATGTATCTTCAAAAGAGAAGTATACCTTGTAGTATCCTTCTGGAAGATCCAAAATCATGTCTTCTCCGCCAGAACGAATAGAGCGGTTATAACCAGATTTTGGATAAGTAACAATGTTGTCCTTTTTTACACACCAGTCTGTAACTGTATACGAAGTCTGGTTTTTACATGTAATACTGTGATAGTAAATTGGTTCTGGCTCCGGCTGTGGGTTTGAAGGTTTTGGAGTATTTGTTTTTTCTTCAATAATTACATCTGGAAGGTCATCAGCTCCAACAATAATACAGCTTGAAAACATAAGTGCAGCTGCAGCAATAGTAAGAATAGTAGTAAGTTTTTTCATAAAATTATCTCCCTTTGTATGAGTTTGTTTACATGTATTTAGACACCCGGGAGATAAAAAAAGTGCACTTTTTTTTAAAAAAAAAGACCCCGAAACGAGTTCGGGGTGACGCGTCAGCTGAACTTAATTCAGCATCATATTTTATGATTTAGTCATAAGCAAAGTTTTTGCATCAAGACTAACTTTACCTTCTCCATTCTTAAGAATTGCAAGAGAAAGAACTTTTCCTTCTGCAGCAAGGTGTGCAACTGTTGCAAAGTTATCAAGCTTATCTGCAGCAAGTGTTCCCTTAAGGTCTGCAGCTTCATTTGTAAAGCTGAACCATGCAGTCATCTTTTCTTTTTTGATGAAATCTCCAAAGCATTTGATGTCGTCTGCAGAAGTTTTGTTCATATCAAGACCATCTACAACTACAGAAGCAATTGATGTACCTCCGTCTTTAAGAGCCTTGAGTGTGTTTACAACCTTTGGAAGAGTGAATGTTTCCTGATTAAAGTTCAGAATTGTGCGGTTGCGTACAATTTCTTCATTTACATCATCAAGGTTCAAACTCTTCTTTTTAGCAATTTCAGCAAGAACACTTGAATACCAGGCAATTACATTAGATGACTGCTGGTCAAAAGAAACATGAACGAGAGCTTTGTCGTTGAGAAGGCTGTCAATTCCAAACTGAACCAGAATAGAAGTCTTTCCAAGACCTTTTTTAGCTGTTATGAGTCCCATTTCACCGTCTTTTAAACCTGCATTTGTCACATCAAAATATCTCACAGGGCTGTGAGCGATTAAATCTTTCTTATTCATAGTCGACCTCCTGAGGTGCATAAATGTTTTTAAATCAGATATCTGATCACTTCCTCTATTCTAAACTATGAATTGATATAAAGCAAATAAATAAAAATAAAAAAAGGCGACCTGGAAAAACCAAGTCGCCTTTGTATCAGTGGTTAGAAATTAATTATTTCTTACCAGCTGCTTTTTCTTCCTTGTATTTAGCCTGAAGTTCTTCAGATACGTTGTTTGGAACCTTACCATACTTAAGGAATTCCATTGTGAACTCACCCTTACCCTGAGTTGAAGAACGGAGGATAGTAGAGAATCCGAACATTTCTGAAAGTGGAACTTCTGCGTTTACTGTAGAAGTGTTGTTTTCATCAGTTGAATCAACGATTACACCACGGCGCTGGTTGATAAGACCGAAGAGGTTACCCTGGAACTCAGTAGGTGCAGTCATCTGTACCTTCATGATTGGTTCGAGGATTACAGGCTTAGCCTTCATGTAACCTTCGCGGAAAGCACCAATAGCAGCAATCTGGAATGCGTTATCGTTAGAGTCTACTGGGTGGTACTGACCATCATTAATTGTGATCTTAACACCTACGATAGGAGCTCCAATCAAAGAACCTTCCTTCATAGCCTTCTGGAAACCTTTATCACAAGAAGGGATGTATTCGTTAGGAATAGCACCACCCTTAATTGCGTCTACGAACTCGTAGTCTTTCTCAGAATCTGGTTCCATGAATCCGGCAACACGACCGTACTGTCCAGAACCACCAGTCTGCTTTTTATGTGTGTAGTTGAAGTCACCAGTTGTAGTGATAGATTCGCGGTATGCAACCTGTGGTTTACCAGTGATAACTTCACAGTTGTATTCGCGCTTCATACGTTCAACGTATACTTCAAGGTGAAGCTCACCCATACCCTTAATGATTGTTTCATTTGATTCTGGGTCTGTGTATACGCGGAATGTAGGGTCTTCCTTAGTAAAGCGGTTAAGAGCCTTAGACATCTGCATAGAAGCCTGTTTGTCTTTTGGAGTAATAGACAAAGAAATTACAGGCTCTGGAACGTACATAGAAGCCATAGAGTAGTTTACTCCACCGCTTACGAATGTATCACCAGATGCACAGTCAACACCGAAGAGTGCTACGATATCACCTGCACAACCTTCGTTGATATCTTCCATCTGAGCAGAGTTCATACGAACAAGACGTCCAACCTTGAATCTCTTCTTGTTACGTGTGTTATAGAGTTCTTCACCCTTCTTAATCTTACCCTGGTAAACACGAGTATATGTAAGCTGACCGTACTGACCATCATCAAGTTTGAAACCAAGTGCAACACAAGGTTTGTTATCAACTGATTCAAGTTCTACTTCAGCTTCGTTGTTATCGAGGTCGAGAGCAACGTTGCGTACTTCGTTTGGAGCTGGGAGGTAGCGTACTACAGCGTCGAGAAGAGGCTGAATACCTTTGTTTACGTGAGCTGAACCACAGAATACACCTACGAACTGTTCAGCAAGAGTTCCCTTACGGATAGCAGCGATAATCTTGTCTTCTGCAACTCCATCGTAACCCTTTTCCATGATTTCTTCCATCAAAGAATCATCGAACATAGAAGCTGCGTCGAGGAGTTCTTCGCGGTATTTTTCTGCATCTGCAGTCATGTTTGCAGGAATTTCTGCAATGCGGAGGTCTTCACCGTTTGGTCCGTCGAAGTAGATAGCCTTCATAGCAACGAGATCTACAACACCTTCGAGTTTGTCTTCAAGACCAATTGGGAGCTCCATCATATATGCGTTCAAACCGAGCTTTTCGCGAAGCTGCATGCGAACGCGAACTGGGTTAGCACCCTGACGGTCACACTTGTTTACAAATGCAACACGTGGTACATGGTAACGCTTGAGCTGGCGGTCTACAGTGATTGACTGAGACTGAACACCGGCAACGGCACAAAGAATCATGATAGCGCCGTCCAAAACGCGAAGGGAACGTTCAACTTCTACAGTAAAGTCAACGTGACCCGGTGTGTCGATAAGGTTGATTGTGTAGTCTTTCCACTGAACCTGAGTAGCAGCAGACTGAATTGTGATACCACGCTCACGCTCCAGTTCCATGTTATCCATTACAGCACCAACACCGTCCTTACCACGAACTTCGTGAATTGCGTGAATCTTGTTACAGTAGAACAAGATACGTTCTGAAGTTGTTGTCTTTCCAGAGTCAATGTGGGCACTGATACCGATATTTCTTACTTTTGAAATATCCCAAGCCATATTAATACCTCTTTTAAAAAAATTATTCCTTAGATTATAGTATCACGTTATTTTAATGAAAAAATAAGTTCTATTCAAGATATAAACTTGAAATTGTAAGTTTTCCGATTATCGTAACGGCTTTTATGTTCATTCTGCAGGTAAGGCCTGCTGAAAATTTCTTATCTGTTATTTCTTTATCTTTTGATGAGAAACTGAAGGCACAGTTACCGCTTATTTTATGCCTTGAATTATTTGTTAAATTCAGCTGTGCTTTATATTTCATTTTCCCGGAATCACTGTCTGAAGAATCATCAAATCTCTTTTCTGCAGAAAGGGTTATGCCTGGTGTGAAAGTTTTTAAATACCAGGAGTTTTTAAACTGCATTGAAATAGAAGTAAAACTTATATCTTCCGGCGGCAGCTCCGCAGAGACCGCCAGTAATTTTGCATTTCCGGAAACGGAAAGTGAAAGGGTAGTGATATCCGAAGTAAGTTGAAAACCTGCATTCAGCCTGAGCGGATGTTCCGGTTTTGTAAGGTTGATTCTGGAATAAATATTGGCCCCGGTTTTTATAAAATAGAGTTTTTGATTTTTAGCAGGAACAGGCTTTTTGGTAAGAAAACCGCACTTTAATTGAACACTGGGGCTAAGCAGTTTTGCAGAACTTGTGAGTATATCTTCATATTGATTAAGAAATGCTGATGCATAAAAATCAGTGTGCTTTATAGAAAGTTTAAGGTCTAATCTATATGCAGCTGTTAAAGGACCAAAGGGACTTTCATAAATGGCAGTCATAAATCCTGTATAAATGGAATTCTTTCTTGTTTTGTTTTTTATTTCAGCAGAAAACTGAATCAATGAACAGGAATGGGCATCTGCCATATAATATGGATTGTCAAGAAACCAGGATGAACTGTCGTTTGCTTCATACATAAATCGTCCTGTTGTGAAAGATGAACTGATAATTAATCGGTTATCAAAAAACTTGTCATAAATCATTGCAGAGAATACCGGATCAGGATTATCCGGCGAAAACCATAAATTCAGATACATTGTAAAAGGATGCGTTGTCAGCTGATTTGTTTTTATCTGTAAAAAAGTGCTTTCAGCTTTTGAAAAACTTGTGTATCCGGGAAGACTTGCGGTTAATCCTGTTGTGGAAATAATTCCATTAGAGAATGGGGAAGTACTGCTGCTTAATTCCGGAGAGTTTAATCTTGAGAGAGAACCTGAAGCAGAAAGATTTCCGAACTTTACTTCTACAGGGAGTTTTTTAATAAATTTTGAAGTTGAAAGCTGTATTCCAAAATTGTACTTATCCGGCTGAATTACAGTTCTTAAATCTATAAGAGGAACAGAAAGTCTCAGCCCGCCAGTCTTCTGAGAGTCGCCATAAAGTTCAAGCTTAAAAGATTCCGCTGCCCCAAAAGCACCCCAGGCAATTAAAAGCATAAAAGTTATAAATAATTTTTTCACATAATATAAATAGTATAAAGTTAAATAAAAAAGGAAATGATTTCAGAAAATATTTTGAAAAAACTGTTAAAAACAAAAAAGGCAGGTTTATATAATTTGAGGTGCGAAGTAGAAAAACGACCTCGCTGAGCATCTTTTTCGTCCCTGCGAAGCGAGTCGTTTTTCGGCGACAGCACCTCAAATTAAAAGATTTCGTATATTTATTTTTTTGTTAGATTGTTGTACTTGTTATATAACTGTCATTCGCATTATCAATATCACTGATTTTAATAATACGAGTACGCCAGTATTCAGCTTCACTCTTTGTAGTGTAAGGTCCTACACGAACACGGTAGTAAAGCTTATCCTTGTTGTCTCTGTAAGTAAAGATATCAGAAGGAATCTTGTTTTCATCAAGAATTGAGCGGGCTCCTTCTGCACCTTTTTTATTGCTGTAAGCGGCAACCTGTACCCAGTACTGAGTTTTCTTAGGCTCTGCCTTAGGAGCAGGGGCTGCTGCAGATTTCTTTGTATTTGCATTAGCCTGTGCGTTTGTTTTTGTAGCTTTAGTTGCAGCTTTAGCTTCAGCTTTCTGAACTACCTTTACATTATTTTCAACAGGTTCTGCTTTTGCAACATATTTAGGCTCGGATTTAGGTTCTGACTTTGGAGTAACCTTTACTTCTTCTTTTGGCTCTGGAATATTTACTGTAATGTTAATATTCTGTGGCTGACTTGGAGCCTGATTCTGAGTTTCTGCTACAATTTCATTTTTAAGTGCATTCAAATCAATTGTTGTACCATTATCAGCAGGTTTATCTGTATTCTGTGCGTAAACAGTTGCGTTGTCAGCAAGAACAACCAGCTCGTTTACTTTTGTTGCTGCTACATCCTGAGGAAGTGTTGTTGGTGCAGTTACATCAGCAGATGGTTTTGTCCATCCGTCTTTAGAAGTTTTCTTTTCTACTGGAGAAATGCTTGCATAAGCGGGAACGGGATTTCTTGAAGGATAATGTAAAATAGCTGGTACTCCCAAAACTACCAGCAAGAATACGCCGACTGCGGCAATAATCCATAATGTTTTTTTCTGTTCCATATTTTTCCTCTTTGCACCGGCAAATCCACCGGCCACCTTATACAAAATATCGGAATCTGAAAAAAATAGTTTAGGAAAAAATAAGAAAATTATCGTCATTGCGAGCGAAGCGAAGCAATCCATTTAATAGATTGCCACGTCGCTACGCTCCTCGCAATGACTCGGAATGACGGGAATTGCGAGGAATGGCGAGATTTAATATAATAGAAGAATGCATATAGAATTAAACAATCTAGTAAGGGTTTATAACTCGGCAGACGGGCTTTCAAAGGTTGCTGCTGTAAATGACATATCCCTTAAAATTCCTTCTAATCAGATTTTTGGAATTATCGGAAAGAGTGGTGCGGGAAAATCTTCCCTTGTACGTCTTATCAGTATGATGGAAAAGCCGGATTCCGGCGAAGTTTTATATGACGGAGAACGAGTAGACAACCTCAGTGAAAAAGAGCTTGTAATGCGCCGCCGCAGAATTGGTATGATTTTTCAGAACTTCAACCTTTTTTCTTCGCGTTCGGCAGGTCAGAATATAGCATATCCTATGGAAATTTGTGGAGTTCCAAAGGACGAAATTAACTGCCGTGTAGATGAACTTCTTGAACTGGTTGAACTTTCAGACCGTAAGGATGCCCGCATAAGCACTTTGAGCGGTGGACAGAAACAGAGAATTGCTATTGCTCGTGCCCTTGCAAACAAGCCGGATATTCTATTCTGTGATGAAGCAACTTCTGCTCTTGATCCTCAGACAACAACATCAATCTTGAATCTTATCAGAAAAATCCAGAGTCAGATGAATCTTACTGTAGTTATGATTACTCATCAGATGGAAGTAGTACGTGATGCCTGCAGTCAGGTTGCTGTAATCAATGAAGGTAAGCTTGTTGAACTTGGATCTGTAAATGATATTTTCTTAAATCCAAAGAGTCCTGTAACAAAAGACTTTATTTCTCATATTGGTACAGACCGTAAGCCTTCAGACGGCTCTAATATTGTACGCTGGAGTCAGGAAGGCGGTGAATATGAACTGAGCTTCCCAAGTGAAAAGCAGGGTGCTCCTGTTTTGAGCAATGTAGCTAAAAAGTTTGATGTTGAGTTCAATATTCGTGCGGCTGGTGTTCAGCATCTTACAGATGGTGATATTGGTAAGATGATTGTAGATTTTTCAGGATTCCAGGTTTCAGAAGCTCTCGAGTATCTTCGCAATCAGAATATAATAGTAGAAAAGGCAGGTGTGTAATATGAATCCGGCATTGGTAAAATATCTTTCTGTAATTGGAACTGCAACCTGGCAGACTCTCGTAATGGTTCTGTTTTCTACTATATTTAGTATGATTATTGGAATCCCTCTCGGAATTCTTTTGTGCACAAGCGATCCTGCTGCCGGTCTGAGACCTCATAAGTTTTTGAATCAGGTGCTTTCGGTAATAATCAATATCCTTCGTGCAATTCCATTTGTAATTCTCGTAATTCTTTTGTTTCCGTTTACACGTATAATCGTTCATACTGCGATTGGAACAAAAGCTTCTATTGTACCGCTTACAATTGCAGCAGCACCTTTTGTTGCCCGCGTAATTGAATCAAGCCTTAAAGAAGTTGATCCTGGAGTAATTGCTGCTGCTCGTTCTATGGGTTCAACAGATAAGCAGGTTATCTTTAAGATTCTTCTTCCGGAAGCACTTCCTTCTATTGTAAATGGAATTACCCTTACAATCATAAATCTTATTGGTTATTCAGCAATGGCTGGAACTGTTGGTGGCGGCGGACTTGGTGATGTTGCCATCCGTTACGGATACCAGCGTTACCGCGTTGAGTATATGATTGGCGCGGTAGTTATTATTCTTGTGCTGGTTGAAGTGATTCAGGTGATTGGTACCCGCATCAGTAATAAGATGCAGGCAATGCGTTAAAGTTCTTGTCATTGCGAGGAGCGATAGCGACGTGGCAATCTATAATGGATTGCTTCGCTACGATCGCAATGACGGTTAATTGATGTAATTCTGCATTAATTGTACGAAAAGATAAATCTTTTTATAAATGTCTACGCTGAATTCTTTGAGAGGAATCTCAAAGAATTTTTCCAGCTCTTTCCAGTTAGCTACAAGTAATGGCTTTGGAAGAACATAATCTTCTATAAGTTGTTTGATTGTCTTTCCAATTGTAATAAGGTTCTGAGTTCCCTGAATAATATAGCCGCGTGCTGTTTCATTTGCATCTGAAACTACGCGGTTTATGATATTTTCAGCACCAGCATCATGGGCAGTCTTAGGTAAAAGTGTTTTTACCTTAATTCCCATAGGGCCTTCTTCTGCCATCATTTCATCAAAAGAAGTTACTTCATCAGAAAGTTTAAGCAGTTCCTGATAGGCATTTGACATAGGAGCGGAAAGGGTAGCGTCCCACTGACCGCGGATTACAACTACATCATAATATTCACGGATAGCTTTCTTTACAAATTCTACAAGGAATGCCTTGAGGAAGTTAAGAGGCTCTGTGTATTCAAGAACTGAAAGACCTTTCTTTTCAAGAGGTGCATTGAATTCTGCTGTGTAGAACTTAAGGCTCTGTGGACTTGCAGTTCCAAAAATCTGCATACAGATAGAAGAAGCCTTAGATTCCTTCTGTTCTGTTTCAATTTTTGCCAGAAGATTTCTTGTATCAGTTTCAATCTTGTCGATATATGGTTCAATTACAGAGTCATGATGATATGAAGTCTTTGTTTCATATGCAAAATCTTCTGAAATATGCTGGATAATCAGGTCTAAAGATTTTGAAGACTGAATGTTCTTCATTTTTGCAATAATCTTTTTCCAGTTTCCGAGTGAAACAAGTTCACGGCTCTGAGTTGTTTTGAACATTTCAAAAAGAATAGACCAGTCAATTGAATCGTCGGTAATGCTGTAGGCAACTGCAAGGAAATCCTTGAGATCATCAAGAATATATTCTGCGTTTACTTTTTCAAGACGAGGAACAGCATTAAATGAGAATTCCTGATAAGAAGAATCAAACTTCTTAAGAATCATATAATAATCGAATTCACAGAAATCCTGGAAAACAGAAAAGGCTTTTTCAAGGCTGTCTGCTTTAGCGGCGCGGGTTTCGTTAAAATCATTTGTGAAAACCTGAAGCTTGTGCTCAATATCCTGCTGAAGCTTTCCAAAAGGAACGGTTCTTGCAAGTTCAAGGATTTTCTGTTCATCAAGATCATCCAGAAGGGCAAGCTGATTTTCTGAGAGAACGAAATTTATAATCTGACGCTTAAAGATTGCCGGGTTCTGAGTATTTCTGAAATATAACTGAGCAGAAGAAATTGCCTTGTATAAATCAAAAATAAGCTTTCCGAATGGGGCAAGCATTTCGCCGGAAGCCGGACGATAGAAGCTGTGATATTTTGTTTTAGAAATTGTTTTTGCAAGATTTTTGAGACGACGTTTTTTCTCTGCCTCGGGATTTGAGGATTTGAATAATGAAGAAAGCAGCGACTGGAAGAAACTCTCTTTTTCTACAGGCTTTTTAGATGCTGCGCTTTCTGAAGATTTTTTCGTACTGTCCATACATATTATAATATGGTAAAAACTGCAATAATTCAAGATAACTTGATGTCGTTTTAATTTAGGCATATAATTATTTAAAAAAATGATAAAAACGTTGCCTTTTTTGAGCTGCGTTGTTTTTGTTGTGAAGGAGTTTTTTATGAAAAAAATCTTATTTACGTTCTTTGCAGCTGCCCTGCTTGTGACTTCTGCATATTCTTACAATCCACCTGCTGGTGGAGAAGATTTGACACTTCTTGGAAATCCGTTAAGTCTTTCTGGAGCAAAGTCTGTTTCTGGAGGAGCTTTGTTCGATGCTAATGCAGATTCTATCCTTGTAAATCCTGCACTTATTGCTGGAGAACAGAGAGTAAACCTTACAGCAGGTTATACTTTCCTTTATTCAGCAAATAAAGAGAATGAAACACAGCTTGGTGCTTCTTTTCAGACTGGTATTCTTATTCCATTTAAGATGTTTATTTTTAGTGGTAATATGAACGGCACTTTTGCACAGTTTAAGGAAATGCATCTTGGAAAATCACTTAATTTAAAGGCTGGCCTTGCAAAAGAGATAACTGATAAACTTAGCATTGGTCTTAATGCTGGTGGTGGTTATGCATGGACTTATGGTAATGACTGGTCTTTGTATGCAGATTTTGGTGCCCTTTATAACTGGGGAAATCTTGGGCCTTTCAGTGATTTCCGTATTGGAGCTTCAGTGCTTAATCTTGGTAAGATGTATAGTGATGTAGATCGCTGGGGAATTGATGAAGAAGCCCAGAATACACCATATCCGACACTTGCTACTCTTAAAGCTGGTGCTGCAGGTACAATCCTTAATACAGAAATTGCAAAAATCGGTCTTGGACTTGATTTTTCAGTACCTTGCTTCCAGAATTTTATTGTTGATTTTAATGCACAGGTTGCCTTTAAGGATGCATTCATCATCAGTGTAGGTGAAAAGTTCAATATGGCAGAGGTAATTAAGGGTAAAAACAATTTTATTCCTTCAATTGCCTTCCTCTTTAAGTTCTCTTTCGACGTAAAAAACAATCAGTATCTTGAAGATAATGGCTGGAGCCAGAGTGAAATGACAGTTTCTGCCGGCTACAAGAATCTTTATAAAACAGTACATGCTGTATCTGCTGGTGTAGATATTGATCTTGGTATGGCTGATAATGAGCCTCCTAAGATTACAGTATGGGATGAAAAGGAATAATTTAAGAAGGTAAAAAGGAGTTTTAATGATGGATAAGAAAATTTTAATTTCCGGCCTTCTTATGGCCGCAGTTACGGTATTTGCAGTTGCAGAACCAAAATATATTTCTCCAAATAATGATGGTATTCAGGATGAACTTGCAATTCCTATGAAGATTTCGGATAAGCGTTATGTTCAGGGCTGGAGCCTTGTTATTATGGATTCAAACCATAACATTGTTCGTACTATTGAAAATAAGATTGCTCGTCCTACAAAGATGACTTTTAAGGCTTTCTTTAAGCAGCTTTTTACACCAAAACAGGGCGTTACAGTTCCAGAAACTGTTGTCTGGAATGGTGCAATGAACAATGGTGAAACTGCTCCAGACGGCAATTATTTCTATTATATTACTGCAACTGATGATAACGGTAATACCGGTAAAACAAAGGAATATGAGGTTGTAGTTGATACAGTTGCTCCTGATGTAGAGCTTTCTCAGCCTGGAGACAAGATTTTTGGTGAAGGTGCAAAGGCTGCCCTCAGAATCAAACAGACTGGTTCTGTTGAAGATGAATGGGTTGGTTTGTTCCGTGCTGCCGATGGTAAAGTTGTAAAAACTGTAAAGTGGGTAAATGCAGAACCTGCAGAATTCCAGTGGAAGGGTACTGATGATACAGATGCTCAGGTTTATGATGGTGTTTACTCTTATGAAATCTCTGCTACAGACCGTGCGGGAAATACTTCACTTCCTGCATCAATCACAAACATCATCTATTCTGCTGAAAAGCCTGCTACAAATCTTTATGTACAGGGCTCACGCTACTTCTCTCCAAAAACAGACAGCAAGACTTCTGCTGTTACTCTTGATGTTTCAATTCCTGTTCCAGAAGAAAAGAGCGGAAATAAGCTTGTTGAATGGGCTGTTACAGTAAAAGATTCTGCCGGAAAGACAGTTCGTACATATAATCAGTCTAATAATGGTGCTGTTCCACCTTCTTCTATTGTATTTGATGGTAATGATGATAATGGAAAACAGCTTAAGGACGGTAAATATCAGGCTGTTGTTACTGCAAAATATCTGAATGGATATGAGCCTGCTCCTATTTCTTCTCCAGTGCTTGTTCTTGATACAGACAAGCCTTCTGCTCAGATCTCAGCTTCTGAAAAGGTATTTGGTGCCGGTTCAAAGGATTCTGTAATCTTTAAGATTTCTCCTGTTCCTTCTGATGGTGCTGCTGTTCCTTCATGGATTGGTGAAATTCAGAATGCAGACGGTAAAGTTGTAAGATCTTATGATTTTGGTGAGTATCCTCCAACTGAAGTTGTATGGAACGGTATTTCTTCTGAAGGAAATATCGCAGATAAGGGACAGTACCGCTTTGTTTTGACAGGAACTGACCTTGCTGGAAATACTGGAAAGAGCCAGACTACTGACTTTGTAACTTTTGATACTACAGAAGCTCAGCTGCTTCTTGCTATGTCTGATACTGCATTCTCTCCAAATGGCAACAAAGTAAAAGATACAATTACATTTACTCCTGTAACTGCTACAAAAGATGTATCTGCTTATGATTTCATTATCCGCGATAAGAAGGGTAATACAGTTTATTCTGTAAAAGAAGATAAAAAGCTTCCTGTAAACTTTGTATGGGATGGAAAAGATTCAGCAAAACTTCTTTGTCCTGATGGAACATATTCAGCACAGCTTTCTATAAAGGCTGTAAACGGTTCTACTGCATCTGCTTCTACTCAGAATTTTGAACTTGATACAGCAGCTCCTAACCTTGTTGCAGAAACAGCATGGAATTCATTCTCACCTAATGGAAATGGTGCACAGAAGACAATTCCTGTTTCAATAAAGGAAAGTACTGCAGAAAAACTCTGGAATGCAGAAGTTCGTAATTCAAAAGATAAGGCTGTTAAGAAGTTCTCTTGGAATGGAAGCAAAGACAACTTTACATGGGATGGAACTGATGAAGCTGGTAATATGGCTGCAGACGGAAAGTATAATATCGTGATTTTCTCAACTGATGATGCTGGAAACAGCTTCTCTACAGAACTTAAGGGAATCACTCTTGATAACCGCGAAACAAAGGCTTATATCACTGCTGAATACGAAGGAATCTCTCCTAATAACGATGGTACACTTGATGTTCAGAAGTTTGATATCCGTACATCTGTAACAGATAATATTAAGGCATGGAACTTTGATGTTCGTAAGGAAGACGGAACAAGTGTTTACGGTCTTTCAGAAAAAGACAGTGCAAATCTTCCTGCTGTAATCAACTGGAATGGTGCTGGAAAAGACGGTGTTGCCTGCGAAGGAACTTTCACAGGAACTCTTGAAATTGTTTACATTACTGGTAATAAGGTAAGTGCAGTTTCATCTCCATTTATCTGTACTGCTACAGCTCCAAAACTCAGTGTAAAAACTGCTCCTGAATACTTCAGCCCGGATAACGATGGTGTAGATGATGATCTTTACATCAAACTTTCTGGTTCAACTAAAGCTAAGATTAAGAGCTGGTCATTTACAATCAAAGATCCTAGAGGAAAAGACTTCTGGAAGACTTCTGGAAAGAGCCAGATTACAGAACGTATTATCTGGGACGGTTTGAGTAATGTTCAGAAAGATGCAAACGGAAATGCTGAGCGCGTACAGTCTGCTATGGACTATCCTTATGCATTTACTGTAACTGATAACCTTGGAATGACTTCTACTGTAAACGGTGTAATTCCTGTTGATGTTCTTGTTATCCGTGATGGTAACCTTTTGAAGATGGCAGTTCCTTCTATTATCTTCGAATCTGATGCTGCTAACTTCCAGACTTCTAATGCTAAACTTGATGCATCAAAGGTTGAAAACAATCTTAAGGTTTTGAACCGTATTGCAGAAATCCTCAAGAAGTTCAAGGACTACAAGGTTACAATCGTAGGACATGCTAATAAGATTACTGATAATCCTAATGAAGAGACTGTAGATAATCCTCAGGAATGGGGACGTGCTTCAATGCCTCTTTCTAAGGAACGTGCAGATGCAATCAAGGCATACCTTACAAAGAAGGGTGTAAGTGCTGCTGCTCTTTCTACAGAGGGTATGGGTGGTACAAGACCTGTTGTAAATCCTAAGGATAAGGATAACAACTGGAAGAACAGACGCGTTGAGTTTATTCTCCAGAAATAGTAATAATCGGAAATTCGTTAAAAACCGGGCCGAAAGGGTCGGCTTAGGATTGTCCGCAATAAAGACTATCCATTAAAATATCATCCGGCGTTGTTGGAAGGTTTTCGAAAAGTTGACATTCCAGACACACGCCGGATTTTTTTATGTCAAAAACTAACGGCACATGTGAAAAATAAATGTCATAAAAGCCTTTTCCACGTCCAATTCTTTTTCCATTCTTTGTAAAGGCGCGGCCTGGAACCAGAACAAGAATATGTTCTACAGGCTGGTCGTGTTCATCAATATCGACATAATTTGACGAATGAGCAGCCGGTGAATACTGCTGTATGGAAAGCTGTTCAAGAAATTTTGTAAAACTGAGAGTTTCACCACCAGGTTCAGTTATCCCAAAATTACCTGTCTGTGTATTGGTCGTGTTATCGTAAAGGTAGAACTCCATCTTAGATGTGCCTGTAAATACTTTAGGCAGAAATATCTTTTTGCCTTTTGAAAGTGCCGCCTGAATTACAGGTGTTATATCTGCTTCATCTGGTAAAGGCATATAGCCAAGCAGGGTAGTGCAGCGCGAGAAGTCTTTTGATTCGAGAATATTTTTACAGAGAACTTCAGACTGAGCTTTTAACTCTTCTGCCGACAGAGCTGAAATACGGCTTTTAATTTCTTTCCTGATATCTGCTTTGATCATATAAAAATTATATCATAAAATCGAAAAAAAATACAAAAAATCTATTTATTCCTATTGACACTAAGATGCGATTTCAATATAGTAATATTCACGTTCAGCAATGAACAAACGGTTGCTTAGCTCAGCTGGTAGAGCAATGGACTGTTAATCCATGTGTCGCAGGTTCAAAACCTGCAGCAGCCGCTAACTAAAGACTTTCTGAGATTTCAGAAAGTCTTTTTTTTTGCTTTAAACTTTTGGAGTTCTGAAAACTGGCTGCTGCAGGTTTTGAAACGGAGTGAGCGGTCTGAAAAAATGCGAGCAGTGGAGCAGCATTTTTTCAGATTCGGGCACAGGAGGTGCTCGAAAGTGAACGCAGGCGCCGTGGAAGGAGCAGACAGGAGGTCTGCGACTGTAACGGCAAAACCTGCAGCCATTAAGATGTCTGTAATTTAATAATCTGTCAGAAGTTAAATGGGGGGCGTTGCGGGGGTGTCCCCCGCAGAGGGGGTGGCGGAAGACCGCGAATGCGGGCTGGAGCCAGGGGGAGACTTCCCCCTCATACATAAAAAAATCCTATTTGACGTCACAAGCTCCATAGTCTAAAATATAATAACTTAAAAAACGAGGTAACCATGAAAAAGAATTTTGGAAAACAGACTTATCTTTATCCTATGCCGGTTTTGATTATTGCAACTTATGATGAAAATGGAAATCCGGATGCAATGAATGCTGCCTGGGGGGGAATTCACGATACAAATCAGATTGGAATCTGTCTTGATAAGAGTCATAAAACTACTAAGAACATTGCTGCCCGCCGTGCTTTTACAGTGAGTATTGCTGATGCTGCACACGTAAAGGAATGTGACTATTTTGGAATTGTCAGCGGCAATACTGAGCCTGATAAAATTAAAAAGGCAGGCTTTACTGTTACAAAGTCTGAGTTTGTTGATGCGCCGGTTCTTAATGAACTTCCTATGGTTCTTGAGTGTGAGGTTGCTCAGATGAGCGATGACAGTGATTATATTGTAGGAAATATTATAAACGTGAGTGCTGATGAGGCTGTACTTACAGACGGTAAAATTGATGCATCTAAGCTTAAGCCAATCTGCTATGATCCGGTAGCCCATAATTACAATGTTCTTGGTGAAGCAGTGGGCAAGGCTTTTTCTGACGGTAAGGCTTTAAGATAAGCATATACGATAATTTACTGATGACATTCTCCTCATAACGTGTTAGAATAAGTGTAACTAGAATACTAGTATATTACATAAAGCAATAAGAGGCATTTATGAATGATACATTAAAGCAGATTGGAGCAACTGGGATTGTTCCTGTTGTTGTTTTGAATAAGGTGAGTGATGCTGAACCATTGGCAGAAGCTCTTATTAAGGGCGGTCTTCCTTGTGCAGAGGTTACTTTCCGTACAGATGCGGCTGAAGAAAGCATTCGTGCTATTTCTAAAAAGTTCCCTGAGATGTTTGTCGGAGCTGGAACTGTTCTTACTATAGATCAGGTAGATCGTGCAATTGGTGCCGGTGCTAAGTTTATTGTTAGTCCTGGTCTTAATCCTAAGGTTGTTGATTATTGTGTTAAAAAGGGATATCCGATTACTCCTGGTATTATGACTCCTTCTGAACTTGAAGCTGCTCTTGGTTTTGGTCTTGATGTTGTAAAATTCTTCCCTGCAGAAAATGCCGGTGGACTTAAGATGATTAAGGCTATGAGTGCTCCATATACTATGATGAAGTTCATGCCGACTGGTGGAATCAATGCAACTAACGTTCGCGACTACCTTGCCTGTGACAAGATTCTTGCATGTGGCGGAAGCTGGATGGTGAAGGGTGATTTGATTAACGCCGGTAATTTTGCAGAAATTGAAAAGCTGACCCGCGAGGCTGCTGCAATTGTTAAGGAAATTAGAGGGTAAGATCTCGAAACAAGTTCGGGATGACATGAAGGAGATAAATATGAAAGTAGTTACATTTGGTGAAATTATGCTGAGACTTGAACCGGAAGGATATTTCCGTTTTGTTCAGGTAGATAAAATGACTTCAACTTTTGGTGGTGGAGAGGCTAACGTTGCTGTTTCTCTCGCTAATTATGGCCTGGATGCTTATTATGTAACAAAGCTTCCAAAACATGAAATTGGTCAGGCTGCAATAAACTCGCTCCGCCGCTTTGGTGTAAACACAAACTATATTGCCCGTGGTGGCGACCGTGTAGGTATTTATTACAACGAACGTGGAGCAAGTCAGCGTGGTTCAAAGTGTATCTACGATCGTGCTCATTCTTCTATTGCAGAAGCAAAGCCGGAAGACTTTAACTGGACTGAAATCTTTAAGGACTGTAAATGGTTTCATCTTACAGGAATTACACCTGCTCTCGGCGGTAACCTTGTTCAGATTTGTATTGAAGCCTGCAAGGCTGCAAAGGCTGCTGGTGCTACTGTAAGCTGCGACCTCAACTACCGCGGAAAACTCTGGACTCGTGAGCAGGCCCGCGAAGCTATGACTCAGATTTGTCAGTATGTAGATGTTTGTATTTCTAACGAGGAAGATGCAAAAGACGTATTCGGAATTGAAGCTGAAAATACAGATATTACTGGCGGTAAACTCAACAAGGAAGGCTATAAATCTGTTGCAAAGCAGCTTGCAGATAAGTTTGGTTTCCAGAAGGTAGCAATTACTCTCAGAACTTCTATCAATGCAAACCGCAATAACTGGGCTGCTCTTCTTTATGATGGAAAGGATTACTGCTTCAGCAAGGAATACGAAATGTATATCGTAGACCGTGTTGGTGGTGGTGACAGCTTTGGCGGTGGTCTTATTTACTCTCTGCTCAACGGTAAATCAACTCAGGATGCTGTAGAATTTGCAGTAGCTGCAAGCTGTCTCAAGCACACTATCGAAGGCGACTACAACATGGTAAGCGTAGATGAGGTTGAAAAACTTGCCGCAGGTAATGGATCTGGCCGAATTCAGCGTTAGTACTAAAATAACAAATAAATAATAAATTTTTTTACAATTACAAAATTCTCGTGTATAATATAATTTATGTTAGACGTACTTACCGATGCCGACTACGAATTGTTCCGCAAAGTAATCTATGATGAAAGCGGAATCACTTTCTCGGCTACGAACAGATCTATTCTCGACAGTCGTATTAAAGAAATGCTTCGTAAGAAAAATCTTAATACGCCTCAGGAATATTATGAACTGATTTCTAAAGACCCGGAAGAAATGAAGATTATGCTCGATGCCGTAACGACTAATCTTACACGTTTCTTCAGAAACCAGCCGCATTTTGATTCGTTTGTGAATTATGTAATTCCACATGTAATTGAAAATAAAAAGACATCCAGCGACCATACAATTAAAATATGGAGTGCCGGATGTTCTACTGGAGAAGAGCCATACACAATTGCTATGATTATGAAGGAGATCTGCCCTCCAGATTTTAATTTCCATATTACAGCTTCTGATATTTCCCTCAAGTCTATCATGACTGCACAGCAGGGATTTTATCCGGAAGCACGTGTTGATGGAGTACCTGAGAACTATCTGTCAAAATACTTTACGAAGGTAGATGGCGGTTATCAGATTAAGGATGAAATCAAGAAAACAATCCATTTTGACTATCATAACCTTAAGAATGATTCCGGTGCCCGAAACCTTGATGTTGTATTCTGTCGTAATGTTCTTATTTACTTTGATGAGCCGGCTCAGCTTGCCGTAATAAATCATTTCTATGATGCTATGGGACCAAAGTCTTATCTTTATATTGGTCATTCAGAATCATTATTTGGAATGAAGACTAATTTTGAGTTTATTAAGACTGAATGGGCTTGCTTTTACGGTAAGGGCGTTAGTAAATAGACTTTTTATCGGAGATTTAAAATAATGGATGATATTTCAGTAATGATATGCGATGATTCTGCATTGATGCGGAATCTTATCGGTAGAATTGTTGATGAAACTACTGGTTTGAGTGTCTGCGGAAAAGCAGAAAACGGCCAGGATCTTATAGAAAAATTAAAAACTTCTAAACCTGATGTAATTCTTCTTGATATTGAAATGCCTGTTATGACAGGTCTTCAGTTCCTTAAAAAGAGAAAAGAACTGCATCTTGATGTACCTGTAATTATTCTTTCCAGTGTTGCTACGGAAGGTGCTGCAGTTACTATTGAATGTCTTGAACTTGGTGCTTCTGACTTTATTACAAAGCCTGGTGCTTCTGTTACCCTTAAAATTGGCGATGTTACAAGTGAAATCGTTGAATATATTGCTTCTTATGGTGGAGCTTATGCTGCAATGCATGGAAAGAGTATTCCTGATCCGGAATTCTTCCATCATCAGATTAAGCTTAAGGAAGCAGAACGATTTGTAATTAAGAAGAAGGGTGAAGAGGCTGCTAAAGCTGCTTCAATTACAAAAGCCGATGTTGTTCCTTCTACCTGGTTCCAGCCAAAGGTTAAAGAGCCTGTTGTTATTACTCCTGAACGCGAAGGCGGAAAGATTGAGTTGATTGCAATTGGAATCTCCACCGGTGGTCCAAATGCACTTCGCGATGTATTTAAGGATATTGATCCAAATCTTAAACAGCCTGTTCTTGTTGTACAGCATATGCCGGCTGGCTTTACTGCAGAATTTGCTAACAGTCTTAATAATATTTGTCCGCTTCCTGTATCTGAAGCTAAGGACGGAGAACCTATTCTCGGCGGTCATGTTTATATTGCGCCGGGAAGTTATCATATGTTTGTTGAACATAAGCCTCTTGGAAACTTTATTAAGCTTTCTCAGGATGAGCCTAGAAACGGTCATAGACCTTCATGTGATGTACTTTTTGAGTCTGTTGCAAATATCTTTAAGAACAAGGCTCTTGGCGTAATTATGACTGGTATGGGACGAGATGGTGCGGCTCAGATTACAGAAATGCGTAAAAAAGGTGCCTGGACAATTGGACAGAATAAAGATTCAAGTATAGTTTACGGTATGCCGAAGGTTGCCTTTGAAATGGGTGGTGTTCAGAAGCAGGTTGCGCTTGCAGATATGGCTGGCGAAATCAGCAAACTGGCAAAAGAACATCTGCTGGCTTAGAACCACTTATTGATTACTATTTTTGCTGAAAATCCCGATCTTCATGATCGGGTTTATTTTTCTGGTCTTGATGAAGACAAAGGTAACGGCAATTACAAAAAGAACTGTTGCACAGACAAAGCGGAACCACTCAGGTACCGCTTCTTTTTTTGTTATAAGTGTCCAGAGTGGGGCAGCGAGAAAACAGCCTGCAAAGGCTAATGCAATCGGTACAAAAAGATAAAGTGTATCTATCAGACGACGAAGATTTGTACGGTGAATGTTTTTTTCTACGATTGTGATGTTTTCGTCTGTCATTTGTCCAGCTCCTTAATTCTGGCTTCGCAGGCAGATTCTCCTTTGTGATTATGCAAGACAGAATAAGTGTCGCGAAGGTTATAAAGAGCATCCAGATAATAAGGATTGATTGAAACTGCCTGTTCGAAATAACTTGAAGCTTCTTCGTAGTTTTCGCTCTGGAACTCGGTTACTCCAAGCAGATTCCATAAATGAGGATTCAATGGATTCAAATCAAGCGAATCCATGCAGATACACTGAACTTTAGCATGTTTTTTCTGCATCAGACAGATGGTTGCATAGGTTTCTGCTACATCTTCTTTTTCTGGTGCGATACGGTATGCTGTTTCAAGGGCATTTTCTGCGTCTTCCAGATTTCCTGCATCTCTATAGGTAACTCCAAGATTAAACCAGAGAAGATAGTTTTCCTTATCGATTACGATTGCACGCTTAAAGCAGGCAATAGCTTCGTTGTATGCGCCGTCTGAAGCAAGGAGAATAGCCTGATTGTTGAGTGTATCTGATCTTTCTAACATCTGAAATTCTCCGGTATCATAGAAGTGAAAAGCTCTTTTATCTGGTCAGAGTTAAAGCGGGCACAGCCTTCTTCGATAAGGATACGGCCCTGTTCAGCAGCTTTTTTGATGCAGCCGCTGGTCTCTAACAGTGATATACATTGCTCTACAGCAGGTGCTTCAATTCCCTTGGCTGCAGCTTCTTTCATATAATCTGCGATTTTCTGTTTATCTTCCGGATGTTCTGTGGTGTGAATAAGCACTGGAAGGCTTTTTTTGCCTTCAACGATGTCATCTCCACGTTTCTTTCCAGGATTTCCTGTTGTAAGGTTGATTACATCATCAATAATCTGAAAGCCAATACCAATATCTGCAGCAATTGCCCCGAAGCGTTCTGCCTCTTCTGCTGTAAGTCCGCCTGCAATACAACCAAGTTTTGCTGCAAGGCTTGCTAGAGTTCCGGTCTTATTTTTTACCATAGCAAGATATTCTTGTTTAGCAGGGAATACTTCAGCGTTTCTATGCCAGAAAATATCCATTGCCTGTCCAAGATGAAGGCGGCGAAGTTCATTTGTATAGGTTTTGTACAGCTCAAGCTTGAGCGAATCTGATGCATTGAGTTGATTTATACAGACCGGAGCTTCAAAATAAAGCCAGGCAGCTGCATTAAGGGCTGTATCAAGTCCGTATGTTATATGTGCAGCTGGTTTACCACGGCGAAGATCTGCGCTGTCTTCAATATCATCATGAATAAGACTTGCTGTATGTACAAACTCTACAAGAGCTGTAATAGAGTAGGCCTGCTCTTCTGTGAGGGCAGGTTTTCCGCCTTTTTCTTCTGTAAGTTTAGAAGCAAGTTTGTAACAGAGCATCAAAAGAAGTGGACGCCATCTTTTACCGCCAAGAGTTATCAGGGCATAATTTGGTTCAATGAGTTTATCTATATATTCAGCAGATGCGCCTTCTGGAAGTGACCCGAAGGATGCAGGTATCCAGTCTGCAGTTTTTGAGGTTTGAGGAAGTGCATTGTGCAGTGCTGTTTCTATCTTATCCAGCATCTCTTTGAATTCTGTATTCATACTTTAAAGTATATAGAAGTTTTGATAAAAAGACAAATAGATATTATTCACCGCTTGTACACTATTAACCCACAAGTTATCCACATTTTTAACTCACAGTGTGTCAAAATGACTTGTCAATAGTGTTTTCTAAAAAAAATACGAAAATTTACGAAAATTTATTACAGTTGACTTAATTCTATATAATATAAAGAATTAAAAATATAGATTGAAAGCAACCTAAAATTTTAAGTTCTTTTTAAGCAAAAGAAAGTTAAAAAGTAGTGAATAATTTGTGAAAAATTCATAAGTTATCCACAATTTATCCACCGCTTTTGTTTCACGCGTGAAACGAAAATAAATAAAAAAAGACCTTCAGAAAACTGAAGGTCTTTTGCATTCTGATTTGTTTATTATTTAGCCCAGTGAAACTTCCCCCATCTCGTTGATTGCGAGAATTGAGCGGCAACCTGAGCAGCGGAAGCGTCCTGATTTAGTAGCACGTAACTTCTTATTGCATACAAGACAAGAAATTACGAGTGGAAATACTGAAGAACCGGAATCTGTACCACCGTTATTAAAGTAGGCGATAGCTTCATCTGCTGTACTCTTAATGTTGAAGAACTGAGAGAAACCAAGCAGCTGGAATACTTCGTAAACCTTTGGCTGAATTTCAAGAAGAATTACATCTCCGCCCTTTGGCTTTACAACCTTAAGGAACACTGTAAATGATCCGATTCCGGTAGAAGATACATAATTCAATGAAGAACAATTGAAAATTAAGTTAATAAACCCTGCATCCATTACTTTCTGTATTTGTTTCTGGAAAAAGCTGGAATTGTATGTATCGATATATCCACTCAGATAGATAAACATTCCATGTGGTACACCTTCAGCTTTTCTCAGAGAGATAGTAAGGCTGTCATCTTTGTCGTTGTCAAAACCTGGAATAATTCCGTTATTATTATCCATATATAATCCTATCTTCTTATTATATCTAACAAATGCATTATATGTCAAACTTATTATCGGAATAATCGTACTTTTTCTAAATCATTTTTATATATTAAAAAATTACCATTTTTATACCGATAATTATAATGTATTATAATATATAAGGAAGATTATGAGAAAAGCATTAAAACTGGCCTTAATTTATTTTATTATTCTGATTCCTGGAACTATTCTTGGAACACTTTTATATTCTCTTTATTTGAATCTGCTTGGATTTATTGCAGGTCGTGATATTACATTTTTTAGAGATCAAGAGCTTTTTAAGTCTTTGTTTTATGTAATGTTCTGTATGCAGATTTTTATTCTTCCTTTAATCTCTTATTACAGAATCAGACATCCGGGTGGAGCGTTGCAGCTTACTGTTTATATTGTTCTTTGTGCTTTAACCTGGGCATTGTTTGTTCCATGTACTTTTAAGCTTAAGGATTTCTGTTCTCGTAAATTCACCTTTGAAAATAAAACTGAATCTCTTTCTCCGAATTATTTCAGAAAGGTTGATGATGATGTTTATTATTTTACAACGGAGTTCAGTGTATCAACGAAGGGTAGAGCTCCGGAAGCACAGGCAATCATAATTGATACAACAGAAAATGGCGGAGTTGAATATAAAACCATTGGAGATAACTCAAATTTTGTATTGAACCGTAAGGCACAGCCTTTCCGTGAAGTTCAGCTGAAGAATATTTTTGGAGAAAATAGTAATCCGATTCCTGTGGATTTCAGACTTCTTAATTCCATGATAAGTGGTGCTTATTCTGGTGGTATTCAGCATATTCTTACTTTAATCTCTTTTGTACTACTTCTTTGTTCAGTTTATGGAATTACAAATTTCTTTGACTGGCGTCTTTTGAATGCAGTAATTCTGTTTATTACAACTGCGCTTATTCTGTGTCTTAATTCTGTGTATTTTACTCCGATGTTTGATTCTATAAAAACGACAATTATGACTAAGACTTTTCTTAAGGCCCTTAGTGGAATAGTAAGCGAGCCTTTGCTTTTTATACTCAACTGTTTCTTTGCTTTCCTTTTTATAACCTCTGGTGTTGTAAAGTTTGCAATCCGAAAGCATGCTAAAAAGGCTAGATAGGGGAAGAGAATATGAAAAAATTAGTTGGCATACTTTCTATATTCGTAGCAATCGGACTTGTAGTCAGTTTTGTTGCAGGTTTTATGAGCAATATTCCTGCTGCTGTTCCAGAATCTTCTGTTGTTGTTTATAAAATAATGACAAGCCTTCAGAATTTTGGAAGGTATATTCCTGGTGTTGTGATAACAGGTTTTGTTGTAAGCTGCTCAGTGCATTTTGGTCGTAATCCGGAAGGAAGTACAGAACGTTTCTCAAAGGCTATGATGGAACGTTTTAAGATGGTTATGATTGTTTCAATTTCGATTGCTTTCTTTTTGACTGTATGTTCTGAAGTATTAGGCCTTCTTACTGCAAATAAAAAAGCTTCGATTATAAATCGTCCTAAAATTGTTAATGATTATATAAACGTTGGAAACAAGCTTTTTGATAACGGCTATTACGAACGCGCTATGAATTATGCAGAAGCTGCTCTTAAACTCAGTCCGAATGAGAAAAATGCAATCAATCTGAAGGATCGTGCTGACGTAGAAATTAACCGTGCCCGCACTTCAAATATCCGTTTTAAGCTTTATGAATCTGTTGAAGAAGCTGAAAAGGTAGACCGTGTTGTAATTGATGCAAAGCAGATAAATGAGGTTTATCAGTTATATGAAAAAGCTCAGTCGGCCTTTGATAAAAAAGAATGGTTCAATGCACATTATTATTCAGAACTTGGAATTAAGCTTGCTACTCCAAAGGATCCGAACCTTGAAGAGTTGAAAAAGCTTTCTACAGCTGCCTGGAATAATCTTACTGAATATCATAATCTTGCAAAAACAGAAGGGCAGTTAATTTTTGAAAAGAAGTATCAGGGATATCTTGCTCTTGTTCAAAAGGATGACCTGAAAGCTTATTATATTTTCCGCGAGCTTTATCAGTCTTCGCGCGAAATGCAGTCTGATCCGGATGTTGTTTTCTATCTTGAGATTGCTGAAAACCGTATCAATGAACGCAGTTTCTTTGTAGATGAAACCTTCGAACTTAAGAGTTTTGAAAGCGCAAATGATATTTATTTTGCCTATGAATATGCAGATGGTTCACGCGATATTGTTTATTTTAAGGGAATGACAACGGTTGCTTCTACCGGCAATTCCATTCAGTATCTGCGTGGATTAACTGTAGTTTCTATAAGCCGCAATGGTGATGTTTTCAGAACAATGACGGTTCCTTATGCTAAGGTTCTTCCTGTTTCTGTAAAAACCCTTACTCCAACTACAAAGGCTCTTATGGGAATTGATGACAGTATCGACTGTGTTCCATATATTCTGCTGAAGTCTGTGGGTAGAGACTCCCCTGATATTCATAATGAACCGCTTTATACATATCAGAATGGAGAAACTGCAACGACACCAGAGTATCTACTGCTTTCAATTCCTTATGATGATTTCCTGCTGCTGGAGCGTTCAACTTCAACCCCGGAATCTATGTCATTGCCTTCTTTGATTAAGCTTGTTCGAATGGCAGAAAAATATGGTTTCTGTACTGAGGTTTACGGTCAGTCACTTATGAACAGAATGTATTTCCCGTTGTGGATTCTTGTGATTTTTGTTCTGCTCGCAGGCTTCGGCTGGAATAACAGAATTGATGTGAACCAGTATTTTAAGTTCTCGTGGGCTTTTGCCTTTATTCCGTTTATTCTTATTTCGATGCTTTTCAATAAGATGATGATGTTCCTGTTCCGTCTCATAAACTACGTTCTGTTAGGTGGACTTGGAATTTCAGGCGGTATGATAACAGGACTGGTCCTTTACATCATCATGCTGATTTGTGCATCCGTTTTGTTTGTTTCAAGACATTCAAGAGTTTAATTCTGAATTATCTCTAAAGGAATTCCAGACTTTTTATATTCTCTTAATAAGTTCCGCTGTGCATGAAAACGGCGGAATATTTGTCTGTAAGACAGATGATCTCGGCGACGCGCTCGTCTGAGTCGTGTAAGGCGGGGAGCTGTTACAAACAGAATTTTTTCACAGCGGACGAGAAGCTCCGGAGTCTTATAAAGCACGGTTGCATTTATAATTGTTTTTTTGTGTTCGTTTATAAAATCATCTATTTTTTTTGTGATGATAGGATACACAATTGATTCCTGAATCTTGAGCAGTTCTGGAATTGCAAACAGGAGCTTACCGAGGGCTCGGCGGTCGATTGTTCCGTCAATTCTGGTAAGTTTGAGATTCTGCTGTTCGGCATAAGGAATAAAAGTGTCAAGGATTCGATCTTTTGCAATTTCGATGGCTTCGTGAACGAGAATATCTGCGTCCACGGATGCCCATCCATCTTTTTCCATTTGAGAACAGATATAGTTTTTACCGGCGGCCATTGGGCCGACTACGGCGATTACCTGAGTTCCTGTTGTATTATCTGCTGTTGATGCCTTACTGCCTTTGTCGAACATTAGTGGAATTCTCCCCAGTTTTTGCCGTGTTCAATGCTTACGCGGAGCGGAACGTTGAGTTTTACGGCGTTTTCCATTTTATCTTTTATGAGCGCGATTGTTGCGTCGATTGTTGCCTGGTCGTCCGGACATTCAAAAATCAGTTCGTCATGTACCTGAAGAAGGAGACGGGCTGGAGATTTTGATTCCTCGAGGGCGGCAGAAACTGCGAGCATTGCTTTTTTTACGATGTCTGCAGCAGAACCCTGAACCGGTGTATTTACGGCGATTCGTTCTGCAGCTGATTTTTCTACCTTATTTCGGCTGTTGATTGCAAGAATTGGACGGCGGCGTCCAAAGATTGTTTCTACATAGCCAGTCTGTTCTGCTTTCTGAATTGTTTCTTTGATAAAGGCATCTACGCTGCTGTACATACGGAAGTAGTTATCAATGAACATTGAAGCCTGTGTGCGGGAAATGCCAAGGTCGTTTGCAAGGCGGAATGCAGACATTCCGTAAATTACACCAAAGTTGATTGTTTTAGCGGTACGGCGCATATCCGGGGTAACGGCATCTGGCTCAACTCCGTATATGAGGGCAGCTGTTGCCTTGTGAACGTCTGTTCCTTCATTGAAGGCTTTGCACATATTTACGTCGTTTGAAAGATGTGCGAGTACTACAAGTTCAATCTGTGCGTAGTCGGCAGAGATCAGGACTTTTCCGTCTGGAGCTGTGAAAGCTGAACGGATGCGGCGGCCGGCTTCGTTTCGTACCGGAATATTCTGAAGGTTTGGTTCGCGGCATGAGAGACGGCCGGTGGCGGTTCCTGTCTGCACGAAATCTGTATGGATGCGGCCCTGATTGTCTGTAAGTTTTGGAAGTGTTTCAACGTAGGTTGATTTGAGTTTTGCCATTTCGCGGTAATCGAGAATCATTCGAGGGACTGGATCGAGGGCAGCGAGTTCTTCGAGAACGGAAGTATCTGTAGAGTAGCCGGTTTTTGTTTTCTTTCCGGCTTTGAGTCCGCGTTCTTCAAAGAGAACTGTCTGAAGCTGTTTTGGAGATGCAATATTGAACTCATGGCCAACTTCTTTGTAGATTGCCTGCTCGGCCTGTTCGATTCCTTCTGTGAGTTCTTTGTTGTAGGCGTGGAGGGTAGCGGTATCCAGATGGATTCCGGTGAGCTCCATGCGGGTGAGAACGGGGAGGATGGACATTTCGAGGGCAAAGAGGTCATTTGTGTTCTGTTGTTTGTTATAGAGCTTGAGTGTGAAGTCGGCGTCTTCGGCGGCGTAAGGTGCGGCTTTTTCGAGCGGAACGTCGGCGAAGGTCTGGCCTTTTGAGACAAGTTCTGAGAACTCAATTCCTTTAAGGCCGAGAACTGTTTCTCCGAGGAACTCGAGTGAGTAGCCGTTTTTGCCAAGGCGTTCAGGATTCTGAAGCCAGGCGTATATCATTGTGTCGTGAAGTTTTGTTTTTAAGATTTTATTGATGATTATGTCTGCGTCTTTAAAGCCTGCTTTTCTGATGTTTGTGGCAAGAACTTTGAGGTCGAACTTGGCGTTGTGCATTACTAAGGTGATGTCTGCGTCAAAGAGGCGGAGAAGCTGTGTGAGTGCGTCTTTGAGAGGAACTCCAACAGATTCAGAGAAGAGATCTCCGCCGTCGCGGGAGATTGGTATGTATACGGCTTTTCCTTCTTCACAGCAGAGGGAGAAGCCGAGGATGTTTGCGGTTATTGTATCGAGGCCGTCGGTTTCGCTGTCGTAGGAAACGGCCTTGGATTTGAGAGCTGAATCTATGTAAGCTGTGAGGTCAGGCAAGGTTGTAAGTGCTTTATAGTTTGAAGTATCGTTTTGTTTTAATGGGACGAAATCTGCGGTAGTTTCGACAGGCTCAACCACCGTGCTGCCCGGGGTTTTAGGGGTGGAACCCCTAGGAGAAGGGGTAGCGGAAGACGCGTCGGCGGCTGGAGCGAGGGGGAGACTTCCCCCTTCCATCTTTTGTCCATTCTCAACTCCCAAGGCGGCGTAACTTTTGGCTACGGCCGGAACACCGAAGCTCATGAGGAGGTCGGCGGCGGCGTGGTAGTTGAAGGTGTACTTGTCGGAATTAATGGCGGCGTCGATGTCAGGGCACGGAACGGTGTCGCAGAGGCGGACGAGGTCGCGGCTGAAGTAGGCGTCTTTTTTACCGTCGGCGAGCTTTTTCTGCATTGCGCCTTTGATTTCGTCGATGTGGGCGTAGATGCCATCGAGGTCGCCGTAATCGCCCAGGAGTTTGGAAGCGGTTTTTACTCCGACTCCGTGAACGCCAGGAATATTGTCGGCGGTGTCTCCGTAGAGAGAAAGCAGGTCGAGGAGCTGAGGAGGCTTTACACCCCATTCGGCTTCAACGCCTTCTATGCCGGTTACCTTCCAAGTGTTGGCGCCTGTTTCCGGCTTCATAATCTGTGTGGTTTCGTCTACGAGCTGCATTAGATCCTTGTCACCGCTGAGGATGCGGCAGGTGCGGCCTGTTTCGCGGCACTTGCGGGCTACGGTTGCAATGATGTCGTCTGCTTCGTAGCCGTCGCACTGAAGAACCGGGATTCCGAGGGCTTTGAGGGTGTCGCAGATCCACGGAATCTGTGCGTGAAGATCTTCCGGTGTTTTTGGGCGTGTTGCCTTGTACTGATTGTACATTTCGTGACGGAAAGTTTTAGTTTTGCTGTCCATGGCTGCAACTATGTAGCCCGGCTTGTAATGTTCAAGGATAAAATGAAAGTTTCTGAAAAAGCCGAAGAGGGCCGAAACGTTTTCGCCGCGCGGGTTTGTGAGCGGACGGTTTATAAATGCAAAATAAGAACGGAAAATAAGTCCGTAGCTGTCTAATACGTATACAGTTTTGTCATTGAATTCCATAAGAGTATTTTAGACAAAAAGAAGGCTTCAAACAAGGGTACTTTTCATCTATTTTTGTAGACAATATTTCAATTTTTTCTGAAATGGCGGTGTATAATAATATCGTACAGGAGATTTTTGTATGATTTTTTATGTAAACGCTAAAACTAAGAAAAATGGAAACGGAAGTAAAGAGCTTCCTTTTAAGACTATAAATGAAGCTGCACAGCTGGCTAAGGCGGGAGATGAGGTTATTGTTGCGCCTGGTATTTACCGCGAGCAGGTTGTGCCTCGCTTTGGCGGTGAAGAAGGGCAGCCTGTTGTTTACCGTTCGGAAAAGCCCCTCGGTGCGGTAATTACCGGTTCTGAGGTTTTGAAGGGCTGGAAAAAATATAAGGGTGATGTCTGGACTGCTAAAATTGATAACAGTATTTTTGGCGGTTACAATCCATATACAAGTTATGTCTGCGGAGACTGGTATTTTGCTCCTACGGTTCGTCATACTGGAAGTGTCGTTTTGAACGGTTTTATGATGTATGAGACTGCAACTCTTGAAGAATGTGTGGCTGGTAAGGCTGATCCATGTGCCTGGAATCAGAAGGAATCTGAGTTCAAATGGTATTGCGAACAGGAAGGAGATGCTCCGGGTCCTCAGTATAATGCAAACGGTCCTTATAAATCTGAATATATAATCAATGCACAGGCTAAGGAAATTAAGGCCGGCAAGTACACTGTTTTCTACTGCAACTTTAAGGGGCTTGATCCTAACAAGCAGAGTGTAGAAATTCTTGCGCGCCGTAACTGCTTTATGCCGGAAGTAAACGGGCTTAATTATATTACTGTGCGCGGTTTTAAAATCTGTAATGGTGCTACTACCTGGGCTCCTCCGGCTGCCTATCAGGATGGTTTGATTGGACCTCACTGGAGTAAGGGCTGGGTATTCGAAGACCTTGAGGTTTGTAACAGCCGCTGCTGTGGTATTTCTCTTGGTAAATATCGCGACGACGAAAACGATATGTACTTTTATACTAAGCATCTTAAGAGTCCTACTCAGATGGAACGCGATGCAGTCTGTCGTGGTCAGTATCACGGCTGGACAAAGGAGAATATCGGCTCTCATACTGTGCGCCGTTGTCATGTTCATCACTGTGAGCAGACTGGTATTGTCGGCCGTATGGGTGGAGTTTTCTCTACTATCGAAGACTGTCATATTCATCATATCTGTAATTCTCAGCAGCTTGGTGGTGCGGAGACTGCGGGCATCAAATTGCATGCTGCTATTGATGTTGTAATCCGACGCAATCATATTCATGACTGTATTATGGGTGTATGGCTGGACTGGGAAGCACAGGGGGCGCGCATTACTCAGAATCTGATGTACAATAATGAACGGCCGGCTGGACGCGAGGCTGCGCAGGGAGCAATGTTCTCAACTGATGTGTTTATTGAAGTTGGACATGGTCCGACAACAATTGATAATAACCTTTTACTTTCTAAGGTTTCCATTACAATTCCAAGTGAAGGAATTGCTGTTGTTCATAATCTGATCCTTGGTTCTTTCAGTCTCATCAATTCCGGTGTAGACAGTATTGTAAATGATCAGAGAGAGCCTCGTTATACTCCATACCATATCCGCCACCGTACAGAGGTTGCCGGCTTTATGACAATTCTTCATGGTGATGACAGAATTTACAATAATATCTTTGCTCAGATTGCTCAAATCACTGATAAGGAAAAAACTGCTGCAGCTACAGATTATGAAGTAGTTGGAACAGCTCCGTTCGATATCTTCCCAACCTATGATGAATGGATCAGTAATTTTATGATGGACCGTGAACCTGATATGGGACCGCTTGCAAAATATCATTTCGGTCATCTTCCTGTATGGCTGGGCGGCAATGCATATTTTAATGGTGCAACTGTCTGCAAACATGAAACTGATAAGCTTGTAGGTGATAAAAAGAATAAGGCTAAGATTTCTTTGAAGGGCGGTGTTTTAAGGAATAATCTTGCAGAGCTGATTGGTGACTATAAGACCGGTATTATAACTACTGCTGTCCTCGGCGCGGCTTTTGAGCCTGAGCAGAAATTTGAAAACCGCGATGGAACCGATATTATCTTTAATGAAGACTTCTTCGGAAACCACCGCGGTTCTCATGCAATTCCAGGTCCGTTCGCAGAGCTTGCGGATGAAATTGCAGTTTTGTAATTAATTATTTTCGGCAGCGATCAAGTGCGGCTGTGATATTATCGAAGATATTTTCACGGCCGAGTGTGTCTGCCATTCCTGTTTTTTCAAGCAGTAAGTAAGGCTGTGTGTGAATACCGCTGATTACGATTGTAATTCCCTTGCGGTCACATGCGGCCTTACACTGTTCAAGAGCCTTAATTCCACCGGCATCAAGATAAATTGTGTTTCTCATGCGGAGTACGAGATACTTACAGTCTGTGCGTGCGCGTTCTGTTGCAAGCTCGAACTTGCGTACTGTACCGAAGAAGAGTGGTCCTTCAATTTCGTAAACAAAAGTCTGAGGTGGAATGTCGAGGTTTTCTTCCGGCTGATCAACCTTGATACCGCCGGTAAGTGTTTCTCTCTGATTCTGAACTTCAGAAAGATCAATCATCTTCTTGATGAAGAAGAAGGCAGCAAAGCCAAGTCCAACTTCAATAGCAACTGTAAGGTCTACAAATACTGTAATAAGGAATGTTACAACAAAAACACAGATATCTGATTTCTGACCTTTAAGAAGTGCGCGGATTGCAGGGAAGCCTGCCATATTCCATGCAACATTGATAAGTACTGCTGCGAGGGCTGCCATTGGAATGTAAGCGGCATATTTTCCTGCAAACAGAAGAATAATCAAAAGTGTGATTGCGTGGATGATTCCGGCAATCGGAGTTTTTCCACCGTTCTTGATATTTGTAGCTGTACGGGCAATAGCACCTGTAGCTGGGATTCCACCGAAGAGAGGGCTCGCGATATTTGCGATACCCTGTGCAATAAGCTCTGTGTTTGAATCATGCTTAGAACCAATCATACCGTCTGCAACTACAGCAGAAAGAAGAGACTCAATTGCGGCAAGAACTGCGATAGAAATTGCTGTAGGGAAGAGTGTTGTGATTGTCTTGATGCTGAGGGCTGGAAGCTGTGGCTTTGGAAGTGTATTTGGAATTACAAAGTGCTGTGAGCCGTCTGCAAACTTTCCGATTGTGTCTGTGTGAAGTCCTGCAGTTTTTTCAAGGATGATACTTACAACTGTTGCAAGAATGATTACAACAAAACTTCCAGGAATCTTCTTGATAAACTTAGACCAGATGAAGATAAAGGCGAGACAAACTGCTGCCATGATTGTTGAGTAAACGTTGATTGATGCAGCTGAGCGGATGTATACGATGATTTTTGGAAGGAAATCACCTGGCATCTTTGAATACTCTTCTCCAAGAATCATCATTGGAGTTGAGAAGTCCGGGCGGAGTCCGAAGAAGTCTCCGAGCTGGCCTGCTGCAATTGTAACTGCAATACCTGCTGTAAAGCCTGTAACGATTGTGTAAGGAATAAACTTTACAAGACCACCCATCTTAAAAGCGCCGAGAAGAATCAGAATGATTCCGGCCATAACGGTTGCTGTGGCAAGTCCTGATAGCCCGTACTGAGCAACTACTCCGTAAACGATTACTGCAAAGGCACCTGTAGGACCGCCAATCTGAACGCGGCTTCCGCCAAATGCAGAAATACAAAAACCTGCGATAATTGCGGTAAAAAGTCCCGCAGCAGGATTCACTCCCGATGCAATGGCAAATGCGATTGCAAGTGGAAGGGCAACGATGCCGACGATAACACCGGCGATGAGATCGCTCACAAAAGTCTTTGAATTATAAGTCTTGAGCGAATTAAGTAACTCTGGTTTAAACATAGTGAAATGATTATACCGAGTTTACAAAAGAGTGTCATTCTATCTATGTCATTGCTTGCGAATTTGGAAAAGTGATGTATACTTGAAATATGGCTAAATCAAACGTAACACAGTTTAAAAAACGTGGAAGCGGTGTGCTGATGCATATTTCTTCGCTTCCTGGACCTTTTGGAATCGGTACCCTTGGTAAAAATGCATATAAGTTTATAGATTTCCTTGCGAAAGCAGGGCAGAGCTACTGGCAGATTCTGCCGGTTTGTCCTACCGGTTATGGTAACTCTCCTTATCAGAGCTTTTCTACCTTTGCAGGAAATCCTTATTTTATAGATTTTGATTTACTTAAAAAGGACGGACTTCTCTCAAAAAAAGACTACGATGGAATTGACTGGGGTGCTGATCCGACCTGTGCAGACTTCGGTCTTCTTTATGTAAAGCGTAACGAGCTGTTTGCAAAACTTCAGGATAATTTTGAAAAGAAAACTCCAGAGGATTACAAGGCTTTCTGCCGTAAGAATAAATTCTGGCTTGAGGATTTTGCCCTGTTTATGGCTGTAAAGGATGCTCACAATGGTGCTTCTTTTATGGACTGGGAAAAGGATATCCGCCTTCGTGAAGAAAAAGCTGTGGCTGACTGGAAAAAGAAGTGCGCCCGCCGCATGGAATATTACAAGATGCTTCAGTATCTCTTCTTTAAGCAGTGGAAAGATCTTCGTGCTTATGCGGCTTCTAAGGATATAAAGATTATTGGTGATATTCCGATTTATGTTTCTGCCGACAGTGCTGATGTTTGGACTCATCCGGAAAACTTTTTGCTTAGCAAGAAGGGAGTCCCTCTTGAGGTTGCAGGTTGTCCTCCTGATGCGTTTACCGATAAGGGACAACTCTGGGGTAATCCGGTTTATAACTGGAAACAGCTTAAGGAAGACGGCTACGGCTGGTGGAAGCAGAGACTTAAGGCCAGTCTTGAGATTTATGATATTTTGCGTATTGATCACTTCCGCGGTTTTGAATCTTTCTATTGTATAAAGTATGGTGCGGAAGATGCTAAGAATGGTAAGTGGCGTAAAGGACCTGGAGTTGATTTATTCAAGGAAGTAGAGAAGGCTCTTGGAAAGGTTCCGATTATTGCGGAGGATTTGGGATATCTAACTCCTAAGGTTCATAAAATGCTTAAGGACTGCGGCTTCCCTGGAATGAAGGTGATTCAGTTTGCCTTTGGTGGAGATGATACAAATACTTATCTTCCTCACAATATTCCTGAGAACAGCATTGTATATACCGGCTCACACGATAACGATCCGATCAACGGCTGGGTTGAGTCGGCTAGCCCGGCTGAACTCGACCACGCAATGAAATACTTCAAGCTTACCGATAAAGCCCAGATGTGTGAAACAATGATGAAAGCAGCTCTTGAGTGTAAGGCCTTCGTGTGCATTCTTACTATGCAGGATCTTATTGGTCTGGGCCACGAAGCACGAATGAACTTCCCGTCATCGGTTGGTGAAAACTGGAAGTGGCGTGCAACTGAAGAGCAGATTACTGCGGATGAGGCTAAATGGCTGAAGCAGGCAAGCAAGGCTGCCGGACGTAACTAGAGATGAATCTGTGTGTCGCGCTCGATGACTGTCTGTCGGGCGTGCTCCAGAGTATCGTAATCAGCAAAAATATATGTAGCTCCCTCTGTTCTGGTGATTGCAGTATAAGCAATCTGCCGGTTCAAAAGAGGGTGTCCTATCAGCGATGGCAGCAGTACAAGAATGGCCTTGTAACCAGAGCCCTGCGATTTATGAATTGTAATTGCGTACGCTGTTTCAATTGATTCTTTTGGAAGCAGATGAAGAGGGTAGAAGATGTAACTGCCCTTCTGAAAAATACCATGTTGTACTAACGAACGGTCGTTAGTGGCTTGCTGTCCCGCTGTGTCTGAACTGTTTTTTATTTCCTTTTTCACCATCAGATATTTTAGCCCGTTGTTTTCTACAACAATTCCAGAGTCTCCGTTATAAAGACAGAATATTGCTTGGTTCTTTGTCAGCATCAGAAGCTGGCCGGTAAAGTAATCGTCGTCTGCCGGCAGATTGTATTTTTTTATAATACTCTCACAAATCTGATTGTTGATTGTTTCAACGCCCTGAAGACCTCTGCGTTCTGCACAGAGAATGCGGGCTTTGCTTGCAGACTGCCAGAGGGAATTGAGTTTTGAAGGAGTGAAATCTACAGAAGCATCGTGGGCCTGCTGAACGAGGTTTTCATAAAAAGCCTGGCTCCATGAGGTTATTATTTCTTCAAGTTGTTTTGTACGCTCTGTAAAATTTTTCTCTGGTACAAAGGTTGTAACCGGGAAATCTCCCTGAGGTATGCTCGTGAAGCTGTGGCTGTTTTTCCACTCGTTCCAGTTTGTAAGAAATGCCAGTTTTTTGTCGAGACTGGAATCTTCCTGCATTGCGTTTTTAAGCCGTCCGACATCTGAATTGTCATTAAAGCGGCTGGACTGCTTAAGCTCTGCAACACTACTGGTCTTTTTTGCTAAGAGTTCGCCAAGAACTGCACCTGCCTGAACGGAAGGCAGCTGGTCTTTATCTCCAAGAATGAAAACCCGTGCACCTTCTGGAATTGCTTCGAGAAGAGAACTGAAGAGAGTAATATCAATCATACTTGCTTCATCAATTACAAAAATCGATTTCTTTTCAAACTGATTTTCTGCGTTATAGCGGAAGCCGTTGGTTGAAGGATTAAAACTGAGAAGACGATGAATTGTTGAAGACTGGGCACTGTTAAGTTTTTCAAAAACTGTACGAGCTGTGGTGCGCTGCGGGCCTTCGGGAATTGCATTAAGATTCAATCGTGCAAGTGTCTCAGAAATACTTTCCTTCATGCGGTCTGCGGCTTTTCCGCTTGGGGCTGCAAGGAACAGAGAATAATTCATGATATCCTTTGTAAGAAAAAACTCCCACAAAAGATAGCAGACTACAGTTGTCTTACCGGTTCCAGGTCCGCCGGTGATAATGAGGTTTTCATCAAGGCCGCGGAGAATTGCGTTTATCTGTTCGTCTTTAAGGATCATTGGAGGCTGAGTTTCGCTGCATGTAAGATTCTTAAAGTATTCCCGAATATTCTGCTTTTCTTCTTCAAGAGGAGAAATTGTGTTGTGAGGCATTATCAGGCTGATTCTTCTTTCTATATTGATTTTTGCCTTATAATACTTTGCGGCAAAAAGCCATCCGGAATCGATTATAAAAGGTTTTGAAGAGTCAGAATATGAAATAAGATTCGGAAGTTTTTCTGTGGAAATCTGTGGTAAGCTTTTTGCGATAAGGTCTGCAAAATATTTAATATCATCAGTCTTTTGTGAAAGTCTGCCTTCCTGCAAAAGAAGTCCTTCCCATTTTTTCTGCCATTTATCTGTAAGTTTACCTGCTGCTAATGGAATACAGATGTTGCCGTCATCGAGGAGAGAAAAATAAATGCAGATTACGGCGAGCGCTTCAAAGCTGACATCGGGTTCCAGCTGAATTAGAACATCAAGAACTTTTTCCCAGACGGGAGTGATGCAGTTCATGTCGGAGAGTTTTTTGATAAAATCTTTGAGTTGTTGTTTATCTGCTTTCATGTTCTGCTCCCATTATTTTCTTAAATGCGTTTTCCAGTTCCTGCCAGCTGTTCCAGGTTCGTGCATAGATTCCGCTGCAGGTGTCTGCATGACAGCCTCGGACGTAAGCGTAATAAATTCCGCCGAAATGATTTTCGAATATCTGTGCTTCGGTCTCATCCCTGTAGAAAGAAGCAAGCCATTTGATGAGGCTATAAGAATATAAAACACGCTGGATAGAATAGCGGTCGTCGGTGTGTGTCTTGAGAAGTGTACCGTCGGAATATTCGCCGGCTTCGAAGGTGTCGCTCTTCCAGTCGAGGATGGAGTAGAGGTCTCTGCCACCGATATTGCGTTTGAATACGAGGTCGATAAAGCCATTGCAGTAATTTTTTAGTGCACCGGTGATATCGCCGTCTGTGGTGACGTCGGACCCCGCGATTATGTCGGCGTTCATGTTGAACTCGGCTTCGCTGATCCGGTCTTCGGCTGCGAGTTCGCTGAGTTTAAAATAGCGGCAGGTCTGTGTGAAGCCGGTAATCTCCGGAAGTTTTGCGTTGAGGGTATTCCACAGGAGGGCGGCTGTATATGTGAGCCACTGATCTGGATCGTTCTCGGGGATACTCAAGGTCTGCTTCTCGAAGCAGGCCGTTATGAGACGGCGCAGTCCCTCATCATCCTGTGATGCAGAAAAATCAGTTTTTTCGAAAACTTCATGAAGAGCAATACCAAGTTTTGTTCCTTTAGGGTAATTGTAAGGAGCTGCTGCGGCTGGCGGGTAAGCTGAATCTGAGTCAGGGATTACAATGTAGGAAACCGGATTTGCTGCCAGATCAAAGCGTGCAAGTGAAACCTTCTGTTCTTCTGTGCCTTCCTTATCCGCTCGTCCACCATTTTCTGTCATGTCTTCAGCGGCTGACTTTTTATGAGAAAGAGAAGAGTAGGAATGTTTGTGAATAGAGAGAGTCGGAATTTTTGACGAGAGTTCTTTAGTAACTGCCAACTGTTCTTCTTCTGAGATATCCTGTTCTAATATCAGCCCGGCGTTTGTTTCATCTTTTGATTTTTTGAATTCCTGAAGTATTGCCAGAACATCTTCTTTCAGTTCATCAAATTTTTTATCATTTTTTGAAATGCTTCTCGTAAGAGTTTTTTCTTCTTCATCTTTTTTATCAGAAAGAGCTGTTATGTTATCATTTAAGAAATTATAAATACCGTCTTTTGCGTCCTTGTCTCCTTCTGATTGCCAGATATCATAAACAGGAAGCATAAGAATGGAAGAAGCACGTGTGTATGCAACATAGAAAAGTCGTTCTCTTTCAAAATCTTCTTCTGTCTGGTATTTCGTTTTTCCGTAATCACAGAAACTCAATTTTGCATTTCTGTTTTCATCATGATAAAGCCATGCACATGGTCCCTGTTTATTTCTTCCTCTTAAACCAGCAGGAACGATAACAACCGGGAATTCAAGACCCTTTGACGCATGGATTGTCATAAGCTGAACACAGTCAAAATCAGTTCCTTTTTCTACAATGTCACCATCATCAATAGAAGAATCCGATGAGGTCGAAAGTCGAAGAAGATGTTTGCTAAGGTCTTCGAGAGAGCTATCGGTTTTATACAGATAATCAACAGCGTATTTTCCAATCTGGCGGATTTTTGTAAGCGACAGCATCTGACCTAAATCGGAAAGTCTGTTTTCTATATTTGTAACTTCAAAAATATTTTCAAGAAGCTTTGCCCATTTTCTCTGACGTGCAAGTTCCTGCCATTGAATTATGATCTGTCTTTGTGGGCAGGAAGGATTATCAAATTCTTCGTTTTCAACAGATTCAAGTGGAATACAGAAAAAATCTGTAAAAAGAGCTTCACTTAAAATTGCTCTTTTTTGTCCTGTAAAATCTTTTGCGGTTATTGCATTAAACAGAGAAATCCATTGAGTACATTCTTTTCCTGCAAAAAGATTTGCATCCTTATAACGCAGAGACGGGATACCGGCTTTTTTTAATGCCCTCTCAATTTCTGTATATTCAGATGAAGAACGTACTAAAATTGCAAAATCATGAAAACTTACATTGCGAAGTTCAGAACAGTTACCAGTCTCGTCTTCCTTATCTTTGTCGAAAACCTGGAGTTTTGTTTTTCCGTTTTCAAAAGTACAGCAGTCTATAATCTGCTGAACGGCAATTGTGGCAAACTCTTCTTCTGTCGTTCTATGTTCAGTGCGGCCTGCTATCCATACCGGCTCTATGATTTTTCCGCAGTATTTTGCAGGGGCTTTTTTATGAGAAGGTTTTGAATCAGAAAAGGTTATTCCGGAATCCAGACTGAAAAAAGGAGTGCTGTTATTTTTAGTCTGAAATAAATCATTACATCTTTCTACCATTGAATCAGTTGAACGGTAGTTTGTGGCAAGATAATATTCTCCGCCGCCATTTGCAGCGATTGCCTTAATGGCATTTTCATAAACGTTTACATCTGCTCCCTGGAAGGAGTAAATAGATTGCTTTGGATCACCTACCACAATAATTACGTGATCTGAATCTTCCATAAAAACGGTTTTGAAAATGTCCCACTGCTTCTGGTTTGTATCCTGAAACTCATCGATGATTGCGTATTTATATTTTTTCTGAAGCTGTTTTTTAAGTGCTGACTCCGGCTGACAGACAGCTTCGCGTACACTTCTGAGCATATCATCGTAGCTCTGCATTTTATTGTTTTCTTTTTCCTTCTGCCAGGCTGTGTAAAGATTTTTGAGTTGAGAAATATAAAATTTCTTAAGTGGAAGCGTAGACCTTTTCTCAAGAAGCTTTTTATATGACTCTTTTAGATTCTTAAAATACAGAAAGACTTCGGCGATTTCTTCTCCAATCCATCTCTCCTGTATGCTTCTTCCATCAAAACCAAAAGTGTGATTTTCACTGATATTTGATAAAATCGAGTTCTTAAAATCTTCAGCTTTTTTTGCATAAAGCTTTTCATTAAGTTCTGTCCAGGCTTCTTCAAAGCCCTGGATAATAAAAAGATCTTCTATTCTTTGTGGAGCTGTAACCTGTTCAAAAGTGGTAAAAGAGAGTGGTGTATCTTCAAAGAAAATAAAATTGTCTTCATCAAGCTTTACAATGCTTTCAACTTCATCATGCTGATAATCAAGATAATATTTTGAGAGCGCCTGTTTGAAATCTCTTTTAAGATTGTTTATGAATGTAGATTGTTTTTCTGCATCTACAAAAAGCTGCTTGAAATCTGAATTGTTTTTCAGTACGTCTCGAATCCAGCGGTCAATAAAATCATCAATTGCGTCATCATCAACAAGAGAAAGAGATGCACACTGATTTGCAGTAAATGAAAATTCACTGAGAGTTTTCTGACAGAACGAATGAATTGTAAAAATTGCAGCATTGTCTACATCTTCATCAGGACATTTTGCTCTGATTCGGTCGCGTAATTCTCCGGCTGCTTTTTCGGTATAGGTTACGACAAGTATTTCTTCAAGCCTGACTTTTTTATCAATGAGCTTTTTTACGATTCCGGTAATGTTATAAGTTTTTCCGGTTCCTGCAGAGGCCTGAATATACATGGATTCTGTAATGTCAGAATAATTATCTAAATTAAATTCTTTAAGTGCCATTCTATTTTCCCCTGCCTGTAATATGCGAAGCACTCTGTGCTATGTATTGAATCAGTTCTGCCTGATGAGCCTTTGCTGTCTGCCACTCTTCTGCAAATTTTTCATGAGAGTAGCCGATGTCTTTGTCTAAATCAAAAAGTTTTCGTTTTGAAAAATACTGCCATTCTCCGTTGTTATAAGAATCAATAAGTTTATTCTTAAAGTTCTGGAACGAAAGCTGTTCATCATCATTTTTCTTAAAATCATTCTGAACAAGTTTTGCAGGTGCACTTTTATTAAACCGTGAAATGAACATTGCATTATAGATTTTGTTCAGAATAGCTCGCGCAAACTCTGGAGTGGTTTTGTATTTCTGATGCTTAATCTTTGCCTGACCTTCCGAGAGAACGGCAGCATTCAAGGTTATGCTGTATTCACTGGTGTCGCTTTCTGGTTGTGAAGCGAGCAGGAGAAGTGAAGTTATATAACCGGTAAGAACGTTTTCTGAATTTGAAAGCTCAAGAGTATTGATAATTTTTGTCTGATTAAAATCTTTGTTGTACCAGGCAAGTTCTCCGGAAATAAACCAGTCTTTTGGTGTGATGCCTGGAAGCTGCTTAATCAGAAGCATTGTATTTTCATTAAAGACAAGATTGCTGGTGAATGAGCACGCCTGTATTGCTTCAAGAATTGTTTTGCTGTTTTTCAGAACTATCTCGGCTGCTTTTTCTCCAAAGAAATCATCAGGAAGTGCATTATGAATATTCAGTTCAAAGGAAATGCTTTCTGCTGTAATTGTGTTTTCATTTTTGAGACTGGATTGAATATATGACTTTCTGATATCAGAACTGACTTTTGCATTCAGTGCCAGAGGTTCAAATTCAAGCTGCTCTTTTTCTTCATCATCATAATTGTTGTTCAGTTTCTGATTAACCATAAAGATAAACGGTTCCTGAAGAAAGGCTTTCATCTGGCCTATTGTTATACGGTCTGGAAGTGCAGATGCAGTGTCTGATGCAAGAGCAGAGTCTTGTGGAATTGCGTTGTGCTGCGATTGTTCTCCGGTTTGCGTTATTTCGTTATCGCTTTCCTGAAGTTTGATGAAATTTTTCTTGTTACGGAATTCACGCTGAGTATACAACTCGCTCCAGAAACGGTCTTCATCAATATTTATCTGAGTTTCGTAAATCTGCTTTTTTAATTTTTTGTTTAACGGATAAATTGTTTCGAATAAATCCTTAAGAACAGAAGACATAAAAAAGTCTTCATCTTTCTGAAGATTTTTATTTACGTAGCTGATAAAAAATCCTTCGCGTGCAGTCATGAGCTGGCAGAGGAAGGCGTTTTTGTTTTTCAACGGAATTGATTCGTCTCCTGGCTGACGTTCGTCGTTCAGTTTTCTGAGATCAAGTTCGTTATCACTGTCTACGCCGGGGAAGCTTTTTGAATCAAGTCCCATAAAGAAAATATACTTTGCTGAGAGGACGCGGTTTGATTCAAAGTTTGCGAAGGTAACGCCTTTTGTTAAAATATTTGCACTGTGAAGTGTAACTGCTGCAGAACGGTCAAATAAAGCGTTTGCAAAACAGTCTGAAAAAACTTCAGGTTCAGCGGTAAGCCGCTGTCGTTCAATTTCTTCTACAACATTCTGGAAAACAAGGCTTTCATTGTAAAGTCCATCCGGAATATTGTCGCTGAGAAGCAGCCAGTTTTTGAGAAGTATTTCAAGCTGAGTGATGTCGTCAATGTTTAGTTTTTCTTTATCAGAATATGAAGCCCATTCTTCAAGTTCATCCACTACCTGAATAAACTTGTAAAGAGAATTGCTGTCTGCTGTGCTCATTGATTCATAAGGTAAAAACTGACAGTCGTTAGTTTCTGTGAGGTCTGTTGTGAGACGGGCAAGTAGTAAACGGTTTTTAGCCTTCTGCCATTCTTCATGATTTTCACGGTCGCGGTAAATATTCAGATTTGTGGCCCAGTCTGCCCAGTTAGAAACTTCTTCATCGGAAATATTTCGTACAGTCTGCACAAGATAATTATGCAAAAGTTCAAAAACATCAGAGCGGCACAGATAGCCTTTTTTGAGAATTCCAAAAAGAATGTGAAGTGCCTCTGCAGTCAGTGACCGTTCGCCTGAAAAGTCTGCAATTGTATATGGAATGTAAGGAAAGTTTGAATCTGCAGCGTACTGGTCAGTCTGATCAAATACCTGTTCGATTGCAGTTTTATATTCCTGAATTTGAGGCGCAACAACGAGAATATCTCCAAGTTGTGTGCCGTCATTCTGTGTCAGCAGTTTACAGATTTTTGAATGAACTGCTTCAATTTCACGAAGACGGGTAGGGGCTCCGGTGAGGGTAAGAGAATTATCTTCTTCGGAATATTGCTCTGTTGTCAGCGTAGAGTTTTCTGCGATGGACTTTTGAATACGGTGGAGGATAGTGTCGGTTTTAGAATGTGAGACGCTGATGTCCAGGTTGTGAGGCGGAGTGTCCTTTGTCCAAAGTTGAAGGTGCTCCCGGCCAAAAACTGCCCATTTTTCCAGCAGCTGATTTTCTTGATTTTTATCATCAGAAGTCTGGATAAAAACTTCCAGAGTATGCTCTTTTGAAAAGTCATTCAGAATGCTGCGGTAAATCTGACCAAGTCCGGAGAAACCGAAAATAAAAACAGGACGTTCGTCCGGCCAGCTAAAAGCAAGTGAACCGTTATTTGTTTTTTTATTCTGTTCAGCAAGCTGATAAAGTGTTAAATATCGGGTATCTTTGATTTTAATTCCATCAGTTCCAATTACTTCATCATAAAGCTTTTTCTGCCAGTGAGATTTTTCAAGTACTTCATTCAATGTATCTGGTCGGACATCTTCATAATCCATAAAAAGGCTGGCGATTGTTTCAGAAAAATCATAAAGATGATTTGCGTTGATTGCAGAAGAACCGCCGGTGATATAAGTTTCAACTTCTGGAGCGTTAAGAGTCTGAAAATAATATTTTCCTGCGGCATTTTTTTCTGTGAGCTTTTTAATAATGACATCACGCAGAAGTTCTACAGAAAGCTTTTCAACGCTATGGGCTTCAGTGCTTTGAGGAGTTACCAGATCAAAAAGAAACTGCTGGATTCGGAGGGTTTTGAGATTCATCAGAATGGAATTGCCGGTGCCCTTGTTTTTGAGCCAGTGAAGCTTGAACCACTGCTCTGTCTTCGGGTCAGTAAAAACGACTGCCGGAGAACTGAAAGGAGTTTTCCAGTTTTCCATGATTTGTTCAGTTAATTTATCTGCAAGAAGATCAAGATCCCATGAAGTATAAACGTTTTTCATCAAAAGCCCCTCGTATATAGTATAACATGTTTTAAGCTTTTCGGTGGCAATTTACTTTATTTTTTTACTGCGAATTTATATATTTTATATATGAAGAAAATAAATGTTAGATTTTTTGTGATTTTGATTGCGGCAGTTTTGTGCTGTGCCGGTTATTTTGCATGGAATTATTTTGATAATAAAGAAGAGAATGTTTCGTATGTTGATTTCTGGCAGTGTGTTGAAGCTGGAGATGTTTCTTCTGTAAAATTTGAAGGAAATACAATTCATTTTTCAGTTAAGACCAACTCGGAAAAGTTTAAGACACAGAATCCTAATTCGCCTGTTTTACAGGAAGAACTGATGAAGCGTGCAATTGAGGTGACTGTTGCTAAAGATGGTACAGAAATTCTTTCTTTGATTTTTGATTTGATTTTCTACCTCTTTTTCTTTGGTGTGATTTTTATTGCCTTCAGAAAATTTATAAGTCCGAATACCTTTAAGGTTGTTCATAAAACAGGCGTAAAGTTTGATGACGTTGTCGGTATGGATAAACTTAAGCGCGATATGGTGCAGGTAATGGAGATTATGAAAAAGCCTGCTGAGTATGCAAAGAAGGGAATTCGTATGCCAAAGGGAATTCTTCTTGAAGGCGAACCTGGAAACGGAAAAACTCTTTTTGCAAAGGCTCTTGCTGGTGAGGCCCGAATAAATTTCATTCCTGCCAAAGCAACTGATTTTGAAAGTATGTTCATGGCAATTGGTCCGCTTAAGGTAAAGCTGCTTTTTAAGAAGGCCCGCCGTCGCGCTCCTTGTATTGTTTTTATTGATGAGTTTGATGGTATCGGTACAATCAGAAATTACAACGGTTCAGCACTTGAAACTGAAAATACACGAATCGTTACAGCGCTTCTTAATGAACTCGACGGTTTTGAAGCTTCGAATGGTGTACTTGTAATTGCTGCAACAAACAGCATTAAAGCGCTGGACCCGGCTCTTATTCGCCCGGGCCGTTTTGATGCAAAACTCACTGTTCCTTATCCTGATGAGGCAGCCCGCCGTAAGCTGGTAGAAATGTATACACGCGGGAAGGCGCCGGCAGCAGAGTGTACTGCGGATGTGCTTGCCCGTCTGTTCAACGGATATTCCTGTGCGAAAATTGAAAGCGTACTGAACGGCGCCGCTTTACGTGCCGGACAGGAAGGACGCGCAGAGTTCACTCTTGCAGATGTAAAAGCGGCGTGTTCGGAGTGTTAAGCCCGCTCTGCCAGTTCTTCCCAGCGCGGATACTTTTCTTCGAGCAGCGCTTCGATTTCTTTATAGCGTTCTCCGGCAACGCGGACTTTTTCAAAATCGCTTGAGGCCATTTTTTCTTCAAGCGATTTTTGTTCTGCTTCGAGCGCCGGGATTTCTTCGTTCAACTGTTCGAATTCTTTTTGTTCCTTGAAAGAAAGTTTTTTCTTTTGAGAAGAGGGGGAAGTCTCCCCCTGGCTCGCACTTCGTTGCTCGCCACCCTCTCCAGCGGGGGACACCCCCGCAACGCCCCCGGCAGTTGAGTTGGCTGAAGTTCGTGACGAATCTTCTTTTTCTTCTTTTCGTTTTTCTTCGCGGTAATCAATATACTCCGAACATTTTCCAACAAAGCCGCTGATATTTCCGTCTTCTTCCATGATGAAAAGACTGTCTACGGTTTTGTCCATAAAATAGCGGTCGTGGCTGACGAGCAGCAGACATCCCTGATAACCTTCGAGGAACTGCTCGAGAATATTCATTGTAAAAATATCAAAGTCGTTTGTAGGTTCGTCGAGGACGAGGAAGTTTGGGTTTTCAAGAAGAAGTCTTACAAGATAAAGTCTCTTGCGCTCACCACCGCTGAGTGTGCTTACCGGGCTGTGCTGAATCTTTCCTTCAAATCCGAATTCTTCAAGGAACTTTGTAGCGCTCACTTCTTTTTTGCCGTCGTTGAGTGTCATATGTTCGGCGGTTTCTTTTATGTATTCAAGTACGGTGAGATTTGTATTTTTGAAAACCGGGTTCTGTGTGTAGTAGCCGAACTTTGTGTTTTCTCCGACAACTACAGTTCCACTGTCCGGAGCAATCTGACCGGTTATAATATTAAGGAAGGTTGATTTACCAGAACCGTTGTCGCCGAAAATTCCTATTTTCTGTCCCTTTGTAAAGATATAGGAGAAGTTCTTTATAACCGGAACATACTCGGGGGCGTTACGGGGGTGTCCCCCGTTAGAAGGGGTAGCGGAAGACGCGGCTGGAGCGAGGGGAAGGCTTTCCCCTTCATTTGTTCCTACATAACCTTTTGGATAATTCTTTGAAATGCCGTGAAGTTCGAGTACTTTGCCACCGAGCCTTTTTCCTTTAACCTCAAAGGTAAAACCCTTATCGGCCTGAAACTTTTCGCGGTTTATGAGCTGCTCGTCGCGCTGGATGCGGGCTTTAATTTTTGTACCGCGGGCACACGGACCACGCAGAAGCCACTCGCGTTCAAAGCGGAGAACGGACTCTATGCGGCGTTCGGTGTTTGCTTCTATCTCAGCTTCGGTTTCTTTTTTCTCGAGGTACTGGCTGTAGTTACCAACGTAGAGCTTGAGTTTGTTGCGTGCGAGCTCGTAGATATTTGTACAAACAGCGTCTAAGAACCAGCGGTCGTGGGTAACCATGAGAATGGAGCGTTTTGTATCGTGCAGGTAATTCTGGAGCCAGAAAATTGTTGTGATGTCGAGGTGGTTTGTAGGCTCGTCGAGGAGCAGAAGTTTTGTATCTTCTACGAGTACCTGAGCGAGTGCAACTTTTTTACACATTCCGCCGGAAAGTGTTCCCATGCGGCGGGTCATATCTGTAATTCCGAGTGTGCTTAAAATTGAACTGATCTGAGCTTCGTAATTCCAGAGGTCGCCGCTGTCCATTTTGTGCATAATCTGCTCGTAACGGGTCTGAAGGCCTGCGGACTGTTCTTTAGTCCCCATCTCCTCGCAGATTTCCTCATACTCACGGATTACCGCAAGCTTTGGAGAATTGTTCTTAAAAATATGTTCACGGATTGTATCGTCCGGATTAAAAGATGGAGTCTGTGGCAGGTAAGAAACTCCGGCCTCTTTATTTATAACTACAGTTCCTTCATCTGGTACAAGAACGCCGGCTATTGTAGCGAGCAGGGTAGACTTTCCAGTTCCGTTCCGGCCAATCAGGGCTGCTTTTTCACCTTCCTGAATACCAAAGGTTACTCCTGTAAAAAGCGGTTTTTCACGCCCGATTTTTGCCAGATTATTTATGGAAAGAATGTTCAAGGTTTACTCCGTGTAATTATCGATTTTTTGCCATTATACAGATTATTCAAAAAATATGTAACTAAAGTGACTTCAAACTGTCATTATAGTATATTGATATGTTAATTGTACTACTGTATTATACAAATAATACAGTAGTGTAAAAATTTGTTTGTAAGGAAGTGAATTTATGAAAACACGATTTAAAAAAAAGTCAGCCTTAGTTGTGCTGATCATCTTCTCAATTCTTCAGCTCTTTGCAGAAGAAACATCAATTGAGCATTTGTATTATTACAAGCTCGAGAACGGTTTGTCGGTTTTTGTTGCAGAAAATCACTCTGCACCGCTTGTTAATATTGAAATTGCAGTTCGCGCTGGTTCTATTGCTCAGACAAAAGAAAATGCGGGCCTCTTTCATTTGTACGAACACATGATGTTTAAGGGTAACTCAAAATATGCTAACAGCCAGGCTATGCAGACAGCCCTTAATAACATGGGAGTATCAGACTGGAACGGTATAACTTCGGTTGACCGTGTTAATTATTTTATTACAGTTCCTGTAGATCAGTTTGAGAATGGCCTTGAATTCTGGAGTTATGCAATCCGTGAACCTCTTATGGATCCGAAAGAATTTGAAGATGAAAAGAAAGTTGTTATTTCTGAAATACAGGGATATTATAGTCAGCCATCTGAGCAGATTTTTTATTTTTCTGTAAAAAGTCTTTTCCCGGAAGCTCCATGGACTTTTGACCCATGTGGTCCTGTAGAAAATATTCAGAATGCAACAGTTGAACAGCTTCGCGAAATTCAGAATAAATACTACATTCCAAATAATGCAGCAGTTTTTGTTGGTGGTGATGTAAATCCTGATGAAGCTTATGAACTTGTAAAGAAGGTGTATGGAAATTGGAATAGAGGACCTGATCCATGGGCAGAGGCTGGTGAACCTTATGCTGCAAATCCTTTGGATGCTCCTTTATATTGTGTAATTCCTCATAATGAAATTTCTCCTCAGCTTGCACAGATTCAAATTGCCATTCATGGAACTGATTCTGATTTTGATATAAAGGATGTCGCTGTAGGTGAGACTCTTTCTCAGATAATGCGTGATCCTAATGGTGCTTATACAAAAACTATTATGAAGAATAAAAAACTTCAGATTCCGGACAGCTCATATATCTGGGGTGGATATCAGGTATATCGCCATCATGGTATTATGACTTTTAATGCTATGGCTAATAATCCTGAAAAAAATATGCCTCAGCGTGCAAAAGATTATTATGAGACTGTAACTAAAAAAGCTTTTCCTGCAATTGAAAAAGACAAATCTCTTGAAACTAAGGAAAAACGAGAGCTTCTGCTTCAGACTCTAAAAGATAATCAGGCATGGGAAACAGAAACTGCAGATTCTCTTATTTCAACACTTTCTTATTACTGGGCTTATGCTACAAGTGATTATTATCTGAATCGCTCAGAAAATTTTAAAACAATTGAAAAGAAAGATATTGATGAGTATCTGAAGAAATATGTTTACAGCAGAAATCCTGTTGTATTTGTTCTGGTAAATCCTGCAGTTTATGAAAAGACAAAAGCCGAGTTTGATGAGGCTGGTTTTGTTCAGATAACAGCTGAAAATGCATTCTGGTGGAGTAAGTAAATGAAAAAAATAAAGATCTTATTTACAGCTTTATGCTGTGTTTTATTTGCAGGAAATGCATTTGCAACTCCTTCTTCAAAAGATATAAAAGAATATTCTTTGAAGAATGGAATTCCTGTGTATTATATAGAAAATAATGAAAACTCAATAGATGATGTTTCTATTGTTGTAAAGGGCGGTCGTACCTGGCTTAAGCCTGAACTGTCTGGTCTTGAAAAAGCGCTGTTTTTAATGATGTCACGAGGTTCAGGTAAATATAATTATTATAAGAGAATGCAGATTTTTTATGAAAAGACTTCTGGAATCTTCTGCACAGATATGAATAATGCAAGTGTTATTTCATTGCAGTGTGCTAATTATTATCTCAAAGAGCTGCTTCCTGTTCTGACTGATGGTTTTATGAATCCTGTTTATCCAAAGCAGGTTTATGACATGATGATGAAAGAGTTCTCACAGGAAATTCAGTCAACATACAATGATCCATGGTCATTATTGAAAAGAACTGTTTCTGACAATATTTATAAAGGACATCCGTATGAAACTTCAACAGGTCCAACTCCAGATTCATTGAAGAATATCACAATTTCTGAAATGAAAAAACTACATAAAACAGTTTTGGATTCTCGCCGTATTTGTGTAATAGCAATTACTAAAATGAATCCGGAAGAACTTGTAGAGCAGCTTAATTCCAGCCTTGGTACAATAAAAGCATTAAATACTCCGCTTCCGGAAGTTGAAGTAAAAGATGTTGTTATTTCAGGAAATCCTGTAATTTTGACAAATCAGGCTGCAGCTGGTACTGGTTATGCAGCATGTGCTTTCCAGACTCCTTCGAATACAAGCGAAGATTATTTTGCAGCGGATCTTGCGGCAAGTATTTACAGTAAAACAATGTTCAATATTGTCCGCTCAAAATATGGAACCTGCTATTCTACAGGATCTTATATAAATGGCTCTGCAGCAGGTTATGGTTTGGAATTCTTTTATATGATTTCTAACCTGAATGATTTCCAGAAATGTGCAGAAGAGGCTCGTACTATCATGGCTTCTGGAAAATATGTTTCAAAAATAAATGATGATGGATCATATGAGTTTGCTCCTATTTCAGAAGTTCTGCCTGGTACAAAGAATACTCTCGTCAATTCTATTTATAGTTCTGCAACAAATACTGGTGGAAGAGCCGCTATGGTTTGTTCTGCACTTATAGATTATAATGATATGGATGCGTATACTTCTATGGTAGATAAAATCCATGCAGTAACAGAAGATGATGTTCTTCGTGTTTTTAATAAGTACTGGATTGAGCAGCCAGCCCGCTGGTTTGCTGTAGTTGGCCCGGAATCAGAAGGAATAGAATTAAAATAGAATGAAGCAGAAGAAATCAAATAAGAAAATATTTTCTCTGATTATTACACTTCTTGTATTTGCTGGTGTAGCCTTCAGTCAGGAATGTTCAGATCCATCTCTTGATGTAGGCTACTCAGAAAACTCTCCTTTATATTTTGGGAATCCTTCTGACTCAATGCCTTCCATTGAGTCAGATAAAAACTATCTGATGGAGAGACCGCAGTTTACGCTCAGCTATAATACTTCAACTCTGAATCCTAACTGGGTGGCCTGGCATCTTTGTCGCGATGATCTTGGAGATGCAGACCGTGCCGATACCTTCCGTCCAGATAAAGAACTTCCATCAGAATGGTATGCAGTTCGCAAGCAGGATTACAAGTTTCCGGCTTACGGCTTTGACCGCGGACATCTTTGTCCTTCAGCAGACCGAACTGCAAATACAGAAGATAATTCAATGACTTTTCTTATGACGAATATGGTTCCGCAGTCTCCGGACAATAACCGCATTGTATGGGTGGCTCTGGAAAAGTACGAGCGCGAACTGGTTTTGCAGGGTAAAGAAGTTTATATTTTTGCAGGGCCATTAGGCGCTGGCGGAACTGGAGATAAAGGGTATTTTGAAGCGATTCCTGTTACGAAAAAAGATGGGACAGAACTCTCTATTACAGTTCCGGCATTTACCTGGAAAGTGCTTCTGATTCTTGATGAAGGAGAAGAGGACCTTTCTCGTGTTTCTGCTGATACCCAAATTATTGCTGTATGTGTTCCGAATGAGAAGGGGTGTGGTAAAAACGGAAGCTGGCAGCAATATCTTTGCAGTGTAGATTATATAGAAGAAAATACTGGATATGATTTCTTTGAGCTTCTGGATGATGAACTTGAATCTGTGCTTGAATCACAGGTTATGGAGTTTATTCAATAGTTAGGAATAGCTCCAGACTTTTAGAAGCAAGTTCTTCCAGATTAGCAGCCGTATAAATTTCTGCAGAATGCAGCAGGGCTTTTTTTGCTTCGGCTCTGTTTGCTTCTGTAGGTTTTCCTTTTAAAAGAATAACAGCCTTTATGTAATAATCAGCTCCAAGTGCCATTGAATTTTCAGCAAGGCGGTCATAGTGAATTGCAGTATTAAGAGCTTCAAGGGCACCTTTCTGATTTCCAGACTGAGACTGATTCTGTGCAATTTTATACCAGGTAATTCCTATTTCAGAAAGATAGCGCTGGTCTGTAAAAAGTTTTGCAGCTTCATTATAGATTTTATCTGCTTCTTTATATCTTCCTGCAAGTCTGTAAACATCACCAAGAATACTGTCACACTGAGCATGATTATACGGACTGTCTTTGAATACTTTTTTTGCATCATCAATTTTATCTATAATTGTTTTGAAATTTTCCTGAACTGCATTTTCTGCAATAAGAATTCTTGCTTCTCCCATAGCACAAAGAAGTTCACTTTCCTTTCGTTTTGTTGTGCTTGGTACGAGTTCATAAGCGTTTTCAACATACAGTCTTGCCTTTTCAATTTCAGGCGGATTATAGGAAAGGTACAGACTCACATGGGCAAGAGAAACCGAAAGCAACAAATCATAATTGTCGATGGAAAGTGCCTGAGTTCGTGCACGTGCAAGAATTTCTTCTGCCTGCTGGTAGTTACCGTTTAAAATACAGGCATTAGCAGATTCAATGGAATGTTTGCAGGAATCTTGAATAGTTGTTATAGACATCTGACGTTTTGGACCAGATGAACAGGCTGTGAAAAAAAACAAAACTGAAATGATACTTGCTGTAAGCTGATTTTTTTTCATTAGAAATTATCCTCCCTGAGTTTTGGAGCTGCATTTTCTTTTTCCGGTTTTTCAGAAATTCCATTCTTTAAAAGAGGATTATTCTTTAAGCCTTCCATTACATCCTGCATCTGTTTTAAAAGTGTCTGCATCTGTGAAATCAGAATTGAAATGCCCGGCATGTTTCCTTCTACAGAAGAGGTGATTGAATTGATATCACCCATTGTAGTATCAAGCTGTAAAAGAACGTTTGCTATAGAACCTTTTGCATTTTCATCTTCAAGCAGTTTTGGCACCAGACCAGAAGTATCGGCAGTGATTGTATTTATGTTTTCAAGAATTGCATTAACCTGTCTGAGTGTGTTTGTCAGAGGAGTCTGTTCCTTTCCTTCCAGTGCAATATTGATTTGTTTTACAAGAGTATCAATATCGCCTACAAGGGTAGTGGCCATTGCAAGAATTGTATTGATTGAATCTGTCTGTTCAACAACGCTTACCTTTCGCTGTTTAATTAAAGCTCGGGCTTCAGCACTTGAACGTTCCGGTATAAAGGAATTGTCTTCCAGTGGAATTATGCTGTTTCCCGGATAAAAAACTACAGAAGAACCAAGCGGACTGGTAAGAATTTCTATAATGGAATTATGTACAGCCTTCGTTTTGTAATCATCTGTTATGTAAAAATTTACTATAACATTGTCTGAATCATCCAGTGTAAAGTTTCTGATTTTTCCGATTTCAAAGCCTTTATAGGTAATTGATTTTCCTGCGCTGATATTCGAAGCAGAAGAAATTACAGTGTAGTAATTATGTTTTGGAACAAACCATTTTTGAGTGGAGCCGATTAAAAAGATGATGAAGATTAACGCAATGATTGCGAGAAGACTCAGGATACCAACAATCTGATCTGCATACTTAATTTTAAATTTCATAAATCACCCTCATAATAATCGTCTATCTGGTTTATATCATCAAGAAGAATCTTTTCTTTAATTTCACCATCTTCAAAGTAGATTTTATCGCACAGAAATGAATTGATTAAATAATTGTCATGACTTACGTAAATGACAGTTTTATTCTGGCTGATAAAATCCTTAAGAATGGAAATAAAAAGATCTTCTGTTTTTTCATCAATTGATTCTGTTGGCTCATCTAAAAAGAGAATTTCCGGCTCACAAATTAAGGCCCGCGCAAAACTTATCTTTTTCTGTTCTCCGATTGAAAGAGATGCCGGCCTGATAATCAACGGCTTATGAAATTCAACAAGCTCAGTAATCTTTTTAATTCTGTCTTTTCGTTCTGCCGCACTCATGTCTGGAAAATGCAGCAGAAGCGGAAGTTCCAGGTTGTGGTATATATCCTGATTTGCCCAAAGCGCTGAATCCTGAAACATAAACGAAGCTCTTTTTCTGAAAGCCTCGTTCTGTTTGTGAGTCATGCTGTGAATATCTTTATCTTCAAAAGTAATGCTTCCCGAAGTAGGTGTAATAAGCCCTGCGAGCAGTTTAAGGGCCGTCGACTTTCCGCTTCCCGGTTTTCCAAGAAAGGCTGTAACAGTACTTTGTTCAATATAGTGAGAGATATTGTTTATGATTTTCTGACCGTTGTCTTCAAAGCAGACATTTATCATCTTAAAAATCGACATCAATAACTCCCGTCTTCCTATAAAATATACGACAGCGTTGTAATAAACGCATCTGCAATTATAATAAACAGAAACGCCTTACTCACAGCCCGAAGTCCCGCCAGAGGAATTTCAGTAGAAGCTCGTCCGGCATTAAAACCATAAAGTGTAGCTGAGCCGGAAATTATCATTCCAAACACAAGGCTTTTCAAAATCGAAATCAGTATGATTTTCAAATCAAGCGAAAGAAACAGATTCATGATGTAGTCGGAAATGCTCGTTGTAGAAATAAACTGGATTATGATGGCAGGGCAGAGCAGGCCGAAAAGTGAAAAATAAATATTCAGGAAAAACAGAGAGAAAGTAACGCCAAGAAATCGTGGAGCTGCAATATGGCTGATAGGATCAATTCCTACAGAAATATAAGCTTCTATTTCGTGGCGCACAACCATAGTACTGATTTCTGTAGCGATGGCTGTTGCAGAACGGGCTGTAACGATGAATGCAATCAGAATAGGACCGAGTTCCCTCATAATCAGAAGAACCAGAAGGTCATATTTCAGTTTGTCCTGTCCAAAGGCTGTAAGAAAAGTATTTCCAATCATAAAGACAGAAGTTCCAATTCCAGCGGCAAGAAAACAGCAGATAGGAAGTGCTTCTACATATGTAAAAAGCAGTTGCATTGTAAGGATTTTTCGTGCGGTTTTACCACGTTTGGCAAAAAAGAAGGATGCGGTTATGAGTTTGCCGAGATAACCGATCATGTATAAAAAGTTTCTGACTTTTTGTCTTAAGGAATGCCCTAGTGCGGTAACCATTTTTGAATGCCTTCTTCTATATATTATATAATATACCAATACTTGAAATTTCGCTACTAATCATTTTTGTACAATTATTAAATATTTTCTTATATTTGAATCCTTTGTGTTGTCATGATAAAATATTGTTATGGACACTAAAATTAAAGAATTATTATCACAACTCACACTTGAAGAGAAGGCTGGACTCTGTTCCGGTAAAGATTTCTGGCGTACAAAGCCAGTTGAAAGACTTGGTATTCCATCAGTAATGGTAAGTGATGGTCCAAGCGGTCTTCGTACTCAGGTTGAAAATGGCGTAAATGAAAATGACTCTCGTGCTGCAGTAAGTTTCCCTTCGGGATGTGCTACTGCTTCATCTTTTGACCGCAATCTTCTTCGTAATCTTGGAGAGATTCTTGGAGAAGAAGCTAATAACTATAATGTTTCAACAGTACTCGGTCCTGCTATAAATATTAAGCGTTCTCCATTGTGTGGACGTAATTTTGAATATCTTTCAGAGGACCCTTATGTTGCCGGAGAACTCGGCGCGGCTTATGTAAAAGGCGTTCAGTCAAAGAATGTTGGAACTTCTGTAAAGCATTTTGCTGCAAATAATCAGGAAACAAACCGTTTCTCTGTAAGTGAAGAAGTAGACGAGCGTACTCTGCGTGAAATCTATCTTCCTGCTTTTGAAAACTGTGTAAAGAATTCAGCACCAACAACAATTATGTGCTCTTACAATGCAATCAACGGTGAACTTTCAAGTCAGAATAAATGGCTTTTGAAGGATGTTCTTCGTGATGAATGGGGCTTTAAGGGAATGGTTGTTTCAGACTGGGGTGCAGTTTACGACCGTGTAAAAGGAATTAAGGCTGATTTGAGCCTTGAAATGCCTTACAGTGGCGGCCATACAGACAATGATATTGTTCAGGCCGTTAAAGCTGGAACTTTGACTATGGAAGAACTTGATGAAGCCGTTTCTCATGTTCTTGAAATGGTTTTGAATTATACAGAACATAAGCAGAGCGGCGTTTTTGATATGGATAAAGACCATGCTGAATCTGCAAGAATTGCTGAAGAGTCTTGTGTTCTCCTCAAAAATGATAATGCAGTACTTCCAATCAAAGCTTCTGCAGAAAAGGTTCTGTTTACAGGCTGTTTTGCTGAAAATCCTCGCTATGGTGGCGGTGGAAGTTCAAAAATTAAATGCTATAAGATGACAAGTGCTGTTGATGCAGCCCGCGAAGCTGGACTTGGTGTAAAATATGTTAAGGGATATAACGAGGACTTTGTAACTACAACAGCAGCCCTCACTGATGAAGCAGTTGCTGCAGCACGCGAAGCCGATACTGTAGTAGTTTTCGCAGGTCTCCCTGAAAGTTATGAAACAGAAGGGGCTGACCGTACAACTCTTGATATGCCACAGGTTCAGAATGAACTTATTGAAAAACTTGCTGCTGTAAACAAGAACGTAGTTGTAGTTCTTCATAACGGTGCGCCTGTTGCAATGCCTTGGGTAGATAAGGTTGCTGCAATTCTTGAATGTTACCTTGGTGGTGAAAATATTGGTACTGCACAGGTTAATCTTCTTTTTGGAAAGGCAAATCCAAGCGGAAAGCTTGCAGAAACTTTCCCTCTGCGCCTTGAAGATACTCCATGTTATCTTACATATCCAGGAAACGGACGTACCTGTGTTTACTCAGAAGGGATCTTTGTAGGTTACCGCTGGTACGACAGCCGAAAAATGCCTGTTCTTTTCCCATTCGGATACGGTCTCAGCTACACAACTTTTGAGTACTCAAATCTTAAGGTTTCAAAATCTGCTTTCAAAGATAGTGATGGGGTAGAAGTAAGCATCACAATTAAAAATACAGGAAGTGTTGAAGGTAAAGAAGTTGTTCAGCTTTATGTAAGCGATAAAACCGGCGTAGAAGTTCGTCCTGAAAAAGAACTTAAGGGCTTTGATAAAGTAAATCTTAAGCCTGGTGAATCAAAAGAAGTTACTTTCAAGCTGGACCGCCGTTCATTTGCTTTCTGGAACATCGATATTGATGACTGGTATGCTCCGTCTGGAAAATACATCATCAGCATTGGTGCTTCAAGCCGCGACATTCGTGCTACTGCCGAAGTTGATGTTACTTCAACTTCAAAGAAGGCTTTTACAATTACTCCTCAGACAACAATGGGCGATATGCTTCGTAACCGTGAAATGGCTGCAATTATTAAGCCTGAGTTTGACCAGGCATGTTATGCTGCAATTGGTGATTTATCTGATGAAGAATTTGCTAAATTGTTCCCATTCACAAAGGATGCTATGATTGAGATGACAAAGAGTAATCCATTCCGCTTAAACCGCGGTAAAAATGGAATTACTATGGAAGATATTCTCAAACAGGTTGAAAGATATAATAAGGAATTAGACAAATAATTTTTTAGTTATCTAAAAAAAGACCTGTGATTGAGCTCGTTCAAACCACAGGTCTTTTTTTTTATGCTTCAAAATGTACCATCTGTGCAACCGGTTGAACCGTCGCATATACATTTCTTGTAGCTTTGTATGGATTCTTAAAGTTATTAATCTGAGTTTTAAGCTGCTCAATATGAACGCGGAGCAGGTCACGGTTAATGGCATTCTGCTTGAGAACTCTATCCTGCAGGTCAGAAAGTTCATTCTGAATCTTAATGATATCTGCATCTTCAGCAGCAGAAACAGCTTTAGATGAATTAGCTTTGTACATTTTTGCCATAGGTACAATAACCTTCTGAAGATTTGCGATATTCTTTACAACCTGCTGCTCAAGTTCTGTGTGAGCGAGGAGGCTTTCTGGATTTTCTGAAGTAATAGAATCCTGCTGTTTTTCAAGAACAGTAAGATATTCACGGAATTTGCCGCGCTGTTCCTCTAAGAGACTTCTGAAACGGCGCAAAATAGCAACTCGTTCGTTTAATTCTTCCTGTGTGATTTCTGCCATATTGTTTTTCCCCTTACCCTACAATATTCAGTGTATTTGCAACTTTTGCAGCCGGAGCGTTTGCTGTACTGTTTGCAATAGTTCTCCATGCTCCTGCAAGATCATCAATCTTGTTCAAAACAAACTCAATTTTTGTTTTACTATGATTGATAGTTGCATCCATCAGTTCTTCATTAAAATACACATAAAGAGACATAAGATTTCTTGCAATGTCTCCACCTTTTTCCATATCAAGCGAAACCTGGAGTTCAGTAATAATAGCCTGAGTTTTCTGAAGATAAATACCGAATTGCTCAATATCACCTGGTTTCAGCTTATCATTCTGATCAAAAAGATTAAGTGCTCCCTTTAAGTTTTTTACAGCACCTTCATAAAGTAAAACAACAAGACGTCCCTGACTTGCGGTATTTACATTAGTTTTTTGATATGCAGCATAAGCGTTCTGATAAGCCATGTCTGTTCCTCCTTGAAATACGGAATTCCGCAAAAAATGCGGGTATTCTTCTCTGATTGTCGGATAATAAAAAAATTAGTTTAGCAAAAAGATACAGTTTTTTTATAAAAAAATCGAAATTTGGCGCGACTGGGAGCCAATATATCGATTAATTTGTTTATAATATGGAAGGACCTGAGTAAGAAGTTTCTAATATTTTATTTATAATCCACTTCAAATTCGAATTTAGTGGAAAAAAACAAATATCTTTACTATATTTATAGTAACAAACGAATTTTTACTCAGGATACAGCGATGGCAGAGAATCAGAACGAAAACCAGAACTCGAATAACAATGACGAAAACGATCCATATAAGTTTTTCAAGTTCCCTGGACCGGAAAATAATGATGATAAGAATAAAAACAAGAAGAATAATGGCAAAAAGAAGCTTCCTTTCTGGCCAATTCTTCTGCTAACTCTTTTTGTAGTAGCTATGGCAGAGGTTTTTCTCTTCCCTAAGAATGATGATTTAATTGATTATTCTGATTTCAAGGAGAAAATTGAGAGGGGCGAGATAAAATCTGTAGTTATAAGCGACAGCTATTTTATAGGCTACGGAAATGTCATTGAAACAAAAGCAGAAGGCAAAGGTCTTAAGCTTTTTAATGCTCCTTCTGTAAAATCTGCTGTTCAGTATAAGACTTCAGCAGTGCTTACTCAGAGCTTCCTTGATTTCCTTGAAGAGAACAATATTCATTATAAGTTTGCTGCAAAGCAGAATAACTGGTTCCTCCAGCTGCTTTTGAATCTTGTAGTTCCATTTGGACTTATTTTTCTGCTTTACTTCTTCCTTTTCAGAAAGATGGGCGGCGGTTCAGGCGGAATGGGAAGTATTTTCAGTGTCGGTAATTCCCGCGCTAAGGTTGTTGAAGAAGGAAAAATCAAAACCCGCTTTACAGATGTTGCAGGTGTTGATGAGGCTAAGGAAGAACTTGTAGAAGTTGTTGATTTCCTTAAGTCTCCTAAAAAATATACAGATATCGGTGGAAAGATTCCTAAGGGAGTTCTGCTTGTCGGTGACCCTGGAACCGGTAAAACATTGCTTGCCCGCGCTGTAGCAGGAGAGGCTGGAGTACCATTCTTCAGTATTTCCGGTTCAGACTTCGTAGAAATGTTTGTCGGAGTTGGTGCTTCTCGCGTCCGCGACCTCTTTAAGCAGGCCCGTGAAAAAGCTCCTTGTATTGTATTTATTGATGAAATTGATGCCCTCGCTAAGAGCCGTGCAAACGGATTCTCTAGCAACGACGAGCGTGAACAGACATTGAACCAGCTCCTCGTTGAGATGGATGGTTTTGATAACGAAAAAGGTTTGATTGTTCTTGCAGCTACAAACCGTGTAGACGTTCTTGACCCTGCAATTCTTCGTCCTGGCCGTTTTGACCGCCAGGTTCCAGTTGAAAAGCCAGATGTTAAGGGCCGCGAGGAGATTCTCCGCATCCATGCAAAGAACGTAAAACTTGATAAGGACGTTGATTTTGAATCGGTTGCTCACGGAACTACAGGTTTTGCTGGTGCAGACCTCGCAAATGTAGTAAACGAAGCTGCTCTTCTTGCAGTTCGCAATGGCCGCAAGAAGGTAACAATGGAAGATTTCAACGATGCTATCGATAAGGTAAGCATTGGCCTTAAGAAAAAGAGCCGCAAGGATAATAAAAAGCAGATGCGCCTTGTTTCTGTTCACGAAACAGGACATGCTCTTGTTGCAGCCTTTAATCCGGACCACGAGCCTGTAAATAAGATTACAGTTGTTCCTCGAAGCCATGGAGTAGGCGGCTTTACCCAGTACCGCGAAGAAGGCGAAGAAAAGTTCAACATGACCCGCAAGGATATGATGGACGAAATCGACAGCCTGCTTGGTGGACGTGCCGCAGAAGAGGTTATTCTCGGTGATATTTCTACCGGTGCTTCTAACGATATTGCCCGCGCTACAGATATCATTAAGCGCATGATTACAGACTTTGGTATGTCAGACAAGTTCAAGAACATGACACTTGGAAAGGGCGTACTCGGAACTCGTGGCGGTGATGCAAACCTCATCCGTGAGTTCAGTGAACAGTCTCAGAACTATATTGATGAAGAAATTGCCCGTATCATGAACGAACGCTACAATTACGTAGTAAAACTGCTTAAACAGCACAAAGATCTTCTTGAATATATTGCAAACCGCCTGGTTGAGATTGAAACAATGGACGGTAAAGAGTTCTATGAGATTGTAAAGGGCGAAGCTCATTGCAAGGAACTCACTGAAAATGCCGGTAAGAAAGAAAAAACTTCTGAGACTTCAAAAGAATCTTCTACAGCGAAAAAGCCTAGAGCTCCACGTAAAACTAAAAAAGAAGAGTAAGTTAGCATTTTAATCAACGGGCTTCCGTTATTTGCAGTTTTGAGCAGCGGAAGCCTTTTTTTTATATAAGTAGACTACAATGCATTTTCGCTGTATAATACACTGATATGAAAAAGCTAATTATTTCTTTCTGTGCACTTTTTGTTTCAACTGTTTTATTCGCACAGAATATTACAACTGCTAGTGCATATTTTAAGACTATTTCTGAATATTACGGTACTATCAAAGATTACGAAGTAGATTTTGAAATCAGAATAGAAAAGACAGAATCAAGAGGAAAACTTTCCTTTAAGGCTCCTAATCTTTTGAGAATGGATTATACAAATCCGGAAGAGCAGGTAATCTGCTTTAATGGTGATATCCTTACAATCTATATTAAAGAGCCGGCCGAGGCTGTTCTTCAGCAGCAGGTAACTCCTGGTTCAAGTGGAAGTGCATCAACACTTTCAACACCTCAGGGACTGTCTCTTATGTCTCGTTATTACACAGTTGCTTATGAAACTGGTCAGAATCCAGAGCCTTTGGAAGAAGGTTCTGATGAAATGGTAGTAAAACTGATTCTTACAAGAAAGAGCGCTTCAGAAGCCTTCAGATATATTAAGCTTGCAATCAACAACGAAACAAAGCTTATTCGCCGTATAGAAGCTGTTACTCCTAAGGGAGAAGAGTTTGTTTTTGATTTCTATGATTATGTACTGAATCAGAACCTTTCTGAGCAGCGTTTCGTTTACGACGCTCCTTCTTCTGCAAATAATTATAACAACTTCCTGTTTTCGGAGTAGTGTGGTATGGAAAGCTACGGTGAACTTTTAAAAACAACCCGCGAAGCAAAAGAACTTGACCTTGACCGTGCAAGTCGCGAAATCTCTATAGAAAAAAGATATCTTGCAGGACTTGAAGCAGAAGATAATGCTGTTTTTCCTGGCGAAGCTTATATGGTTGGCTTCTTAAAGAATTATGCAGATTATCTTGAACTTGATTCAGAGTTTATTTTAAAGCTTTACCGTAATAAGCAGATTCAGGAATCTCCGCTTCCACAGGGGCTTTATGAACCTCATAAGCCACGTTACTTTCTTCCGGCAATTATAATTCCTTCTGTACTGCTTGTTGCAGTCGTTGCTGTTGTTCTGACTCTTCTCGTATTAAAAAAGAAGAATAATATTGAAGATGGTGTTGTAGTTTCCAGCGGTGTAAAAAATCGTCAGTATGAGCTTTCTGATAAAAAGTTTACACAGCGTGTTTATAAGGGCGACCAGCTTTTTATTCCTACAGAGAACGATGGAAAAATCATTCTTACTGTTAGAGATACTCTTTCTGCCTTTGGTATTGATACTCCTTCCGGAGTTTTCTATATCGAGCTTGCAGAAGAATCTGAACTTGATATTAACGGTGACAATGCATCTGATATGATTGTCTACGTTTCTGATATTTCCTCTACTGATGAAAGCCGCGGTGCAGAAGTTAGCATTCTGCTCCGTCATGGTCTTGCTGTAGATACAACTGTAGTTGCTGCAGAAGAAATTCCGTTTGCTTCTGAAGTTAAGTCTTCGCATCCTTACAAGGTTATTCATGAGGACAACAGAGCTTATCCGTTCACAATCAATGCAAGCTTCCGCGGTCCTTGTCTCTTCCGCGATCGCGTGGATAATTCTCAGTCGGTTGAATCTTATTTCGCGCGCGGTGACTTATTCACTGCAACTCCACGTAATGGTATCCGCCTGTGGATGTCTAACTTCAATACTGTAAAAATTACAATTATTGCAGACTCTAAATCCTTTGACCTTGATATTGGTACTGCCGGTCAGATTTTTGTTGAAGATATCAAGTGGATTAAAGATACAGACGGTAAGTATAAGCTTGTCGTTATCGAATTGGACTAATTAAACCTATGAAATTTTTTATCGACCAGCACGGTTGTGCTAAAAACCAGACAGACGGAGAGCTGTTGGCAGGCTTTTTGATGGAGAAGGGGTATAAACTTACACTGAATGCCAGCGAAGCTGATTTTATCTTTGTTAATACCTGCGGTTTTATTCAATCTGCCAAAAAAGAATCAATTGATGCAATTTATGATATCAAAAAGGCTTATCCGGATGCCAGAATTATTATGACTGGCTGCCTTGCAGAACGCTATGCAAATGATCTTATAGAACAGATGCCTGAACTGGATGGTGTTTTTGGAAACGGTGACCTTTCAAAAATCTGCAGCTTTATGAATAAGGTTCGTAAAGAACGTGTTGCTCAGACTTTTAGTCAGGAAGGTGTGTGCAGCGGAACCCGTCCGGTGCTCTTTAATTTCCCTGGCAGCGCTTTTGTAAAAATAACTGAAGGCTGTTCAAATCACTGTTCTTTCTGCGCAATTCCTTTAATTCGTGGTGAGGTAAGAAGCCGTCCGGAAGCAGAAATTCTCGACGAAGTAAAGCAGCTTATTTCAGACGGTGTTTACGAAATCAATCTGATTGGACAGGATCTTGCCGTTTACGGCAAGGAATTTGGTACTTCACTTGCCAAGCTTTTGACTAAGCTTTCAAAAATCAAGGGAGATTTTATTGTTCGTCCGCTTTATATTCATCCGGATCATTTTACAGATGACATTATTGAAGCAATTAAAACTTCTCCAAAACTTCTTCCATATTTTGATATTCCATTCCAGAGTGCAGATGATAAAATCATTCGCGCAATGAATAGAACCGGCTCATACGAGCAATACACAAGCCTTGTAAAAAAACTCCGTCGTGAGTTACCGGGCGCTGTGCTCCGTACAACCTTCCTCACAGGTTTCCCTGGCGAAACAGACGAGGCTGCAGAAAATACCGCCCGTTTCCTTCAGGAAATTCAGCCGGACTGGTCTGGCTGTTTCCCTTACAGCCGCGAAGAAGATACTCCGGCCTATAAAATGAAGCCTCGTGTTCCTGCAAAGATTGCCAAAGCCCGTGCAAATCATCTCGAAGAGCTTCAGGCGGAAATCACCCGTGAGCGCCTTGAACACTATGTCGGTCAGGAACTCAATATTCTTGTTGAAGAAATCGTTTCTGGTGTAGAGGGTGATGCTGCCGCAGAAGGGCTTGCAATCGGCCGTGCCTGGTTCCAGGCTCCGGAAGTTGACGGTTCTGTAGTAATCCGTTATGACCTGGATGACAAAAAAGCTGTAGAATCAATAATTCCTGGCGGGGTAGTAACTGTAAAAGTTCTCGCAAATACTGGCGTAGACCTCGATTCCCGATTTATTAAAAATTCTAGAAAAATTGATAAAAAAAACGAGCGAAAATTCATTTTCTAGTGTATAATTTACAAATCGGACACAAAAATGAAGGTTATAGCAGTTTTAATTCCGACATTTTCAACTGAGTACAATCTGGATATTCTTAGTGGTATTTCTGATTATTTTCGAGGCAAAGATGCTAAGGTTGTTCTTATTCAGACAAGAATTCCTGGCATAAATACAGGAGCCTTTGACTATCAGTTTTGTACAGGATTTGAATATGCTAAATCAGAAGAAGTAGAGGCTGTAATTTGTGTAAGCGGTGTTTATGCTTCTGAGATGCCTGAAGATAAACTTCGTGAAATCCTCAAATGTTTTGAACCACGTCCGGTAGTTTCAATTAACCTCGATCCAAAAACAAGAAACAGTTATGTGATTCAGGCAGACTGCCGTAAAAGCTTTAAGGAAATTGTAAGTCATCTTAAAAAAGTTCATGACTGCAAGAAAATTGCTTTTTTCTCTGCCAATGAAACAAAATCAAAGGAAGCTCTGGAACGCTATGATGCTTTTACTGCCGCACTCGATGCCTGTAAGCTTACCTTTTATCCTGAACTTGTTTTTGATGGTGCATTTACTGATTTTAAGGCTTATGATGCAATTAAAGCACATTATAAATCTAAAAATGAAATAGATTTTGATGCTATTGTCTGTGCCAATGATATGATGGCTTCGGGCTGTATGCGTGCTCTGGAAGAACTTGGTGTAAAAGTTCCTCAGGAAGTAAAGGTTACAGGCTTTGATGATGCTATTGTGGCATCTATGCATTCTCCAAAACTTACAACTATCAACCAGGATATTTATAGTCAGGGGTATGAAGCTGCAGAAATTGTAGACCGCGTTTTATCCGGTGAAAAGATGAAGAAGGCGTATTTTAATCCTCTCGTTCCAAAATTCCGTCAGTCTTGCGGCTGTATCAGCCTGGATCATTCTCTTCCTGTATATAAAAATGTTGAAGGTGAACTTCGTTCTGATGTTAACGATAAAACTGATGGAGTCATGCAGTTTGTAAATGCATTGGGCGAAAAAAATGTTGTTGTAACATTATTAGATACAATCCGGGGCTTTAATACTCTCAAACAGATGTTCTTCAGCCTTAAATATATTGTAAAGCAGTGTGCAATGAGTGGAATGGCTATTCATTTCTTTAAGGATGTTCAGATTATTGATTCTGAGCAGGAATTTGTCCTTCCTAGAGAAGCTGAACTTCACATGTTTTACACTAATCAGAAGAATGTTGAATTCTTCAGACCAGGGCTTACTGTAAATCCTCATGAAAAGATTTTTTCAGCCCGCTCAATGGAAGATATAAGCGGAATATTTATTTTGAATCCGATTTTTATGGGTGAAGCAAATTACGGTTATATGCTTTGCCGTATAAACGAAAATAAATTTGCAGATTACAACGTTTACTTAAAAATCATCATAAATGCAATTGCTCAGGCTTATGATTATACCGGTAAGATTCAGGAAGGCCGAAACCTTGAACGCGAAAATACTGATCTTGCTTTACAGTCTCGCATGGATGAGCTGACTGGTATTCTCAACCGCCGCGGCTTTATTGAACAGGGACAGGCAGCTCTTGACCTTCTGCAGGAAACAGATACTTCTGGTGTCATTTTCTTTGCAGATATGGATGACCTTAAAAAAATCAATGATACTTATGGTCATGAAATGGGGGATAAGGCAATTATGCTTCAGGCAAGGGTTCTGAAAGATATTTTCCGTTCTTCAGATGTTGTTGGTCGCCTTGGTGGTGATGAATTTGGAATTGTTGCTCTTGGAATGAAAATCGGTTATGTTGAAAAAACAAGACTTAAAATACAAATGCTCTGTAAAAAAGTTTCTATAGAAAATCAGCTGCCGTTTACACTTTCAATAAGTCTTGGAGCAGTAGACCTTCAGAAATCAAGTGTTTTGAAGCAGCTTCTTTCCGAAGCAGATAAAGAACTTTATAAAGAAAAAAAGAAGAAACATGCCAGAAAATAACTATCTCGACTCACTAAACGAAGAACAGAGAGCTGCCGTTGTACACGAGGGCTCTCCTCTTTTAATTCTTGCGGGTGCCGGTTCCGGAAAAACCCGTGTAATTACTACTAAGATTGCGTATCTTATTAAAGAAAAGAATATAGATCCATGGAGTATTCTGTCGGTAACCTTTACTAAAAAGGCTGCCAATGAAATGCGTGAACGTGCAGTTGCAATTGATGAACGTGCTGCCGATGCAAAAATCCAGACCTTCCACTCTTTTGGTGCCTGGTTCCTTCGTAAATATGCCGAGCACGCAGGCCTTGAACCATCCTTTACTGTTTATGATGATGATGACGTTGCGACTCTTATAAAAAAAGCAGAACCTTCGCTTTCTACAAAAGAAATAAGAACAGCAGCTCATCAGATTTCGCTGGCAAAAGATTACTGTCTTACTCCAGAGGATGATTTAAGCATTATTGGAAGTGAGTTTGACCTCAGCGATATCTATTCTAAATATCAGAAACGACTTCGCGCCACAGGTAATGCTGATTTTGGTGACCTCATTATGCTGCCGGTTCAAATTCTTGAAGCGTATGAGGAAATTGCTGATTATATTCACAACCGATTTAAAGTAATTATGGTTGATGAGTATCAGGACTCGAATATTGCACAATATCGGCTTTTGCAGGCTCTTTCGGGAGTTAAGCAGGGAAGTAATACCTATGTCTGCGTAGTAGGTGATGATGACCAGTCTATCTATAAATTCCGCGGAGCTGAGGTAGAAAATATTCTGACCTTCCCGGAAAAGTTCTCGGGAACAGAAATCATTAAGCTTGAGAGGAACTATCGTTCCACAGCGAATATATTAAACGCGGCAGGTCTTGTCGTAAAAAAGAATCATCATGGAAGCCTTGAAAAAACTTTGGTTGCAGATCGTGAGGGTGGTGGAAAGCCTGTGCTTGCTTTTCTGCCAGATCAGAATGCTGAGGCTACCTTTACGGCAGATCTTGTAATGAAATCACTTGCCGGAGGCGCAAAGTATTCTGATTGGGCTATTCTTTACCGTACAAATGCTCAGTCTCTTGGCTTTGAAAAAGAGTTCCTGCATAGAAAGATTCCTTATGTCGTTGTAGGTTCTCTAAAATTCTACGAGCGTGAAGAAATCAAAGATGCTTTAGCCTACATTTCTTTTTTTGCAAATCATAAGGATGAAATCTCATTCCGTCGTATTATCAACAAACCAACTCGCGGAATAGGTGACAAAACTCAGGATAAACTTATGGAAAGTGCCGTTAGTCTTAATCCTGATGGTGTGCCTGTTTTTTCGGATCTGCTTGAAAATCTGAAGAATCAGCAGCCATCACTTTCTAAAAAAGCGTCAGAAGGTGCTTCTGCATTTATTAAACTGTTTGATACCCTTTCGGGCTGTTTTGATGAAAATAAACCGCTTTCAGATTTTATTGAACGGGTAATTCGCGATTCAAGTCTTGATGAATATCACAAAGCTGGTGACGAAATAGAAGGAACCACTCGAGTTCAAAACCTTCAGGAACTTGTAAATACTGCAGTTCCGTACAAATGCACAATGGAAGGACTTCTTCAGTTCCTTGATGCAATTAACCTGGACCGTACGCTTGATGCTGAAAATCAGGCTGTAGGAGACAATGCAGTTACCCTCATCACCCTCCATAACACAAAAGGTCTGGAGTACAACAAGGTCATCATAACTGGTCTTGAAGAAGGTGTATTCCCACGAATGGAAAAGACAGGGGCAGAACTTGAAGAAGAACGCCGTCTTTTCTACGTTGGAATTACCCGTGCCCGCGATGAACTTTATGTGACCTCGACTGCAAAACGCTGTCTTTATGGCCGCTGGGATTTTATGCGTCCAAGTCCGTTCATAAAAGAAGCAGCCGAGGCATTTACAGTAATAGGTCAGGCTCCTTTCGGCTTTTCAGTAAGGAAAACTTCGCCTTATGGTCAATTCGGCCGCGATGCATCAGCCTTTTCGAATACTTCAGATGATACTTCCGAAGATGATGCACTGGTATCAAAATGGAAAAAGGGAACACATGTCTATCATGATGATTATGGTGATGGTGCTGTAGTTGCTGCTTATTCAAATTCCGGCGAGTATGTAATAGAAGTTCAGTTTGCAAATGGCGGAAAAAAGAAGTTTTTGCCGAAATATCAGGCAAAATCGCTGCAGGTAATAAAAGATTAGACAAATTACAAAAACTAGACTAAAATATAATTAGCCCAAAAATGTAATAAAAAGATTTAAAAATAATTATTTAAAACTTTATTCAAAAGATGAGAGAGTATGAGAATAGGGCTTGTAATAGATTATGTAGTTTCGGAATATGCTGAGCGTATAATCCGGGGTGTTTCGCTCGCCTGTCAGGAAAAAGACGCTGAGCTTGTTGTATTCTCAATTGGTCAAATTCAGAGTATAACCAATGCATTTGACTATCAGAATGTAGCAGTATCTTCCTTTGTATCTTCAAAAAATCTCGATGGTGTAATTTTTATTTCTGGCGCCATCATGCAGTCTCAAAATAAATCAGAAGTTGCTTCGTACATAAAGGCTTTTAAGCCTCTTCCTGTTGCAAATATATCAATGGAAATATCAGGCATTCCTTCAGTTATTGTTGATAATGAGGAAGCTTATGATTCAATTCTTACAGAACTGGTAAAACGACAGAGATGTCACAAATTTGGAATTCTTAGCGTACGGGGAAATTCTTCAGAAATCAAAAATCGTCTCAAAAATATAAAAGCTGCACTTTCAAACCTTGGTGTTAGCGAAGATGATATTTCTGTATGGAAATCAACCTTAAGCTATACTCCGGCTCTTGAAGATCTTCGTGCAATTTATAAAGAAATTGGAGTTTTCGACTATGATACTTTAATCTGTATGAATGATGAAATGGCTTTTGCAGCTATGGATTTCTGCAGTGAAATAGGATTAAAGGTTCCTGATGATGTAATAGTTGTAGGCTTTGACAATCTTATAAATTCTGATACCTGTATACCAACCCTTACTACTATTAAACAGAATTTTGAAGGGCAGGGATATCTTGCAGGAATGAATCTTATTAAAGAGATTTATGGAAAAGCTGCAGATAAGCTATCTGTGATAACTGCAATTCCTGTTATGCGTGAATCCAGCCGGCGTGTTCCTTATGATAAGACTGCTCCTCATGCAAGAAGTTTTGAATTTGAATCTGATGAAAATAAACCTTATTTAAGAACTAACTCTGGTACTGAGTGGTATAGAAAAAAAGGAGAATTCTATCAGACAACAAATTTCTATACACAAATGCAGTCTGATATGACTTATGACCAGCTGCGTAACAGAATCAATGATGATGTCCGTTCTTTTGGAATAACTGCCTGTGCAGTTGTGCTTTATGATAAACCGATTGAAGCTGCAGTTCCTTTTGATTATTTCCATCTTCCAAAAAATGCACATCTTTTTGCAGGTTTTGATAATAAGACTGGTTTTGATTCTACAGTAGAGAAAAAGATAATTAAGTGTAATCCAAAAGAGCAGATGCTTCCTGATGGAATAATCAGTATTGATCATGACGGAGTATTAGTATTTGCTCTTTTCCATAGTACCCTGCAGTATGGATACATTATCCTTCGTCCGGGTAGCTATGACAGTATTATTTATGATCTTTTTGTAAAACTTTTGTCTTCGACAATTGCTTCTGTTTATTCGTTCTCGCTTGCTCATAGTGAAACTTCCCGTGTACGCAAAAAGATTGATGAACTTGATCTTATTGCAAGTACTGATGAGTTGACTGGCCTTTACAACAGACGCGGTTTTTATTCCTATGGCGAGACTACACTCAAATTTGCTAAAGCAATGGGCCAGAGCGGAATAATGCTTTATTGTGATATGGATGGCCTTAAGAAAATAAATGATGATTATGGCCATGAAGAAGGGGATAGGGCAATTATTGCAGAATCAATAATTCTCAAGAGTAATTTCCGTTCCAATGATATTATTGCCCGAATCGGTGGTGATGAGTTTGCAATTCTCTGTCCGGGACTTACAAAGCAGGCTTTAAAACATATTCGTGCACAGATTGATGAAGACTGCCGGATGTGGTCTGGTGGTAATGAAGTAGGATTCTCGCTTTCAATCAGTATGGGCTATGTTGCTTATCCATCTCAAAAAATGGGCTATAAAATTACCCCGCTTTTAAGCGAGGCAGATTCCATTATGTATATGGAAAAGCGTTCTAAAAAATTAAAGAAGGTTGAACAGCTGGTAGAAGTTGTAGAAGAATCTTCAGAAATCTATTCAGAAGATGACTAGTTCCAGTCACGCTGAATATAAGTTGCGCGAGGGCGTGCAATAATTCTTACGCGGCGGTTCTGGGCGCGGCCGGCTTCTGTGTCATTGTCTGCAATCGGCATTGTTCCACCATATCCTTTGTAGGTGAAAATCTTTTCATCAATTCCTTCATCTATAAGTGCAGTCATTACGGTACGTGTTCGTTCGATGGAAAGATTCAACTGGCCTACAGGTTTTCCTACATCGGCAGTGTGTCCTTCAATCAGAATAGAATAGCCTTCATCTTCAAGAATCTCTTTGAGTTTTTCTGCAATCAGTTCAATGCGGCCTTTTTCATCTGGAAGAAGTTCAGGTGAGTCAGGGTAGAAGCGGAGATTTACATCAAACATAAAGCCGATGCTTGTATCTGAGATTGTAACACCAGGAATTTTGTTTTCGTAGAAATATTGTTTTACTGCATCGTATTTTACATAGTAAGCAGGTGTCTTTTCCGGTACAGAAATTTCATAAATCAGGTTGTCCTTATCAAGAAGAATAACAACCTTGCCTTCCTGCAAAAGTTTTATATTTTCTGGAACTGTGAGGATTTTCAGCGCATCGCGGTGCTTAATAACAGGGTCTGTGCGGTTTCGTCCATAAACCTGAGAAGCCTTTATATAAAGCGGATCTGAACCAACTCGGTCTTCGTAATCAGCTACATCATCAGAATAGTGATAGCCTACAACACCCTTTGAAGTGACAATTGATGGTGAAACAATGTTTTTTTCAAAAATGCTGTTCATCTGATCATCCCAGATCTGAGGGAAGAAACAGGCGTAAACTTCACTCTTTACATATTCACCATGCACAGGAAATGCTCCGCGGGCATCAATAATAATTCCGCTGAAAGCTCTTGAAGGAACTGATTCAATCGGCTTTTGAGGATTATAGGCATAATTATGTCGGACAAGGAGTTTGCCTATATCATTTATATTTGTTGTGTTTGTAGTATTTAAGTATTTGAGGTCTTTAGAAAAAACATCCGGAGTTTTGTGTCCACCCATAATAAAACTGTAAACCTGATCAAGAGAGAGGTCTTCGTTAATTACTGCTTCAGAAAGGTCATTCTCTGAGTTCTCAAAAAGAGAAAGCAGCGGCGGCTGAATTAAAGGAAGCATTTTAGATTTTATGTAGGTTGAAGCAACCTTTTTTCCAGACGGCATCTGAATATTTGCTTTATTAGCGTCCAGAGAAATATTTGTGGCGAATTCTTTTGTAATCCAGTTGATAGAGCTGATTGCTTCTATCTTAGTGTCATATTGCTGTGCCGCCTGAGCAGAAAGTGGTGAAAATGCAAAAAGAATAACACCTGCGAGGGCAGTGAACGTTTTGGACATAATAATATACCTCTTCTACAAGTTTCGGCTTATTTTGAGGGAATATAAAGTATTTTTCCAATTTTAAGAATTGCGTTTTCTTTAATACCGTTGAGTTCACAGATTGCAGAAACTGTTGTCTTGTATTTTCTTGAAATTGACCAGAGTGAATCACCGGCAACTACAGTGTACTTAAGAGGGAAATCAACCGGCTTCATGTTTGCCAGTGCATCTTCTGCAGACTCTTTCATGCCAAGCGGAAGTCGGATTTCGCTTGCTTTTGAAGGATGTGTCATTCCAAGAGTGTAGGAAGGATTCAATCTTTTGATTGTTGCAGCATCCATTCTCATTTCCTGTGCAAGCTGATTCAAAGAATAGGCTTTTTTTACGGTAACGTAATCAAAGTTTCCGTTTTTTTCGTTTTCAAGAATTTCGTATTCTTCTTTATGATCCGGAATATCAATTCCGTAATACTGACTGTTGATTGCAAGGTCTGCAATTGCTATAAGCTTTGGAACATAATCTGCAGTCTGTTTTGAAAGATAGCCGTGCTCTGCCAGATACCAGAAATCTTTTACTCCACCGGCCTTTTTAATTGCCCGGTTCATTGCGCCAACCCCGCAGTTATAAGCACCGATTGCCAGTAACCAGTCGTTGAAAATATTATAATTATCTGTGAGCTTTTTAAGGGCCGCATCCGTAGATTTCCACGGATCCAGGCGTTCATCTACAAAATCATTTAGAGTAAGAAACGGCCATACGCTGTTAGCCATAAACTGCCACATGCCGATTGCGCCAGAACGGGATTTTGCATTTGTCTTGTAATTTGATTCTACAACCGGTAAGTATTCAAGCATTTCTGGCATCTGTTTGTCGCTGACGGCTTTACGCACATAAAGGCGGTATTCCATAGCACTTTCAAGATATCCGCGTAATAGAGCACTCCATTTTGGAGAAAGATACATTTTGCGGAAGGCTTCTACCTGAGGCTTTTCAATTTCTTCATCAGAAATAAATGAAAGCGGTGTATGAGTGTGTTTTTCTTCTATTATATTGATTGGAGTTATTTCGGGCAGAAGGGCGGTTTTCAAAAGTTCAAGAAAGGCTTCGTCCTCAACAACCTCTTCTTCTAAAGGTTCTTCTGTAAAAGAAAGGGGCTGGGGGGCAGTGGTTTCTGCGGTTTCGGTACTTTCAGAGTTTTTATCAGGTTCTTCCACTGCGCCATCAGCAAATAATGAGAAACAAACAAGAAGTACAGCAAAGGCAGTGAGTATTTTTTTCATTACAGTTTATTTCCAAGATAAATGCCGGCCCATTCCCAGTTACCGTGAATATCAGGATCAAGAGGGAAGTCTACCTTTCGGAAATACAGATACCATACAGGAACATAACTGTTCCATCCCCAGGTTCTTAAGTAAGCTTCGTTCGGGTTAGAGGCTTCATCAAGAGCATCATTATATCGAATGCGTTTTCCTCTCATCCAGGAATACATTGAGAATTCCTCCTGAGAGTTAGCGTCATTTTCATCCTGCTTCCATGACATAGAGAAGAAGTTTACTTTTGCCTTATAGCGGTCAAGAGCACGCCAGTCATAATTTCTGATAGCTTTCTTAACTGCTTCTTCAAGAGCAGAAAGGCTTTCAAAAGTCCAGTCTTTAGAAGAATTATTAAAGTCTACAAGGTGGCGGGCATTTTTATAAGCATCAGGCTCTCCTGCAATCTGGATTGTAGTTGCATCCGGCTGTTCAAGGAAGAGGGAGTAGGTTTTAAGTGCCTGAGACCACTGACTGTCATTCTGATATTCAAGCGCAAGGCGCAGATAAAGTTCTGTTGTATTTACATTCTGTGGGAAACGGCTTATAAGCTCGTTGAAGTATTTTATTCTGTGAGACGGTGTTTTACTGATCTGAATCAGTTTCTGAAGGCAGATAAAATGTGCAGAATTTCCTTTTATAAGAAGATCCGGACACTGCTGAAGAATACGGTCAAAATAGTATTCTGCAACTGGTTCTGCTCCCTGTGCAAGGTAAGCATCTGCAGTCATCAAAAGCCAGTAAGAGTTATACATATCATCCGGATTATTATCTACCCAATCTGTAAGGAAAAGAATAAGTCCCTGATAATCCTTTTCATCTCGCAGTGTGTCTGCAATCTGCTTAATAAGTGAATATTTCTGCTTTCCATTAAAAGTCTGGGAGTCTAAAAGGCTCTGCAATTCCTGCTGATGGCTTTGAATGGATGCTGATTTTTTATTGTTTCCAGTATTTTTAGTATTTTTACAGGCCGAAAATATAAATAGAATAGTAAAAAAGAATATATATATATAAGGAGTTATTTTTCTTTTTAATATCATATTTTTAAATTTATCATAGTGATTTGTTATTGTAAAGATTAAATTTTACTTGTATTATAGAAAAACAGGATAATTTCAAAATCAGACCTATATTGAATGTTATATTTAGAGGGATAAATGCAGATGAATACTGAAGAAAATATAAGATCAATTTATGTCCTAATAGTTGTTGGAATCCTTCTTGCAATAGGTTGTACACTTGTTGCTTTGTTTAATCCTGTTTCAAAACCCGTTAATATCCTTAATATCATCTTTATAATTGTACAGGCTGGAATTGGACTTGCGACAATTATTATTTCCAGAAAATTTACCAAGAAATTCTTCCATCTGTTTATGGGACTCCTTTATTTAAGCTGGAGTTTGATTTATCTGTTTGCATATACACTTTTCTCTTATTCATTAAAGGAGATGTGGCCGCTGCTTGGTATTTCGGCTGGAATACTCTGGTTTATTGCTGGAAGATTAAAGTATCAGACTTTGAAGTTTGGTTTTCTGATTCCGTCTGTTACTTTGTTTGGAATGGGAGTCTGGTATTCACTTTTCTCATTCGGGGTAATAAGTTTATCATTTAAAACTGTAGCAAGCACTTTAGGACCACTTTTTATGTTACTTGTAGCAGTTTTCCTTGTTTTCTTCTTCTTTTTGCAACAAAAGCATAAAGAACTTGTTTTTCCTGATGAGGAGACTGGAGTTTTTGCGGATGAGGAAGCATCAATTAAATCAGCTTTAGACGACGAATAATCGGTATTAGAAGTGATAAAAACTTTTTGGGGTAAAACTGGAGTTCTCATATTGCTGGCTGCTTTTATTATAAGCAGTCCGGTTTTTTCTGCTTCAAAAAAGAAGAAGAAAACTAAAGAACCTGAACCGGAAAAGATTGAAACTTCCGCTGAAACTCAAACCGAAATAGATGATACTTCATATTCAATTAAACTTCCTACAGGAAAAAATCAGAGAGATTATTTTGCTAAGGTTAATCCTGATGTGTTGAATGGTGTTCAGAACGGCAGCCCTGAATCTATTCGTGAGGCTATGGCACTTATGCGCCAGAAGGGCAGTGAATACGAAGAATGCGAAAAGGTGCTTGCTGTAGTTTCTGCAGAAATCATGAAACTGGTATGGCCTTCTGAAAAGATTACCTGGGATATTCCTGTAGTTTCAGATGAAAATCCTTATACTGGTGCAATCAGTTCTGTTAAACAGGGTGTTTTTGATTCAAGTACCGGTAATGTTGATTTCCTTACTATTCTCTTGCCTGCACTTGTAATTGTAAATAGAGCTTCTGATAATTCAATTTATGAGCCATGTGAAAATGCATTGACTTCAGCTCTTGCTCTTCAGCCGGATTCTGTTCTTGCAAACTATCTGATGGCTATGCTCTGTGAGAGACAGGGAAATTTTGCAAAAGCAGAAAATAATCTTGCGGCTGCTTATGCAGGTTCTCCAAAGACGACAGAAATAAATCTTGCATATTCGAGAATATTACGTGCAAATGGAAAATTGACAGATGCATCAAAGATCTTAAATAAAGTCGATAATTCTTCAAATGATTTGGCTGTGCTAAAGCAGAATGCATATATTTCTTTTGATGCGGGTGATTATGACGCTGCAGAGTTGTATGTTGCAAGAGTAATTCAGCAGACTCCTAATGATCTTGAGTTCCTGCTTTTCCGTGCAAAGATTCTTGTTGAAAAGAAAGATTATATTCATGCTGTTTCTTTGCTTGATGTTTATGCTAGACAGGACAGTAATTCTATAGATTATCTAGTTCTTCGTGCACGCGTTCAGCTTGACTGGAGTAAAAATACAGCAGCCGCTTCTGAGACTGTAGAAAAGGCACTTCAGATGTATCCGGATAATGTTGATGCACTTATGTTTGCAGCCCGTATTTCTTCAGAAACTGATTCTCCTGTTGCCGGCAAATATGCAGATGAACTTGCTGCCCGCGTGCTTGAGAAAAAGCCTGGAAATCAGGAAGCAATGACTTATGCACTGGACGGTCTTATTCACCGTGAAAACTGGCAGGAAGCCTATAAGGCAAGTAAGAATCTTATTTCTCTGGGAAATGTAAGTTCTACTGTTGTTGATAAATATGTCACAGTCTGTATAAAGCTTGGAAAATATAATGAAGCTTATGAATTTGCAAAAGCCCGCTATGATGCAAATCCATCAGATGAAGTTCTGCTTGAAGCCTATATCCTCGCTTACAGCAAGGTAGGTAACAGAGATGCTGTCATTAAGTATATTGATTCATTGATGAACAGTTCGTCTTCAAAAGTAAAAAGTTACCTTTACTATAGAAGAAGTTTTCTCCAGCTTACAGAAGAAAAATCCCTTGCAGATCTTCGTTCAAGTCTGATTGCAAATCCTCGTAACAGCGATGCCCTTTTCCGTCTGTATGAACTTTATTATGCAAAGAAAGATTACCGCAAGGCACAGTATTATCTGCGTCAGGTAGTTGCCATAAATCCTAATGATTCTTCTATTAAAAAGCTGAACGAAGCTTTAACAAAACTCATTCAATAACGTATAAAAATCACTTCTTTTAATGGGAAATTTTACCATTGATTTGTAGAATAAATCGTGTTATAATTTTTAGACTGATTTCATAATCAGATTTTAAAAACAGGATGGAAACTCATATGTCATTTATCCCATTTTTACAGGCAGGAGCAGCAGGCAGCGCTTCTACATCATCGTCACTTGTAGGCAGCCTTCTTCCTTTTCTGCTTATTATCGTTATTTTTTATCTCTTTTTGATTCGTCCACAGAACAAAAAGCAGAAAGAAACTCAAAAAATGCTTGATGCATTGAAGAAGGGTGACAAAGTAATCACAATTGGAGGAATCCACGGAACTGTATCTTCTGTTAAAGAAAATACTGTAATCGTAAAAGTTGATGATGACTGTAAACTTGAATTCAACCGCACAGCAATTTCTTCTGTAGAACTTACTGAAGAAGAAAAAGCAAAACTTGCTGAAGAAGCAAAAAACAAAAAACTTTTCAAAGGTAAAAAATCTTCAGATCTCGAAAAGGCAAAAAAAGCTGAAGACGCTGAAGAAAAATAAATAATTGGAGTTTATAATAAAATGAACAAGAGAACTCGTTTATTGGTTCTGCTGGCTGTTTTAGCTCTTTGTTTCGTTTTCCTCTGGCCTTCAATCAGCTGGTATGGAAGAACACCAAAGGAAATGCAGCAGCTTGCTTTAGGTTCAACAGAAAATATTAAGAATTATGCTGAACTCAAAGCCGCAGAAGATGTACGCGCAATTAAAAAAATGGATTTGTCAGCAACACTTACTGACGAATATGCTTGGCTTAAGAAAGATGTAAACAAGAGATACAAGACTCTTGATAAGAAAGCTCCTTCAGAGCTTACATGGAAAGATGTTCTTTCTGCTTATGACAGTGAACTTGATTTTTTGACTGTTTTCCAGACTCGTTATCGCGAGCAGATTCTTAAAGCTAAAAAGTATTATGAAAATTCTGTAAAGCTTGGACTTGACCTCTCAGGTGGTATGAATATTATCGTAAAGGCTGATCTTGATGCAGCTCTTGCTTCTATGGGTGATGCAGTTGCTTCAGAAAATGCATCTGATTTCAAGAAAGAAGCAATGGCTAATGCTATTGAAAACCTTTCAAGCCGTATCGACAAGTTTGGTCTTACTTCTCCTGTTATCCGCCAGCAGGGCGATGACAGAATCTACATCGAAATTCCTGGTGCTGCTCAGGCAGACGCAATCAATACATTGATTATGGGTAAGGGTATTTTGAACTTCCGTCTCGTTGATACAGAAGCAACAAATGCCTTCAAAGCATACTATGCTCAGAACCCTGCAAATACCTTCAATGCTCTTGGCGAATTGATGGACCCATCTGTAATTCCTGATGACTGTGAAGTTTTCGGAGAATATAGAAAAGATGAATATGGTCTTGATGAACGCTATGACTGGGTTGTTGTAAAGAAGGAAATCGCTCTTGATGGTCAGCATGTTAAATCTGCTATCGTTGGTTCAGATGAATTCACAAACCAGCCTGAAGTTCACTTCAACCTCGACAGCGAAGGTGCTGTAATTTTTGGTGATTTCACAGGTGCTCATGTTGGTGATAATCTTGCAATCGTAAGTGATAACAAGGTTAAATCTAACGCTCGTATTCAGACAGCTATCACAGGTGGTTCAGTATCACTTTCTGGTGGTTTCAGCTACGAAGAAGCAGACAATATTAAGAAGGTTCTTCAGACAGCCTGGCTTAACGTTCCTCTCGAGGTAGAAAGTCAGCAGGTTATCGGAGCTTCACTTGGTGAAGATTCAATCCGTTCTGGTGCAAAGGCTATCCTTCTTGGTCTTGGTCTCATCCTTATCTTCATGTTGATTTACTACAAGGCTTCTGGTATTAACGCTGTTGTTGCACAGGTTTTGAACCTCTTTATGATGTTCTCTATCCTTTCTGCTTTCAACCTTACTCTTACACTTTCATCAATTGCCGGTATGATTCTTACAATCGGTATGGCCGTTGATGCTAACGTACTTATTTTTGAACGTATCAAAGAAGAGCTTCGTCAGGGTAAGAGCCGTCCAGCTGCTATTGCAATGGGATTTGACAATGCATTCTGGGCTATTATGGACTCTAACATTACAACATTCATCGCTGCAATCTTCTTGAGTCAGCTTGGAACTGGTTCTATCCAGGGATTCGCTGTATCTCTTGCAATTGGTGTTGTTTCATCTGTATTCACAGCTCTCTTCGTATCACGTCTTATGTTCGACTTCGATACAGAGGTTCTCCATGCTAAGAAAGTAAGCATTGGTTGGGGGATTAAACAATGAAAAAGACATTAAACTTTAATAAGGGATTTATCCCAGCTGCTATTTTCAGTTGTGTAATCATCGCACTTGGTATTGTTGGTTTCTTTGTAAAAGGAATCAATCTTGGTCTTGATTTCCGTCCAGGTCTTATTGAGGAAGTTCGTGTAGCAAATCCTGTTGCCGAAATTACTTATAATGGTGCTGCAAAAGTATCTATGGATCTTTCTGCTGGTCAGATGGATATCATCATTTCTGGTACTGGTGCTGACAACGAAACTCGTTCTATCAACTTTGCTGTTGCAAAGACAGTTGCAGATGTTGCTGCTGAAGTAAACAAAATCAGCAATGTTACAATGACTGTAAAGAACGGTTCATATGATTCTACAAAATTGTTCTTGAACTCTGCTGTTACAAATCAGCTTTCAACTACACCTATCTATATCTATCCTGCAGGAACTTCTGAAGTTACTACAAATGATATTCGTAACGCTCTTGGAGAAGCTGGTGGAAACATCAAACAGCTTGGTACTGGAGCTGATGCTTCTTATCAGATTCGTATGGGTGTTAGCGAAGGTGATGCACAGAACGAGATTCAGACTTCTATCAATGAAAAGCTCTTTAAGGCTTTTGGAAAAGAGAAGGTTGCTATCGTAAAGACAGACTTCATTGGTGCTGGTATGTCAAAGAACACAACAATTAAGTCTATCATCATGTTCATTGCTGTAGTTGGACTTATCTGGCTCTATGCAACAATCCGCTTCCACTGGGACTTCGCTCTCGGTTCGGTAATTGCTTTGCTTCACGATACATTGATTATGTTCACATTCATCATCTGGACTCAGATTGAATTCTCAACAACTGTTCTTGCAGCTGTTCTTACAATCGTAGGTTACTCTATCAACGCTACTGTCGTAATTCTCGACCGCGTTCGCTATAACCTCAAGATGATGCCAGAAGCTAAGACTTTCAATGAGATTTTGAACAAGTCTCTTTCTGATACATTCACACGTTCTGTTTTGACAACTATTACAACATTGTTCGCTGTTGTTTCTCTGTTCGTATTCACAACAGGAAGCATCAAGGACTTCTCACTTGCAATGATTGTCGGATTGATTTGTGGTATGTACTCATCAATCTTCATTTCAAGCGCATTCATCAGTGCTTCAAGAAAGAACTGGAAACCAGAATTTGGTGTTCACCATTCTCTTAAGCATGTAAGAGCGGATGAAGAATAGTCTAAACTAAAATAATTTAAAGCCCTGTTCTAAAAAGAGCAGGGCTTTTTTATTTAACGAAATCTCTTCGAGGAGAGAAAAATAAAGAATTGTACTCGCAATAGACTATTTAATAGTTATATTGGCTTCTGGTCTCGTATTTACAGGTCAAAAACGCGCAATATTGCGCTTGACGTTGTTTGTGGTATAGAAACTATTATACTGCCGCTCTCGCGGCAGCCACAAACAAAGTCATTTTGCCCTGCAAATCCGCTCCCTCGCGCCAAAATTTGATTACTTCTTTAATACGGAACGTAAGCTGCTTTTTTTTCTCTCCTCGACATTTTGTGTGGAAATGTGTATTCTGCTCTTATGGAAATTGTACGTGCTTCTGTTTTAGGATTTTGCTTTGGTGTTCGCCGTGCTGTTGAGTTGGCGGAGAAGGCGTTAGCTGAAAATAAAGATAAAACTGTATATTCTCTTGGACCTCTTATTCATAACGAAAACGCATTGCGTGCTCTAAGTGCTAAAGGCTTAATTACCGTTGATGAACAGCAGGTAGGGGAGATTCCTTCAGAATCTGTAGTAATCATCCGTGCACACGGAGTTGCTCCTTCTGTTACAGATGCCTTAGAAGCTAAAAAATGTACAATCATAGATGCTACCTGTCCACGCGTAAAAGCCAGTCAGAAAATGGTAGAACGTTATTCAAATCAGAATGATTATGTAGTACTTACAGGCGACAGAAATCACGGTGAAGTAATAGGAATAGCCGGCTACGCAGGCGAAAACTTCAGCCAGATTCAGGACTATACCGAAGCCGAGTCTTTTGACATTAAAGATTCAGAAAACAAAAACGTAATTCTTTTAAGCCAGACTACTTACAGTCCAAAAGAGTTCGAAAAAATAGAATCATTGTTCCGTTCAAAATTCAAAAATCTTGCAGTGATGAACACTATCTGTCCCGCTACCAGTGAACGTCAGGAAGCATTGCTCGAATTGTGCAAAAAAGTAGATGGCGTAATCGTTATCGGTGGCAAGAACTCCGCAAATACCAAACGCCTCTATCAGACTGCTGCAGCCAACTGCAAGCAAGCCATTCACGTCCAAACCACCGCCGAAATCCCCTCAGATTTTTATAAACTAAACACCATAGGAATAACCGCCGGCGCCTCCACCCCTGACTCTATTATAGATGAAGTCGAGCGACTATTAAAAGCAGGCGTTGCTGGCGGCGTTTGAGCCCGCTGGGTGGGGTAGGACGCAATGAAATGCGTCCGTAGGTCGGGACTCCGCCCTCTTTTCCGTCGTCTTTTTATGTTTATATAGGAAGAATATAATTGTAAATAACACTGAATTTGAAAACAACAAAAACGCGGAGCCGGAAACACGCCCGTGAAACATTTGTTGCCGATACAGAAAATACGTGCCTCGCAGTAATTACAGAGCGAAGCGACGAGGCAACTCGGTTTCACGGGATGTTTCCGGCTCCGCGTTTTTGTTGTTTTCAAGATTTCGTTATATATTGAACAGACTCACTTCTTCCTATATAATCATAATATTATGAGTAGATGTTTCACAATGTTAAAACCCGGCGTAATCAACCGCCGTTTAGTAGGCGAAGTTATTGAGCGCCTTGAAAAGAAAGGATTCAAACTTGTTGGTTTGAAGATGATGCACGTTAGCGAAGATCTCGCTGGTAAACACTATGCAGAGCATGATGGAAAACCTTTCTACAATGATTTAGTTAGTTATGTTACATCAGGTCCTGTAATTGCAATGGTATGGCAGGCTGATGACTGTGTAACTCTTATGAGAAAAGTAGTAGGTGCTACAAAGCCTACTGAAGCAATCCCAGGAACAATCCGTGGTGATTACTGTATTCACACAGACAGAAATATTATCCATGCTTCAGACAGTGATGAAAGCGCAGAGCGCGAAATCAATCTCTGGTTCAAGCCAGAAGAACTCTATGACTGGGCTGACTGCGAGGATGGCTGGTACTAGCCTAAAATACGCCTCAGAGCGAAGGCTGTGCCTGAGCGATAAATTGGGAATGTTTTGTAGTAGGAAAGATATATGTCTGAGAAAACAGTAGGTGTAATCGGTGGTGGTGCATGGGGAACCGGACTTGCACAGGCTCTCGCACGTGGTGGTCATAAGGTTCAGATCTGGGCCTTTGAAAAAGAAGTCGCTGATCAGATTAACAACGAACATGAAAATAAACAGTTTCTTCCTGGTTATAAACTGGAAGATTCAATCACCTGTTCAAATGATATTACTGAAGTTGCAACTGGAAAAGAGTTTCTGATTATTGCTTCTCCATCACTTTTTCTGGCTAAGACTATTTCACAGATAGTTAATGTTCCAAATATTGCAGACGGTTCTACAGTTATAACTGCAGTTACAAAAGGTTTCGTGCCTTCTGCAGAAGGTCCAAAGCTGATTCTTGAAACAATGGAATCAGTTCTTCCAGAAGTATATAAGGACTGCACTGTATATGTTGCAGGTCCTAGTCATGCAGAAGAAGTTGCAATGGGTAAACTTACAGGTCTCGTTGCGGCTTCTCTTAATCCAAAGAATTCTATTCGTGTACGTGAGCTTCTGAAGGTTCCAGGACTTATGGTATTCTCAAGTTTTGACGTAATTGGCGTTCAGATTTGTGCTGCTGCTAAAAACGTTGTTGCTGCTGTTTATGGTGCTGTTGATGCTATGGCAGAAACTTCAGATGTTTTTGGTGACAATGCAGAAAGCCTTCTTCTTGCTGCAGGATTAAATGAAATTCAGACTTTAGGTTTTGCAATGGGTGCAACTCATGCAGAAACCTTTACTTCAATTTCTGGAGTTGGTGACCTTGATGTTACTTGTAAGAGTAAGTATGGTCGAAACCGTCGTTTTGGACAGGACATAATTAAAACAGATATGCTTTCTAAGTTTAAAGATATTGATGATTTGATTGCTAATGTATCAAAGATTGGATATCTTCCTGAGGGAGCAATTGCCTGTAAATACGTTCATGAAATTGCAAAGAAAAAAGATTTGAAACTTCCTATTTGTGATGCACTTTATAAGGTGCTTAACAAAGAAGCTACTGCTCTGGGAATTTTAAAAAATTTAATCAGTATGTAAATCAGAGTGGGAATAATCGAGCAACTTATTGAGGTTTAAGAATGTTAGAGAAAATTACTGGTACTTTCAGCGGAATTGTTAAGAAGCTGAGTGGAAAATCTACAATCACAGAAAAGAACATTGAGGATGCTGTTGAAGAAATTAAAATGGCACTCCTTGAGGCCGATGTAAATCTTCGTGTTGTACGCCGCTTTGTTAATTCAACTATTGAAGAAGCAAAGGGAGAAAAAGTTCTTAAGTCTGTAGATCCAGGCCAGCAGTTTACAAAAATCATCTATGACAAGATGGTTTCAATGCTTGGAGATACCAAGGTTGATCTACATCTTAAAGGACCAGATACTCAGTCTGTAATTTTGATGCTCGGTCTTCAGGGTGCCGGTAAAACTACCGCTGCCCATAAGCTTGCAGCGCGCCTTTTGAAAGAGGGAAGAAAGCCACTTCTTGCAGCCTGTGACTTAGTACGTCCAGCGGCTGTAGAACAGCTTTCTCAGCTCGGCGAAAAAATTGGTGTTCCTGTTTACAAAGAAGATTCTAAAAATGCCGTAAAGAATGCAGAAGATGCAATTTCTTTTGCACGCAAAAACGGTTACGATACAATTATTATCGATACTGCCGGTCGTCTTCAGATTGATGAAGAGATGATGGCTGAGCTCGTAAAAATCAAAAAGGCAACTGGCCCTGTAGAGGTGCTTCTTGTTGCCGACGCGATGACTGGTCAGAACGCAGTTGATATTGCAAAGACATTTGACGAGCAGCTTGGACTTACCGGTGTAATCCTTACAAAGTTCGATTCAGATGCCCGCGGTGGTGCGGCTCTTTCTCTTAAAACAATTACAGGTAAACCAATTCTCTTTATTGGTACCGGTGAAAAAACAGAAGATTTTGAAGTTTTCCATCCTGAACGAATTGCTTCTCGTATCCTTGGTATGGGAGACGTTGTATCTCTCGTTGAAAAGGCTCAGGAAACTGTTGATGCCGAAGCTGCCCTTAAAATGCAGAAGAAACTTCAGCGCAATGAGTTTACTCTTCAGGATTATCTTGAACAGTTCCAGCAGGTTAAGAAGATGGGCAGCATGCAGTCTATCATCGACATGATTCCTGGAATGAGCGGAATGGACGCGTCTCAGATGGACCTTTCAAGCATGAAGAAAAACGAAGCCATCATTCAGAGTATGACTTATAAAGAGCGTCTGAACCATCTTATTATTGGTCCTAGCCGTCGTAAGCGAATTGCAAAGGGTAGTGGTACTTCTGTTGCAGATGTAAACAAACTCTTAAAGCAGTTTGAAAAGACAAAGCTTATGATGAAGAAAGTAAGCCGTAACAAAGGAATGCAGGGTAAGATGATGAATCAGCTCGGCCTTGATCCAAGTATGATGGGCGGTATGGGAGGTCTCGGTGGAGCCGGTGGTCTTCCAGGTGGATTAGATCCAAGCGCCCTCAAAGGTATGGACATGAAAAAACTGATGGAAATGGCTAAGAAGTTCAGATAAATAAAAATCGGCAGGTCAACCTGCCGATTTTTTTACTTAACAGTCAGTACACTGGCGCTTCGGCCGTCATGTGTATAAATCTTCTGTGGATTTGTGTTATCTAGTACCGGTGTTAAACCAATATAGTAGTTGTAATAATATTTTCCGGCCGGAAGCGGTAATTCAAGTTCATAAAGCCCTGGTGCAGTTTCGACCATTTCGTAAATCCATGGATCCCAGTTTGTAAAAGTTCCTGCAAGATTTACTTTCTGTCCTGTTTCTCCCTTGTAAATAAAGTGTGCATAGTCGTTCTTTGGAGATTCTGTATACACATTTATGCTTCCAAGATTATCCAGCTTAGAAAAATACAGATTTACATTCTGGTCATATTCTTTGTTTGGATTCAGAGGGTCTGTTGTCCACAGCCCGTCGAAAACAAGTCGATATCTTAGTTCTGTAAACTTATGCTGTCGTTTGTAAACGTAGAACATATGTTTACGGCTGACTTTTTCTTCATCATCTTTCTGGGTGAGAATCTGAAACGGATGAATTACCTTGTATTCTTCAAAATCAAAAGCAATTCCAACAAAGCGATGCTTTGTATCCGCTGTGAAAATAATATAGTCGTCGGTGACTACGGGAGCCCCCGGCTTGTCAATTCCATGCAAAAGTGTATCAAGCTCAAAATTCTGATAATTTGTTATCTCAGCGGCAAACAACGGCGCTACCAAAAGCCCCATCCCCGCAATCAAGAGTAAAATAAGCTTTTTCATACTCTGATTATCGGAATCTGAGACGGGGAGTTTAGTGAAAGTAAATACAAGTATAATATTGATTCTGTGATTATGATTTTAGTTTAGATTTTTCGGAATATTGCAAAGATATACGGTTTTGATATTTTTATTCCCGCGAGCGGGAATAAAAATATAAGATTTCGTTGTTTTTCTTATTTATTATATTTCTCTTAAGTCAAAACAAAAATCATCCGTTCATATAAGAAGTATATTATACTTGTAATTTACAAGGGTTGTGGGGTAAAATTAAAGTAGTATGCCAGGATTAAGTCAGCTAAAAAAATTCAGCAGTGATCTTCTTTCACTAGGTGACGAGATAAATCTCCGAGCCATCCGTGGTGAAAAGCCTGTAAAAATTGAGATTCCAAAAGAAATTGAAGATAAAAACGACTCAGAAGACTTTGTTCTTGGTATGCCTGAGATTGAGGTAGAGGTTGATACATCTTCAGCAGATGAAGACCTTTCAGATTTAACTGCCCTTGTAAATCCAACAGCATCTACAGATAAATCCAAAGAAAACGAGCCAACCCCAAGTTTTGAAGCTCCGGATATGTCTGCACTTTTGAATCCGGTTGTAACAGAAACAGCTTCTGATGATGCAGGAATGCCGGATCTTTCAATGTTTGATGAGCCGGAAGAAGAACCGGAAGAAATCATTGAAGAAGAACCTGAAGAAGTTTCAATTGCCGATATGGGCCTTGATGCTCTGCTTGCTGGCGGTGGTTTTGACGAACCGGAAGAATCACCTGAGAAAGAGGAATCTTCTGAAGATGCAGAGCCTGAAATTGATTTAGATAATTTTGAAGATATTCCAGATTTAGATGATATTGGAACACAGCCGGAACTTGAGTCAGAGACTATCCCTGAAGCAGAACCAGAAGCTCTTGACGATGCAGAACCTTTAGAAGAACCTGAAGCTTTAGATGATATTGCGCCTTTAGATGAGCCTGAAGCTTTAGGCGAGCCTGAGGCTTTAGACGATATGGAGCCTTTAGAGGAACCTCAGTCTGATTCATTTGAAGAGGCTGCTTCTCAGGAAGACTTTAGCGATGCGCTTCCTGCCGGCGATTTTGATTTTGATATGCCAGATCTCCCGGAGACAGACAGCTCGGAAACAGCTTCAGAATCAGAAGCTCTTCCTGCTGACGATTTTGATTCATTACCTTCTGATAATTTTGATGAAGATGAACCGGAATCTTTTGAATCTGAAACTCCTGCAACAGAAACTTCTTCTTCAGATGGCCTGGAATCTTTTGATTTACCGGATATTTCAGATATTACAGAGCCTGCGGCTGATTCTATAACAGAAGATACAGCTTCAGAGGAAAGCTCTTCAAACGGATCAATTGGTCTTGAAGAACTTGGAAATCTTGATTTTGATGCTCCTGATAATGCTGCTACAGCAGAAGAAACTTCAGAAGAAGACAGTGGAATTCCTGCCGGACTTTTTGATGCCGGAGATTTTGATTTAGCTGGTGATACAGGTTCAGCTTCAACAGAGTTTTCTGCTGAAGACGAAATTCCTGATTTTGATGATACTGCCGGACTTGATGATGAACCTTCTGATTCAGAATCAGAAGGTGAAGAAAATACTCCTCTTGAAGTTTTCGATACTTCCGAAATGGAAGGAATGGACTTTGGTATCCAGGATACTGATTCCCAGATAAGTGCAGGTGGAGACGGAGACTTTGAATTTGGTTCTCACGACGACTTTGCAATGGAAGGCGAATTTGAGATTCCTGGTTTCTCAGATGTTACAACAGCCAAAGAAGAAAAAGGTTCAAAAACTAAGCTTGTAAGCAGTAAGGATAAGCCTAAGGGAAGAGGAAGAAGAGCAAAGGATCTTCCGGTAGCAGATTTTTCTGGCGCAGAAGAAGCAGAAGAACTGCCACCAAATACTCTTTCAGACGAACAGTATAAAATCTTCCTTGCAAATCTTGCTGAATATCCGCTGAACGTGCGTCTTGCATTTGAAGACTTTATTGTTCAGGATGAATTTACAGATGATGCTGAATTCGAAATCATAGAAAAGATTCTCAACAAAGCACCTGCACGCCAGGTAGCCGGTATGCTTGAGAAGATGCTCGATACTTCTATTCCGATTCCACGTGACTTTGAGCACAGAACTGCAGCAGAATATGAAGCATATAAGAAGTCTCTTTCATATCAGCTTAGAAACAAGATTATTCCGGGAATTCTCCTTGGACTTCTTCTTACAATTGTAGGCTGGGGACTCATTAAATTTACAGATTACTGTATTTACAGACCAATAAAAGCTAATTCCCTCTATAAACAGGGATATGCTTTACTTCAGGCAGATGAATATCCTCAGGCAGAAATGCGTTTTGAGGAAGCTGTTAAGAAACGAATAAATAAGAAGTGGTTCTTCCGCTATGCCCGCGGCTACCGTGAACATAAGCAGTATCAGCGTGCTGGAAAGATGTATCAGAATATTCTTTTCTTCTTTAAGCATGATAAGATGGCTGGTCTTGAATATGCTGATATGGAACTCAATGACCTTGCAAATTATGAACGTGCAGAAGAAATAGTACGCCGTGAAGTTCTTGATTATCATATAAATGATGCAGATGGTATCTTGAAACTTGGTGATGTATTCCTGGAGTGGGGTACAGAAAAAGATCCTGCAAAGCTTGAACTTGCACGCGAGCAGTATGCAAACCTTATTCAGCTTTATAAACCTACAGACCTCTATATGTCGCGCATGATGCGTTACTTTATCCGTACAGATAATCTGCGTGAAGTAATTCAGATGCAGAAAAACTTTGAAAAGCGCGAGAAGTCTCTTGGTTCAGAAGACTGGACAGAACTCAGCGGTTACCTTCTCGACAAGTATTATGGAGATCTTGCTCCATCAGAAGAATATCTGCGTTATGAAATCGAAGGTCTCCGTGGACTTCTTTTAAGGGCCGTTAAGACAAATCCAAATAACCCGATTGCTCAGTACAATCTTGCAAAATACTTCCTCAAGACAAATGAAACAGCTTCTATTGAAGCAACACTTCAGAGAGCTATTGAAAAGTTCAACACAGTACCTTCAATGAAGAAGCGCGAACTTTACAAGTACATAGATTCATATCGTCTTCTTGGTGAGCATTATATTGGTACAAACGATTATCTTCAGGCTCAGGAGCAGTTTGCAGAAGGTATTTCTTTGTTTACAACTGAGCGTGATAATGCAGGCTTTGAAGGAACTCCAGGAATCGGAAAGTTATACGAGGATATGGGAAATATCAAGTATACCATTTCCGGCGACTATGATGACGCTCTGTTTAATTACAAGTATTCAGTTGAACTTGAAAACGATAATCCTTCTATCCGTTATAGAATTGGTTATATTCAGTATAAGAAAAAGAATTATATGGAAGCTTTAGGCGCATTTATGAAGTCTGGAGATGGAAATATAAAAGAAAGAAATCTCATGCTCGCTATGGCAAATACTCTTTATCTTCGTGGTGATGAGTATGCGGCGCAGGGATATTACGATCAGCTGCTTGATGAGCTTGAGGCAGAGGTTATAGAAACAGGTCTTGTACTTCCTCAGGCAAATGTAAAGGATTATGATTTAATCAATACATATCTTTACGCAGCAAATAACTACGGTGTTACACTGTATAAACTTGCAAAGAGAACTGGTAATTCAGCTCTGAATGCACAGGCTATTGTACAGTTGAGCCAGTCAGTTCGTGCATGGGATGCTCTTACCCGTAATCAGGAAACAATGCTTCGTCTTGAAGGCAGCAATCTTGCTGAACAGAATATTAAATATATTACACATCCAATTCCGGAGTTTGAGCCATCTATCTATACTGACATTTCAAAGACACTGCTTGATAATGAGCGTCTTTAGAGTGTAGGATAACGTATATGCAAACTCAGAGAAATACAGTCGAAGGAATTATAGCAAGACAGCGCCTCAATGCAATCTTTAAGGAACTGTTCAGAAAATCTATTCATATCTGTTCCAGCTTTGTTCCTCTTTTTCTGGGATTTGCTTACTGGCCTGTAATTGCTTTACTGATTCTGGCCATTGTTGTTTATACTATCAGTGAACTTCTTCGTGCTAAGGGCATAAATATTCCTCTTATTTCAAAGATTACAGAAATTGCAGCCCGTAAGCGTGATGAAAATCGTTTTGTATTGGGCCCTGTAACACTTGCCTGTGGAATTCTTATTGCAGCACTTCTGCTTCCTCTGGATTGTGCAAGAGTCGGTATTTTTGCATTGGCATTTGGAGATGGGCTTGCAAGTCTGATGGGAAAACTTTTCGGAAAAATCACAATTCCAGGTGCTCATGGAAAAACTGCAGCCGGTAGTCTTACCTGCTTTTTTGCAGTGTTTATTTCAACCTTCTGCTGCTGCGGTAATTGTCTTGTTTCTTTAATTACAGCTCTTTGTGCAATGTTTATTGAGGTTCTGCCACTTTCTGATTTTGATAACCTGATTATTCCACCGGTTATTGGATTGATTTATAGTGGTCTTATATAAGTCGGCAAGTACAGCCTGCTGTTAATCAATCCACAGGTAGTGTTTGTGAACTTCATTCAGATACAGATAAGTTCCGATACCTAAAAGTAATATTCCAGAAATCAGTGTGAGAATATTGTAGCAGTAGAAAATCAAAGTATAACCAATACACAACAGAATAAAACCAATTGTCATAATCTGTTTATATTCATTTTTTCTGTTTATTACAAAAAGATTAATTGTGCTCATTGTGCAGGTCAGACAGCAGAAAATTCTTATAGCCCTAACATAGCCATAGGAAATGCAGTAGTTAGGAAGAATGATTGCTGTATTCAGAGGAATCACTTCTGCGAAAAACAAAGCAACTATAATCAGAATAATGGAGTTACGGTCTGTACTCTGACGAAAATCATCTGTACTCATTACTGTATTTCCCATCAGTGCAAGAGGGGCAAGCAGTCGGGCAAACAGATGGATATTTCCAATTTTCAAAGTGAAGTGAGAAAAACTGCCTGACAAATGGAATGCAGGAACTAAGATACGGGTAGTATCACAAAGGCAGGCAATTAAAAACATTAAAAAGAAAACAATATCTGGTGCCTGTGTTTTTTCAAAACTGTGATAGATAATAATAGAAGTAATGCAGATATAAAGCATCAGTAGAAAAATGCCTGAATAAACCCAGATCGGGTTATAACGTAAAAGAAAGGCATCTGAAAGAGACTTTGTATAAATTTCTGGAAGACTAATTCCATTAAAAAGAAACTGATATAGTGTGAGAACACTGCAAAGCAGGGAATATGAAAGAGCAATAATAAAGAAGATAAGGGTCATTCGGTTTCTGAATCTTATAGTCATAATTTAAAGATACAGTGAAGACAAATAATAGTAAAGAGTTTAGTTTTTATTCCGAAAATTTAATGAGAAAAGAATTCTTTTGGGAGGATTTTTATAATGAAAAAGACATTTGTTTGCGGCCTGATTATGATTCTTGGGCTTACAGCTCTTTCTGCAGGTGATGTTGCTACCTTTGTTGATAAGGGATTTTCTGAAGACGGAAAATATTATGTATTCGGTCAGTATGGTAAGACCGACAAAAAATTCCAGGGCTGGGCAGAACTCTATCAGGTAGATATTGCTGCAAATGACTACACTGATAATGGCGTTTTCAAAACAAAGCCTTCTGCAGTAACAGCAGATAAAAATGGCCGCGATGTATTTGAAGCACTTGAAGGAAAAAGCTTTTATTATTTCAAGGATTTGAAGTGTGAGCCGGCTAATCTGGATCATGTGCTTTATATTCTTGATGATGTAAATAAAACAGGAACTGATGAAATTGTATTTAAGGATTTTAGAAGCGCTGATCTTGATAATGCAGATGTTTACCATATCAGACTTTATCCAACTGTAAATGGAAGCGGAAAGAATGCCCGCTCATCTTTCTATATCATGCTGGAAAAAAGAGATGCAAATGGTGAAGTAATTATGAGCCGCAAAATCGGTAATCCTGGAATTAACAGAAAGGGTGTTACAAACTATAAAATCGAACGCATATTCTGTGATAAATCAGAACGTAATCTGATTTTTGTAATTGAAAAAATGATGGAAGATGATACAGGAACTTCAATCAGATATATGATAGAAGCCGCACAGTTTTAAAAAGATTTTTTCTTTCTGGAAAAACTTCCTAAAATCTTAAGGTTTATCCTATATTATATATAGAGAAAAAGCACGCCTCCCTGGAGCCGTGCTTTTTTTGTTGTCAGGGGCATCAGGTAAAAACTGATAATCCAGGAGGTTTTATGAAAAAGTTTTTTTCTGGTAAGTGGGGTAGTTTCTTTATTCTTCTTATTCAGACTGTCGTTCTTGTTTCTGTTACTGCATTGTGTGTGGTGCCTGTTTCCTGTAAGGTTTCAGAAGAGGGGATTCTGTTTGTTGGCGGCGACTATGTTTCTCCGGTTTTAGAAAATGTCTGTGTGCTTGATGAAAAAACTGTGGAAATGTATTTTTCTGAACGGGTAAACTTAAAGAGTTTTGTTGTTTCCGAAAGAATACCGGAGGTTTCGGATTCTTCAGAGCATTCCGAAACTCTCGAACTTTCTCCTTCAATCAGAGCGGCTGCCGGTGAGTATGGAAAAATAGCAGCCGACTTTTCGGTTTCTGAAGATGGTTGTGTCATTACATATTCAGCTTTAGAGAATTATGAAATCGGAAAGGATTATGAAATATTTGGTACGGTGGAAGATAAGGCTGGAAACTCACTCACGTTTTGTGTTCCTTTTACAGGTTTTAATTCTCATCTTCCAAAGCTTGTTATGACCGAGGTTCAGAATAAGTATAAGAAATATAAAGAAGATGCTTATCGCTGTGAGTTTGTTGAACTGCTGGCACTTACCTCCGGGAATCTTAGCGGACTGGAGCTTGTAAGTGCTGTAGATGGCGAATCAAAAAAATATGTTTTTCCACCTCTTACTGTAGAGGCGGGGGAAGTGTTTATTGTTCACTTGAGAAGTGCAGGAAGCGGTTGTGTTACAGAAGACGAAGACTTAAATGAATCTACGGCACCTCATTCTGGAAAGAATGTCAGGGATCTTTGGGCGGATAATTCTAAAGCCCGGCTTAGTGATAATTCAGATATTATTGTAATAAGAAACAGTGTTGATGGTTCTCTTCTGGATGCTTTTATGTATGCTGTAGAAGGTGCTCCTGATTGGGAAAAGAATCTTCTGGCCATGGCGATTCAGGTAGCTGACAGTGGTATTTATGAGGATATTTCTGTTTCTGAGGTTGAATTAAATACGGGACTTGGTTCTGTTGCACAGAAATCTTTTTGCCGCGAAGATGCAAAGGAACTGCAGACTCGTGCTTTGGCCGGAGAGTTTTCTGAGGACACGGCAGAGTATCCGGTGAAGCGGCTTCCTGAGAACTGGATGGTTAAAAATGTGAGTCCGGGAACTCTGTAATTTACAAAACTTCCGGAACGCTTTAATAAAGCTCGTTTTTATGTTAAAGTTTCCCGTATGGTAGAATTATTAGCCCCTGCGGGAAATATTGAATCTCTGGATGCCGCTATTGGTGAAGGCGCGGACGCTGTTTATCTTGGTCTCAAAAGCTTTAATGCGCGAATGCGAACTTCCAACTTTGCGTGGAATCAGTTTGAAGCGGCTGTAGAGAGCCTTCATAAAAAACAGAAGAAGGTTTATGTAACTGTAAATACAGTCTGTGAAGAACGCGAAACAGAGCGTCTTTATCGTTTTCTCTCTTATCTGAATGAGGTAGGACCAGACGGTCTTATCGTACAGGATTATGCCATTATGCGTATGGCTCAGGAGTTCTTTCCAAATCTTGAACTTCATGCTTCTACTCAGATGAATGTTGAGAGTGCCTCTGCGGTTAAACTTTTACAGGGCTGCGGTGTAAAGCGCATGGTTCTTGCCCGCGAGCTTGGTCTTGAAGAAATCAAAAAAATCAAGACAGAAACTGGTGCCGATCTTGAAGTTTTTGTACACGGTGCTTTGTGTGTAAGTGAAAGTGGTCTCTGTCTTTTCTCAAGCTTCCTTGGCGGAAAATCCGCTAACCGTGGTATGTGTACTCAGGCCTGCCGTCGTTTCTATACTGCCGAAGTTCCTGGTGGTGTACGACAGGGTTATTATTTTTCTCCTTGTGATCTTGAACTGATTGAAAAGATTCCGGACTTAATTGAAGCCGGTGTTGATTCTTTCAAGATTGAAGGCCGCATGAAGAGTGCAGAGTATGTAGGAAGTGTTGTTTCTGCATACCGTTATGTAATTGATCATTATAAAGAAGATAAGAAGGGTGCTATTGCTGCAGGTAAGCGTATGCTTGCTTCTGACTTTGCACGCAGCAAGACTTCTTACTGGTACGGATTTAAGTCTCTTGAAGACGGTGTAAATAATGCTGCATCTGCTATTTTGAATCCGGATCAGGCTGGTGGTACCGGTATTTATCTTGGAAAGATTTCTGCAACTAAGGCTGCTCCAAGAGAACTCGTAGAAGCCATTGTTGAAAACATGAATGATGATGTACCTCCGGAACAGAAGCATATTCAGATGGCACTGCTTAAGGGCGGCTCTTATGATCCTGATCCAGGCGATTCAATCCGTCTTCATAAAAAAGATGATACCGGCCGTGTAAGCCATAAGGTTCATTCTGTTGAAGTTCAGGATAACGGTGAACGTTGGATTGATATTCCAGGTGGCTTCTCTATCGGTGATGAAGTTTATCTTCTTCAGATTAAAGCCGGTTCAAAACGCTATAACCGCGTACTTCCTAATGACCTCGGTCGTTACAGAAAACAACCTAAAGATGAAAGACTTCCAGTTCTTGATGTAACTCCAGTTGCAGGTAAAGAACTTGCTTACTTCCCTGAAGGAATCTACGCTCAGGTTTCTTCTGTTCAGGATGTATTTGCCGTACAGGGACTTAAGCCTGTCCGCCTTATTCTCGAATACAACAGCGAAACTGCTTACGACCTGCTTAATCATAAAACTGTTCTGCCTTTCTCTAAAAAGCAGATTTATATTTCTCTTGATCCGTTCTGTTCAGCAGCACAGGAAGATAAGCTCAAAGAAGAACTTGACCGCCTTATTGAAGACGGCTACATGAACTTTGTTGCAAACAATATAGCACATCTTCAGATGCTTAAAGGTACTAAGACAAATATTATTGCAGGTCCTTATCTGTACACCTTCAACCGCTGGGCTGTAAGCTGGCTTGAAAATCAGAATGTTGGTGCATTCATCATGCCTTACGAAAACAGCCGCCGTAACCTTGAAGCAACCTGGGAACAGAATGTCCGGGCCCGTGTACTTGTTCCGGTTTTTGCTTATCCGGCTTTGTTCCGTATGCGTTTTAAGCTTCCTTCTGATTATGACTTTACATATTTTGAAGACAAGGAAAATTCTGTATTCAAGGTAAACTCAACAGCTGACGGTTCCTTTGTTATGCCGGAAGAGCCTTTTGCTATTACTGATAAAACTGACTTTATTACAAGTTCAGGCTTTAAGCGTCTGCTTATAGACTTCTCAAAGACTAAGGTTTCCCGCAGTCAGATAAAGGCTATTACAACTTCCATGCTGAAAGGTCAGCCGCTTCCAGGAGTTTCACGTTTCAACTGGAAAGACGGTTTCTATTCCCCTCAGCAAATGGAAGAATACAGACTTTCTAATGAAAGAGCTGCAGAGCGTAAGGCTGCCGCTGCACAAAAAGCAGGTAAGCCTGCCCGTGGTGGTTATAGCAAACCGAACCGCGGTGGCAGCGGCAAGCGTCGCTAGAATACTGCCTCCTCCTCAGTTGTCTGAGCTGGAGCAGTTTCCTGTTCTGCTTCAACTTTCTGTTCCGGGGCAGCGGTTTCTTCCGCTGCCTCTGTCTTTTTAACAGGCTTATACTCAATGTGTTCTGCAACCACGTACACCTTGCTTGTACTCTTACCATTACTGTCCTTCCAGGTGTCCTGTTTAAGTCTTCCTACGACACGAACACCGCGTCCCTTTTTAGCTTTTTCCCCGCAGTATTCGGCCATATTTCCATACGCTTCAACATCAAAGAATGATGCTTCATTTACATCCTGATTGTTTCTGTTCTTGTAGAAACGGTTGACGCCAATTGTAAACATACATTTCTTAAAACCTGGTGCAGGTTCAGAAAGAACTGAATCTCTTACAAGGTTTCCTTCCAGAATCAAAGAATTTAAATTGTTCATATAACAACCTCTTTGTAAAGTTTTTAAAATGATTTCCGGCCGGGCAATCACAAATCGGACTCAAAATCCG